>QJZQ01000224.1 GCA_003246675.1 Nitrospirota bacterium | reverse complement strand
GTGCCCTCCCGAAGGGGACCCATCTGCATGTACATCTGGCTGAGCTTGAAGCGAAACTCCTTGGGCTCGGGGATGCCTCCACCGGGAATGTTGAGCGGCATGTTGCCGCCGCAATGCGCGCAGCACAAACCAATAAAGGCCTGAGCCAGGCTCGCCCAGCCTATAATCCATGAAGAAACCAGCAACGCGATCCAATATTTCTTAATCATCTCTTTCTTCCTTTTCCAAAACCCCGCCCCAAAATGAGGCGGGAGATCATTTGACGCGCAGGCAAAGGGCCACCGGCCAATCGCAAAATTCGCGTGGGGCGCGGTGAAATTCGGCTGTGACGTTATTAAGGGATATCTTTTGGAGTGGGAATCAGAGCCTGGGAGGCGGGTCGATGGAGAGCGCGGGGCCTTCATGATATTGCGCGAACACATCCATCAGGCGATCGGAAGATAAAGAGGCAACTGGCAAAACGCCTGCATCCATCGCGGGGAAATCCTTGGAGTGATTTCCTCCCGCAGGCAGGCCTTTCCCCGACGCCCCACCGCAATCCGCCTGAAGGAACAGGCGAGAGTCGCCCTTTCGCGCATTCTCATGCGGGCAAACGTGAGGGCTCTGCATCGAGGGATGATTTTTTAAAAGGCAGTGACGGGAATGCCGGTCTTGCTCAAAGGGAGAAACACTCGAGACGGCCTGGGAGTGGTCATGCCGCGGCTGGGCCTGAGCCCCCTGCGGCATCAACAGCCATAGGGCCAACACCACTAAAACCAGGGAGATAACTTCCCTGGAGCGGATGCGCAAAATACCTGCCCCCATTAAAGATTCGAAAGACACCGTCTGTTCTCGCTAGTGATGAAACCCTTTGAATAGCCTCTATATAGCAGAACAGGCGATTTATTGTCAATCACGTACCTGCCAGCGCTGTTGGCCATCCAACCCTGACAGGTGAACGATTGCCCCCGTCCGGCGTTGCAAATCCGGTAATCTCCCTCTAAGCCAAATGGTATAATGACACTTTTTCAACCCGGCACATCGAACTGAAATTCAGGACGGACCTTTAATGGGTTACTTTTATTTAGCCATCGCTATCATTTCCGAAGTGGCGGGAACCAGCGCTCTTAAAGCGTCCGCCCAGTTCACCCGGCTTGTCCCCAGCCTGATTGTGGTCGTGGGCTATGGCCTATCGTTCTATATGCTGACCCTGGTGCTAAAAACCCTGCCCCTCGGCATCACCTATGCCCTGTGGTCCGGGCTTGGGATGATTCTCGTCGCCCTGGTCGGGGTCTATTTTTACAAACAATCCCTCGACTTTCCCGCCCTTCTTGGAATCGCCCTCATTATTTTGGGCGTGGTGGTGATGCAGCTATTCTCAAAATCGCTGACGCCTTGATTTCCCCCAAAACGTTCGATCGATGGCTTCCTTACCCTAGCCACGGAGGCGCTTTGCGAACGAACCGGCTCCCTTATTCAATGGGGAGTTTAAAATAAAACGTGCTTCCCTTTCCGAGCGTGCTGTCCACACCCACCTCGCCTTTATGAAGATTTATGATTTTTTTAACAATGGCGAGGCCCAGCCCCGTGGATTTTTCACCTCCCGTTGGCTTGGAGCTTAAAGTCTGAAACTCCCCGAACAGCAACTTTTGATCCTCGCCCGACAAGCCCGGCCCCTCATCCCGAACTGAAAAACAGACATGGGCGCCCTCTAGCCACGTGCTCACATGAATATGGGTATCGGGCGGAGAAAATTTAATGGCGTTGCCAATAAAATTCCCAACGACCTGCACCATCGAGTTTTCATCGAAGGACACTCGGGGAATTTCTCCCGGATGGAGGTGCAGAGCGATATTCTTCTTTTGCGCCAGAAGCTGATTCAATTCGCACTGCGCTTTCGCAAGGGAATTCAAATCCTGGACTCTCAGGTCCAGCTCAATTTTCCCACTCTCAATTTTTGAAATATCCAGAAGATTTTCCAGGAGGCTCTTCATGTAATTGCAGGAGTTGAATATTTTTTCAAGCAATTCTCTTTGCTTGTCATTCACCCCCCCAACGCCCCCTTCCCTCAAAACCTCGCTGTATGTCCTGATGACATAAATCGGGTTTCGCAAATCGTGCGAGGCAATGCCGAGAAACTTGTTTTTAGTCTCGTTCAAATCCTGAAGCAGTTTGTTTTGCTGCCGGATCTCCTCTTCCGCCTGCTTGATAACGGTCAGATCCCTCTCTATGGCCGCGAAATGAGTGACTTCCCCCTTGCTGTTTTTCAATGGGATGATGTTGATATCCAGCCAGTATTTTTCCCCTGATTTCGAGTAATTTACAATGGTGGTTCTGATGGGTTCTTTCTTTTCCAGAGCCCGCCGGATTTCCGCCCTGGTTTCAGGGGCCGAATCAGGCCCTTGCAAAACCCTTGGCGTTTTCCCCAGAACCTCTTCTTTTGCGTACCCGGTCAAGCGGGTGAACGCCTCGTTGACATAGACAATTTTGGGTCCAGGCTCATCCAAAGGGTTAGCCTCGGTGACGATCACAATATCATTCGCAAACCGAACCACATCCTCGATCGAAAAATCGATTGCCATGGCATCACCTGAGTAATGTATTGAGGGCCTCCATTTGCATTCTATGTTATTTTTTTCTCCAATGCGCCCCTATCCGACAAAACCCAAAAATACGGAATGAAACGAAAAAAGGGCCCCGCCTTGCGGCGGGACCCTTACTCTGATTACGAAACTTTAGAGGACTCCGGCTGAACTCGCGTTCATGCCGGATAACGTCCGAAGGTTCTTATTTAGCAACCACTCTCGTGGCCTGCGGACCTTTCTGGCCCATGCCTTCCTCGAACTCTACGGCCTGGCCCTCGACAAGAGTCTTGAAACCCTCTCCTTGAATTTCCGAGAAATGAACAAACAGATCTTTGCCGCTCTCGGACTCAATGAAACCATAACCCTTGCTTTCGTTAAACCATTTTACTGTTCCTACTGCCATAACTATACACTCCTGCAATTGTGCGGAAACGCAATTCCAGAATACCTGGACAAAGCCGTCCCCATTTTTGAATTGGGTTGGATGGTGCAAGGACTTTTAGAGAACCACTTCGAGGAAAAACCGAACTTGACTTGGTTTGCTATACCAAATGGCCTTACAGGTTTGCTCTAGGCGAGAAACTAGAAGAGTACTAACTACACTGCAACTGCTCAACCCTACTTTACTGATGTGATTATAACACGATTTCAGAAAATGCATCATTTTTTTTGCATCAATCGACAAATATTTTTCAAAAGGGCTCTGGCCGCCCATGACCCGCCCCAGGGCCCGTTTTACCAGCAGAAACCCGCGCAATTTAAGCTAAATCCCTTGGTAATCCCCGCGATTCGTGGTATCCTTTTACCTCCCCTCCAGGTACCCCACTCGAGGCAAGGCATCTGATAACCGTAAAGGACTCTCTATTTTCGCCACCCCTTTTTGGAGTGGCTTTTTTTGTTGTCATCACACCAGGGGATAAACCGGTCAACGCGAGGTGTTTTTATGCATGAAGTCAAGGTATACGACAGTTCCGGGAATTTGAAAAAAGTGATCTCGATTAAAAAGTTGAATAACCGGTCGAAGAAACAACTGGAGTCCCCCTCCCTCTTCAGAAAAAACAAAAGAGCCGGGAAACCTCCGGCAAAGCCGGCCAAACCTGAAAATACGGATACGCCCTAACCTTAAAATCTGGAGGTCTTATTTTACAAGTCATCGTTTATCAAAATCAGGTCGATCGGGCGTTAAAGGTTCTTAAACGTCAGCTCATCAAGGAAGGTTTGTTCAAGGAACTCAAACGCAGAAGGTTCTTCATGAAACCTTCCGTCAAGAAAAAGCTGAAGATCAAAGAAGCTAAAAAGAAACGGAAAAAAGCAAACCGGAGCGCCAGATCCATCTGGAGCTCGTGACGGATCGCAGCCCGGCCCTCTCCCCAATCTGAAGCCCGCGCTCCATTTACCAGCTAAGCCCCCCAGGATCGGGGGGCGGCCCCATCGGCTTCCGGACCTCCCCTCCCCCTGTTTTTTATCCCACTTTCCAAACTTATCAGCATCTTTCAACCTGCCTTCGGGCAGCACGATTATCGAGCATGGTGAACCCCGCTGACTTTGCCGAACGAAGCTCTCCCTTCCTATTTCCCGTTTCCCGCAAACAACGGCAAATAGAAGACAAAATAAAAAAGCACTTAGCCGGCAATTCGACCAAGTGCTTTCTTTTATTTGGTGCGCCCGGCAGGAGTCGAACCTGCGACCTACGGAATCGGAATCCGGCACTCTATCCAGCTGAGCTACGGGCGCGTATGTTTTAGATGGGTTTTGAGCCGCGGTCCGCCTCGGGTGGCGGCGCGAGCGTGGGCTAGAAAACGCCGGAACTATCCTCCTCGGCCTCCTGCGCGCTCATGGAGCTGTGACCGCCCTTTTTGATTTTCAGCTCCCTGCCGAATTCGCGGATGCTGTCGAGCCGCCACTCCCACCATTTCACTTCGTCCTTGAGTTCCTGCGGCGCATTGGACGGCAGGGGGAACGTCTGCCTGTCGCCGGAGCCGACTTTCATTTCGGCGCCTTCGGGGATGGTGAGTCCGTTTTCAACCATGACATTGACCGGGTCGGCGACGAGCTTCTTCTTGAAGCTTTCGTCGGTCACGGCGCGGGTGGCGATGGCCTTCCACTTCTTGTCGAGATCTTCCTTTTTCAAACTGTCCATGCGCTTTCCTGGTGTTGCGGCAGCAACCTGCCGCTGCATGCCGGGTTCGAATACCGCCTAGCTTAAAAGACTCGCGCCTGTCCCGCAAGAGGAAAGTGCGTTTTATTCTTCGCTTCAGCCGGCCTGGATGAGGGCCTCGACCCGGGCCAGGGCTTCGTCGAGCTTGTCGACGTGCGTGCCCCCTGCCTGGGCCATGTCGGCCCGGCCGCCGCCGCTGCCGCCAACGATGCCGGCGATTTCCTTGATGATCTTCCCCGCCTGGTAGCGGCCGGTGAGGTCTTCGGTGACGCCCGCGGCGAGCATCACCTTGCCGTCGGCGGCGGACCCGGCAACGACGACGCCGGAGCCGAGCTTGTTCTTGGCGTTGTCGATGAAACTGCGCAGGGTCTTCTGGTCCACGCCGTCGAGTTTCTGGATGAGCACGCGGGTGCCGGCGATCTCCTTCACGCCGTCCTCCATCCCCGAGCCTTTGCCGCTGATGAGTTTTTCCTTAAG
The DNA here is from genome assembly GCA_003246675.1 of Nitrospirota bacterium. Classification (GTDB taxonomy): domain Bacteria; phylum Nitrospinota; class Nitrospinia; order Nitrospinales; family VA-1; genus SZUA-259. Next base: position 9,876 of record QJZQ01000224.1, on the reverse strand, counting down.
GGCGGCAATCTCTTTTTCCATCTCGCGGCTTTTTTCCATGAGTTTCTTCAGGCGGCCGAGTTCTTCCTCCGGCTGCACCTTGAGCAGGGTGCGGATGGCGTTCAGGGTCTGGAAGTGGTGCTGGATGGTATCGTAGGCCCCCGCTCCGGTGACGGCTTCGATGCGGCGCACGCCGGAGGCGATGCCGCCCTCGCTCATAATCTTGAACACGCCTATGTCGCCCGTCTGCCGGATGTGGGTGCCGCCGCACAGCTCCTTGCTGAAGCCGGGCACGCTGACGACGCGCACGCTCTCGCCGTATTTCTCGCCGAACAGCGCCGTGGCGCCTTCCTTGAGAGCTTCGTCGACGCCCATTTCGCGGGTCTCGACGGCGATATTGGCGCGGATCTTTTCGTTGACAAGGGCTTCGAGGCGGCTTTTTTCCCGTTCGGTCAGCGGCGAAAAATGGGTGTAGTCGAAGCGCAAGCGCCCGGGCTCCACCAGTGAACCGGCCTGTTTAACGTGGTCGCCCAGCACTTCGCGCAGGGCCGCGTGCAGGAGATGGGTGGCGCTGTGGTTGAGCGCGGTGCCGGAACGTTTTTCGGCGTCCACTTCCAGGGTGAGCGGGTCTCCCGTTTTGAGGGAACCGCTGACCACCCGCGCCTTGTGCACGATCACTTCTGCAAGGGGCTTCACGGCGTCCTTCACTTCCAGGTGGACATGGTCGTTGAAGGCCCAGCCGCTGTCGCCCACCTGGCCGCCGGATTCGCCGTAAAACGGGGTGCGGTCGAGCAGCAGCTCCACTTCGTCGCCGGGTTCGGCGTGGTCGACGGGGGCCTGGCCCTTGAGCATCGCCACCACATGGCCCTCCCCGCGGGTGGAGCCGTAGCCCTCGAACACGGTGGCGGGCGATTTCTGCACGAATTCCTTGTAAAAGGGCGCGACGGTCTTTTCTCCGGACCCCTTCCACGACGCCATGGCCTTTTCCTTCTGCGCCTGCATGGCTTTATCAAAGCCGGCCATGTCCAGGCCCAGGCCGTTGTCCTTCGCGGTTTCCTGCACCAGATCCACGGGAAAGCCGAAGGTGTCGTAGAGCTTGAAGATCTCCTCTCCGGGGATGTCCGAAAGCTTCTCGGCCCGCACGCGTTCGACGATCTCCTCCAGACGCTGGGTGCCGAAGGTGAGGGTGCTCGAAAAATTTTCCTCTTCGTTCTGGACGACGCGGTGGATGAAGGCGGCGTTGGTCTCCAGCTCGGGATAGGTTTCCTTGAAGGTTTCGGCCACCCGGTCGGTCACGCGGTGAAAGAAGGGCTCCTTCTGCCCGAGGAGCTGGCCGTGCCGAAGCGCCCGGCGCATGATGCGGCGCAGCACGTAGCCGCGGCCCTCGTTGGAGGGCAGAACACCGTCGCCGATGAGAAAGGCGGTTGCGCGGGCGTGGTCGGTGATCACGCGGATGGACACGTCGGTCTCGTGATCGGCGCCGTAGGGCCGGCCGGTGACTTCGGCGACCCAGCCGATGAGGTCCATCAGCAGATCGGAGTGATAGTTGGTGGTCTGCCCCTGGGCCACGGCGGCGAGGCGCTCGAGCCCCATGCCGGTGTCGATGCAGGGGTTGGGCAGGGGCGTCATTTTACCGCTCTCGTCGCGGTCGTACTGCATGAACACCAGGTTCCAGATTTCCAGGTAGCGGTCGCAGTCGCAACCGACTTCGCAGGTGGGGCGGCCGCAGCCCACCGCCTCGCCCTGATCGATATAGATTTCGGAGCACGGTCCGCAGGGCCCGGTGTTGCCCATGGCCCAGAAATTATCCTTTTCGCCCAGGCGGTAGATACGTTCCGGAGCAAGGCCCATGTCGTTTTGCCAGTGCGCATAGGCCTCATCGTCATCCTGGTACACCGACACGTAGAGCCGGTCCGCCGGCAAGCCGACCACCTGGGTGAGGAATTCCCAGCCGTAGGCGATGGCCTCCTTCTTGAAATAGTCGCCGAAAGAGAAGTTGCCCAGCATCTCGAAAAAGGTGTGGTGGCGGGCGGTGCGGCCGACCATCTCCAGGTCGTTGTGCTTGCCGCCGGCGCGCACACATTTCTGCGCCGATACGGCGCGCGTGTAACCGCGGGTCTCCTGACCGAGGAAGACGTTCTTGAAGGGCACCATCCCCGCGTTGGTGAACAGCAGGGTGGGGTCGTTCCTCGGCACCAGCGAAGCGCTGGGGACGGCGGTGTGGCCGCGTTCGGCGAAATACTCGATGAATTTTTTTCTCAGTTCGTTGCCTGTCATGGGTTTCCCACCCGCATCAACTTAATGTTTTACATTAAGTATAATGCGGGAAATCCTTTATTTTTATAAAGTTATCTTGCCGAGCAAAATGCCCCGCCTCACACGATACCCGCTTTCAGAAGATCTTGCAGGTGGATGATACCGTCGATGGTTTTCCCGTCCTCGCTCACCACCAGGGAGGTGATGGCGTGCTCCTCCATCAACTGCACCGCCTGGGTGGCCATGCTGTCCTCGTGGACGGTTTTCGGGTTTGGGCTCATCAGGTCGCCCGCCCGGGCGGCCAGGATGTCCTTCTTTTTTTCGATGGTGCGCCGCAGGTCGCCATCGGTGATGATGCCGAGAAGCGCTCCGGCGGCATCGACGACGAGGGTCGTCCCCAGGCATTTCTGGCTCATTTCCCGGAGCACGTCCGAGATGCCCGCCTCGGTGCCGACGCGCGGCACTTCCCCGCCGCGCCGCATCAGGTCGCCCACGGTGGTGAGCAGCTTGCGCCCCAGGCTGCCGCCGGGATGGTTCTGGGCGAAATCCTCGGCGCGAAAACCGCGCAGCTCCAGCAGGGCCATGGCCAGGGCATCGCCCATGGCGAGGGTGGCGGTGGTGCTGGAGGTGGGCACGAGCCCGAGCGAGCAGGCCTCTTCACGCACGCCGGTGTGCAGGACAAAATCGCTGCGCAGCGCCAGGGTGGATTCGGGATTGCCGGTCAGCGCCACCAGAGTACATTTGATGCGGCCAAGCGTCGGCAGCAGCTTGACGATCTCTTCGGTCTCGCCGCTGTTGGAGAGGGCGAGGATGATGTCATTGCGGGAGATGATGCCGATATCGCCATGGCTCGCCTCGGCGGCGTGCAGAAACACGGCGGGCAGGCCGATGCTGGAAAACGTGGAGGCGATCTTGCTGCCGATGAGTCCGGATTTACCCATGCCGGTCACCACCACGTGGCCGAGGCATTCGTTGAGCCGCTCCACCACGCCGGCGAAGTTCTCGTCGATGCGGTCGATCATCCCCGCGACCGACTCGCTTTCGATTTTCAGTACACGGCGTCCGGCCTCGATGAGGGCGCGGGTCCTCATGGCATCATTCTTGGATAGGGATTTCAGCACAATGCCACGGTCCTCGCTCTGTTAAGCCTTTATTTACAACGGTTTTTAGATGGAATACCGTTGTCATGATAGCACATTCCATTGGACACGGCAATAACGGCCCCCTATAATAAGCGCCTGTCAACGCCGATTCGACCCCCTCCCGCCTGTGGCTGATTTTCTCCGCGCGCGGGGCTTCTCCCGGAAACCATGAGCAAACCCAAAACTCTTTACCTGATCGACGGTTCGTCTTACATTTTCCGGGCTTTTTACGCCATCCGGCAACCTCTTTCCACCTCCAGCGGCCTGCCCACCAACGCGCTGTACGGCTTCATCAATATGTTGCAGAAGGTGGTCCGCGAAGAGAAGCCGGACTATCTCGCGGTGGTGTTCGACAGCAAGGAAAAGACCTTTCGCCACGAAATGTACTCCGAATATAAGGCGCACCGGGAAGTGCCGCCGGAAGACCTGGCGAAGCAGTTCCCTTATTTCGAGCCGCTGGTGGCGGCGTACAACATCGCCACGCTCCGGAAGCCCGGTTATGAAGCAGACGATCTCATCGGCACCCTCGCCCTCAAGGGTGCGGAACAGGGACTGAAAGTCGTCATCGTCAGCGGCGACAAGGATATGATGCAGCTCATTGGCCCCCGGGTGCACATGCTCGACACGATGAAGGACAAGGTCTTCGAGGAAAAGGACGTGGAGGAAAAATTCGGCGTCGGCCCCGAGCGCGTCACCGATGTCATGGGCCTCATGGGCGATTCGAGCGACAACATCCCCGGCGTTAAAGGCGTGGGGCCCAAAACCGCGACCGAGCTCATCCAGAAATTCCATTCCATCGAGGAGCTGTACCGGCGCATCGACGAGGTCGACAAAAAAAAGCTCCGTGAAAAACTGGAGACCGACCGGGAAAACGCCCGCCTGAGCAAGCAGCTGGTGACCATCGATACCGACGTCGCCCTGCCCTGCTCGCTCGACGACCTCCAGGTGAAGGAGCCCGACACCGAGGCCCTCACCCGCCTGTTCGGCGAACTGGAGTTCACTTCGCTGATCCCCAAGAGTGCCGACGAAACGCCCGCCCCCGAGCGGGCCTATGAAACGATCCTCGATGAAAAGCGTTTCGAGACGCTGCTTGAAGAGCTTAAAAAGGCGGGAGAGTTCGCCCTCGATATGGAAACCACCAGCCTGAACGCCGTCGCCGCCGAAGCGGTGGGCATCTCCTTCTCTTTCCGGCAAGGCGAGGCCTGCTACCTGCCGGTGGGGCACCGCTACCTGGGCGTGCCCGAGCAGCTGGACCGGGAAATGGTGTTCAAGCGCCTCAGGCCCGTGCTCGAGGACCCGAAGGTCAAAAAAATCGGCCATAACATCAAGTACGACCTGATTGTGCTCCACGGCGAGGGAGTGAACCTCGACGGCATCGCTTTCGACACGATGATCGCCTCGTACCTCCTCGACCCGTCGCGCCGCGGCCACGGCCTGGATGACCTGGCGCGCGAGCTTCTCGGCCACAAAACCCTCACCTACAAGGAAGTGGTGGGGACGGCGTCCAAGGAAATCGGCTTCGACGAGGTGGAGATCGACCGCGCCACCGAGTACGCCGCCGAGGATTCGGACGTGACCTTTCGCCTCGCCGCGAACCTGCGGCCCAAGCTGACGAAGGAAACCCTCGAACTGTTCGAAACCCTCGAAATGCCTCTCATGGAGGTGCTGGCGGAAATGGAAATGAATGGGGTGTTCATCGACACGGACCACCTCAAATCGCTTTCCAGGACCCTTGCGCAGGACATGAAGAAGCACGAGATCGATATTTTCAAGAGCGCCGGCGAGGAGTTCAACATCAACTCCCCCAAGCAACTCTCCGTCATCCTGTTCGAAAAGCTGAAACTGCCGGCGCTGAAAAAAACCAAGACCGGTTATTCCACCGACGTGTCGGTGCTCGAAGAGCTGGCGCTCCAGCACGAGCTGCCCGAAAAAATCCTCTCCTACCGGCAGCTCGGGAAACTGAAATCGACTTACGTGGACGCCCTGCCCCTGGAAATATGCAAAAAGACCGGCCGGGTGCACACGTCGTTCAACCAGACGGTGGCGGCCACCGGACGCCTGTCGAGCAGCGACCCCAACCTGCAGAACATCCCCATCCGCTCTCCGCTTGGCAAGGAGATTCGCCGCGCCTTCATCGCCGAAGGCGACGGCCGCCTCCTCTCGGCCGACTATTCGCAGATCGAGCTTCGCATCCTCGCCCACCTGTCGGGGGACGAGGCCCTGTCCGCCGCATTCAAAAAAGGCGAGGACATTCACACGCGCACCGCCGCTGAAATCTTCGGCACCTCCATCGACCGGGTGGATGAAAACACCCGCCGCATGGCCAAGGCGGTCAACTTCGGCATCGTGTACGGGCTGAGCGCCTTCGGCCTGTCGCGCCAGCTCAAGATTCCGCCGCGCGAGGCGAAGGAATTCATCGATCAATATTTTGCCCTCTACCGGCGAGTGAAGACCTATATGGAGGAAACCATAGAAAAGGCGCGCCAGCTCGGCTACACCACCACCCTGATGAACCGCCGCCGCTATCTGCCGGACCTGACGAGCAAGAACAGGCAGGTGCGGGAAGCGGCGGAGCGCGTCGCCATCAACTCCCCCATCCAGGGCAGCGCGGCCGACCTCATCAAGGTGGCCATGATCCGGCTCTCTAGGCAGATCAAGAAGAAAAAGCTGGGCTCCAGGATGATTCTGCAGGTGCACGACGAACTGGTTTTCGAGTGCCCGCAAAAGGAAAAAGAAACCATGCTCGCCCTGGTCAAAAAGGAAATGGAAGGGGTTTATCCCTTCAACGTCCCGCTGCTGGTGGATATCGGTTGGGGGAGGAACTGGAAAGAAGCGCACTGAATGGAGCGGAGGCGCTGCCGGCACCGCCCGGATTCTTTAAATCGTGTTTTTCTCGCATGAAAAACGGTTCCTGGCCCATCAAGCGGATGGGTTATCAGGCCAGGGTTGCACTTCGCAATCCCTGACAATCACTCACAGGAGAAATGCTTATGATGTTTAAAATAATGGCGTGGATCGTCGGCATCAGCGTGGTTTTGGGTTTTCTCTTGATGGTCTTCAAAATGTGAGCGGCATAACCCCGCACGGCTACGCCGCCCTCCCCAGAAATAACGATGCGCAAACGCCGGTTTTTGAAGGGTGTTGCCGGCGGTGTGATCTAGATCACACATCAAGCCTTTGATTTTAAAAGGGTTCCTGCTACAATGAGGTTGGCCTTGCTCTACCGCCCTGTAGGAGGAATTATGCAGAAAATAGAAAGCTACATCAAGCAGCCCATCGTCAGCGTGGATCGGTCCCTCACTGTGGTGGAAGCTCAACTTCACATGCAGGCCAGGAAGGTGAGCTCCCTCCTCATCACCGCGTTTCAGGAATACGTCGGCATCCTCACCGAGTCGGATATCGACCGCAAAGTTCTCGCCAAGGGGCTTGACCCCAAGGACACGCTCATATCCTCGGTGATGACCCGCTCGGTTTTCTCCGTCGATCGCTTCACCAGTGTCGAAAAAGCGGGTGAGTTCATGCGGCAAAAGGGCATCGGCCACCTGGCCGTGACCAGCGAGGGGCACGTCGTCGGCGTCATCTCGTTCAAGGATCTGGCGGCGAGCTACGCTCAGGCCTTCCCGGCCCTCCGCTAAAACCCGGTTCCTTTTTCCACGGCTTCACCCCTCCCCCACCAGGCATCTCTTGATAGGAGAACCCGCATGATACTCGTTTCCAACCGCAACATTCTGTCCGGAAAATCCGTCGAAAAATGCTTCGGAGATACGTTCAACGACAAAGGCCCGGACGAATTGCGCCTCGCGGAAGTGCGAAAATCCGGTAAAAAGTGGAAAATGGAATTGGCCTCGGAGGGAGGCGCCAAAAAGAAACTACCCAGTGAGGAGTTTTTTCTCAGGCTTCAGAAAAAGATGCGTGAGAAAAAAAAGAACTGCATATTTTTCGTCCACGGGTTCAACAACGACCTGGAGGATGTCCTCAACCGCTGCCACACCTTTGAAAAAAACTACCAGGTCGAGGTGATCGCATTTTCCTGGCCGGCCAACGGCGGAGGGGTTCGCGGGGCGGCCTCCTACCGTAGCGACAAGCGAGACGCCAAAATGTCTGTCAACGCGCTGGACCGCTGCTTTGAAAAACTTCACAACTATCTGCAAACCCACCAGGACACCGCCTGCAATCAGTCCTTCAACCTGGTACTGCACAGCATGGGCAATTACTTAAAAAAAACATTGATGGTTTCCTCCGTGTACCAGCGCGAAACCCTGATCTTCGACAATATCGTCATGATTGCCGCCGACGTGAACAACAAAGACCACACCGCATGGGTGGACCGCATCGCCCACCGGAAGCGCATCTACATCACCATCAATGAAAACGACTACGCGCTCATGGCCTCGCGCCTGAAATTCGGGGAACAGCAACTCGCGCGACTCGGCCACTACACCGAGCAACTAAAATCCAACAGTGCGGTCTATCTGGATTTCACCGAGGCGAAACGAGTGGGGAACAGCCACACCTACTTCGAGGACGATGCGATCAAAAACGCGAACATCCACCGGGCGTTCGATGCCATGCTCAACGGGCAGAAGGCGGAACGCGGGCTGGCGTTCGACCCGCACACCGGGGCCTACCTTATCGCCTGAGCCTTAGGGGAACCCTTGGGCGCCCTGAGGGCGGGCAACCCCCGACTCAGCACCGCATAGCCTACGGACGCCGACAACAGGGAACTGACCAGTACGCCGATTTGCGCGCTGGCGGCATACCCCCCTCCTTCGTGCTCGACAAACGCCAGCGTGGCGATGAACAGACTCATGGTGAACCCGATTCCCGTCAGAACCGCCACGCCGTAGAATTGCAGCCAGGTGATCCTTTTCGGCAACCTGGCGAATCCGCTTTTGATCAGCAACCAGGAAAACCCGAACACCCCCACCTGTTTGCCCAAAAATAACCCGGCGGCGGTGCCCAGCGGAACAGGGTCCAAAAGCTGGGAGGCGGAAAAACCATGAAGCGAAACCCCGGCGTTGGCGAAGGCGAACAGAGGCAGAATGCCGAAAGCCACCCAAGGGTGCAGCGCATGCTCCAGGTGCAGCAAGGGCGGCTCGCCTCCCCCCTTCCGTGTACGCAGAGGAATGGTGAACGCCAGGGCTACCCCCGCCAACGTGGCGTGAACCCCCGACTTGAGCACGCTGATCCATAAAACCAGGCCCACCAGCATGTACGCGGCGACACGCAGCACACCCATCAGGTTCAATAGCACCAAAACTAAAATGGCCACCCCCGCGAGCAGCAGGGATGAAAGCGAAAGATCCGTGGTATGAAAAATGGCGATGATGATGATCGCCCCGAGGTCGTCAATGATGGCGAGAGCCATGAGGAACAATTTAAGGAAAACCGGAACCCGCCTGCCGAACAGGGAAAGCACGCCGAGCGCAAAAGCGATATCCGTCGCTGCGGGAGTGGCCCAGCCCTGCATGGCCACCGGGTCGCCGCTATTGAGCGCAATGTAGATCCCCACCGGCACCACCATACCGCCAAGGGCGGCCACCCCGGGCAGGATGAGGGTCGCCGGGTTGGAAAGCTGCCCCTGCAGAATTTCCCGCTTCACCTCCAGACCGATCAGCAGAAAAAATACCGCCATCAAACCATCGTTCACCCACAAGATAAAAGCCTTGTTAAGGACCAGAGGTCCCACCTGCACACCGACAGGCATCTCCAGCAGGCTTGTATACGCGTAGCTCAACGGGGTGTTGGCAAACAGCAGCGCCAGCACCATCGCCACGATGAGCAGGATGCCCGATGCCGCTTCGAGTTCTAAAAACTCCTGCAACCAGTGATCTTTTTTGGTTTGCACCAAGCCCCTCCCCATTGTGTTTATCCACACGCGGCCCGCGCCAGCCGGCCCGGTAGCCTCTCCACTAATAACAGAATTGAACAGCCCATATCCCGCTTTGGTCGCAATGGGGACTATCCAATCAAGAGAATATCACTCCCTCCTCTTCTCATCGACTTCGATAAAATCGAACAGGGTTTCGATGTCGGCACGGTGAACGAGATTCTGCTGCACCTTGTAATCGTGCAACCGCTGGCCGTAGTCCTCGTCGCGCCAACCGAGTTTTGCTAAAAACTTGTTGAACAGCATAACATCGAACGTTCCACGCCGGATGCCGTTTCTCTGGCACCACTCCAGGATATCCACATCGGTTTTTCCCTCCTCCACCCTCTCCCGCACACTATCATAGCGGACTCCCAGAAATTGACACAAAAGCCCATCCATCCCCTTACCCAGCCGGGGAAGATAACCCGGCCCCAGTATACCTTTTATATCCAGGCGAATTTTGTCCAGCATGCGCGGAAAAAAACAGAGGCCGCCTTCCATGTCATACGGGCTTCTGGGACAAGTAATTTCAGCCATATCTCTCCTACAAACTTAACGGTTGCTTCAAATTATATCAGAGGTTTTTTTTATGAACGCCCTTCATTAGGCCTCAGGTCCTCTTATTAT
>QJZQ01000157.1 GCA_003246675.1 Nitrospirota bacterium | reverse complement strand
AAGAAAAGCGAGGACGATTCCAGCATCACACTGGTGGATAAGGAAGGGGTGGAGTTGTCCATTCAGAAGGATCTTGTCAAAAAATTCAAGACGCAGAAGATCTCCACCCTGCCGGCCGCTTTTGGCGATCTGCTCGATACCCAGGAAGTTGCCGATCTGCTGGCGTTTCTAAAGACACAGAAGCATCCGCTTTTCGCGGCTCACCCCTGAACGGGACGGTTGAGCGGGTTTCCCGCCATGATATCTGCAAGTTGAGGAAGAGGGGATGTCAGGCTCCGCCGCGCAAGTGCCTGGAGTGCAAGGGGGGGGCTATTGCTCCAGAAGTAATTCAAACCAGCTCGACACGGCTTTGACCGTATCTTTCTCGCCCTGAGAGCCGTCCCACACGTTGAAGGCGATGGGCGTTGCGGTTCCCGCCTGAAACTGCGCATCCTCTTTATCCCCGGTATTCAGTTTTCGCTTCATGACGAGGAAATAGCGGCCGTATTGGTACGCGGCCTGCCCGCTGAGCGTTTGCCCGCTATCGGACTGTTTGTTCCATTGCAGAAGCCCCTGGGCGTTGTATTCCTCCGCCGCCATGGGGTGAGATGACCATCGCCAAAGGTTGACGGGGTGGCTCAGGTCGCCATTCAGGAAATACGGCTTGGATGCACTGGCCGATACGGGGAACTGGACGGCCACGGCATCGGGAAACTCCTGCGCTTCAGGGGCCGGTGCTTCCTCCTGTTCGTCCTCCGCCATGCGCAAATGCGGCGGCAGGGGCGGAGGTGGCGATTCGATAAAAGCGGCGTCTTGTGTGAGAATGGGGTCCACCCTGGGGTCGTCCCAATGCAGGTAGAGGGCAAGTTCGTCGCCGTTATGGAGAGCCTTGGCGGTGATGCTGCGTACCGTGGGATGGTAGGACTTTTCTCCGGCGGTCAACTGCGCCCCCAGTGGGAAAAAATAGGAGTCGATTTTTTCCCAGGCCGGGTCGGACGGGTTTTCAGGCAGTGCGCCTTCTATTTTTTTTACATGGATTGTTTTGCGGACTTCGGGTTTTTCTGAAAGCGCCAGGGTGCGAACGTAGTAGGCGAGGGCCCAGATGTCCGCATCCTTGACCGTGCGTGGGGAAAAGCGCGGCATGGCGGTGGTGGAGAGGCCCGTCCGCAGGGTCAGGAAAAGATCCTTCAGCGAATCTCCCCGGCGAAACAGCCAGGGTTGCGACAGGTTGCGCGGCCAGATGGCATCGGAAGCAATATCAACGACTTTTTTGGTTGATTCGCCGTCACTTCTTCCCTGAACGCCGTGACAGCCCGAGCAGTTTTGCTGAAAAAGGGCCTTTCCCGTTGCGAGAGTTTCCAGGGTTAGCTCAGGGGGCTCGGGGGCTTCGACCACGGCGTGGGATTTCTTCCGATCGATGAATTTCTGGAATTTATTTGACAGGCTCTTGAGGTACAGCACCAGGCTCTGACGGTCCGCCTCGGGCAGGTGTTTCCAGGAGGGCATGGAAGTTCCCGGATAGTTCCTCTCCAGCATCGCCATGAGGTCGGCGTCGGTGGGGATCTGGCCAAATGGCGTGGTGCGGATTTTATACTGGCCCTTGGTGAAGTTTCTTGGCCTTGGGCTGGTGAACTCAGCCGCGGGACCGTCGCCCTTGCCGGTTTCACCGTGACAGTAGGCGCATTTTTCCTGATACAGGGCCTGGCCCTTTTCCAGCGTGGGTTCGCTTGCCTGCGCGCTTATGGGCAGGCTATTCATGTCGGCGGCGGTCTGGTGGATAAAGGTGACGATTTTCCAGGTCTCTTCCTCGCTCAGCTGGTTTTCCCAGGCGGGCATGGCCGAATCCCACGGTGCAAATTTTTCGGGCAGGCCGGGGCCGCCCTTGGCGATGCGCCAGAAGGAGTAGGCCGGAGATTTCGACAGAATGGACTTGGGGTGGGCCAAATCGGCGGGAGGGGGGAAGAAGCTCTCGCCGAACACGCCCTTGCCATCGAGCAGGTCGCCATGGCAGAGGAAACAATTCTTGAAATAGAGCACGCCGCCTTCGCGGACATGCTGACTTTTTTTGCCGGGATCGAGGGGGTTTTTCAGGTCAGCCAGGTTGACGGTGCGCCCGTATATAAAGGCGCTTTCCGGCATGTCTGAAAGCGCGGGCGGGGCGAAGGCTGAAACCACTCCGGCGGCCGGCCAGCATAGGAACGCGAAGAGGCTATAAAGTAAAACCGCGGTGAAACGCTTGCCGGCGGCCGCACGATCCGGGAGGGTGATGCGGAAGCGGTGGATCATTTGCTCCCTTTTTCACTTTTTTTGTCGTCCTTTTGGTGCTCAAGCCTGTGCTTGAAAACCTCTTCCTTGTAACCGGAAGCCTCGTGTTTGATGCGGCCGGACTTGATAGTTTCATACAAGGGGCGGATCACCTTGTCGCCATCGAATACGAAGTCGAGGTCGACGACGGAGTTTTCCGAGACGTGGATTTTTTTGCTTTGCGTCTTCATCAGGTAATGCCAGGCGGTGGCGACGTAATCGCCCGGCGGGATATTGTCGATCTTGAATGTGCCGTCATCCGTGGTCTTGTAGTAATAGGGGTTCTGGACGCGGTAGCCCCACGTCTGCATGAACTCGTGCATGCCGCAGATCATCTGAAAGATCTTGTAATCCTTCTGGAAGTGCACTTCCCCTTCTGAAACTTCCTCAGCGGGAATCGGGATATTGAGCAGGATCTTGCCGCGTTCCTTCTGGTAGACCTGGCTGTTGTGCATGACCGCGTCGATGTTGTCCACCTTGAAGGTCTCGCCCTGGCGGACGGCGTTCACGTCCGGAAAAAACTTGCAGTTTTCCGAGCGGATCATGATCGGTTCTTTGTTGAACGGTTTTCCCGCTTCGACGTGGTCCAGGGTGATGAGCACGTCCTTGAGGCCGCCGTTCTTGGCGACGATGAAATCGTTGAGGATCCGGTTCATGCCCTCATCGGTGTCCACCTCCGCGCACATATCGATGTTGGGGAAGAGGACAAGGTGGTACACGCGCGGCTGGGGTATGCCCCCTTTCAGATAGGTCGTTCCCTTAAGAGTTCCGCCGTTTTTGACTTCTATTTCCTGGTAGGCCGCAACGGGAGCGGCGAGGGTGGCGAGGGCGATTGTTACGAGCACCCATGAAAAATATTTTTGCAGTTTTGTCATCACCCTTGGTCCCCCTTGTAAAACGACTGATTTTTGATTTTGACGATTATTCATTCTGCCCGCGTCATTTCTTGGACAACTGAGGAGAAATATTTGAAAAGTCGAAATCGACCTTCACGTCTCCCTCTCCCACCGTCACCTTCTTCGAGAGGCTGCCCAGCGTTTCGTGCCAGGCGGTGACGGTGTATTCTCCCGGAGGCACATCCGGAATGTTGAACCCGCCCTGTTTCCCGGATACAGAAAAGTAACCGTTCTCGGTGACAACCACCCAGGCGGCCATCCAGGAATGCAGGTCGCACTCTATTTTTATGATCTCGGGCTCTTCAAACTCATGCTCGGTGTCGTCCTGCCCCGGGATGAACATGATATTGAGCGGATCGTTTTCGAACGAGTAGGTGTGAATGTTGTGGTTGATGGGGTCGCTCGAATGGATTTCAAGCTCGGAACCCTTCATCATGGCGATGACGTGTGGCTCGTAGCGGCAGTTTTTCTGGTCGAGTTTGTACTCGCCCGGTTTGCCGCCGAGGTCACCGCCTTCCAGTGAAACCACGACGTTTTTCAGCCCTTTGCCATTGACCACCAGGGATTCGTTCGGAATCTCGGGGCCGCAGGCCTTCTTGTATTTTCCGGTGTCCAGAGGCGGCAGCGCTTTGAAGTCGGCGGAATAGACGGCCACCCCGCTGATGCTGCCGGAAAACGCCGGCGCGGCGAGGAATAGTGCGGTGATAAGGATTAAAACAGCTTGAAAGATCATTGTTTTTTGTTGTGTGTCCTCGATTCTTTATTTTTTATTATATCAAACCTGGCAAGTCAAGTAGGAGTTATTTAATTTGCCGTTGCCGGTGATGGTCTTCGGCGTGGGAACTTCGGGGCGTTCTTTTTCCCTTTTTGTCCGAGACGGGGGCAGACGACATAGCCTGCGCGCCTGCGGCAAGGACCCGTCGGGAGATTTGCCTTTCATCTTAGCGGGTCCTGTTTTAATATGAAAGTGCCGTTTCAAAGATCGCTTAAGTGCCTGTTTTATTCCATTTCGAGGACAATCGCATGCGTAAGATATTTCTTTTCCTGCTAATTTTTATGGCTTTTGCCTCTTTGGCTTTGGCGGGAGCCCCCAAGCCGGGAGATCCCGCGCCTGATTTTTCCCTGCAGACGATGGACGGGAAGACGCTCAGCCTTTCCTCCTTTAAGGGCAAGGTGGTGCTGATTGGCATGTTTCATATTTGCGTTCCCTGCATGAACCAGGCGATGGAGCTCAACAAAGTCCGGGAGCAGATACAGAGTGACGATCTGGTGATTCTGGGGATCAACACCAGTGGGGATTCGCCGGATGATGTGCTCGCTTACCTGAAAAGGTTTCCTCAGCCGGTTAAATTCCCCTATCTGCTCGACCCCGCTCAAACGGTCCACAAGGCCTATATTCAACGAGATATGCCGACGGTGCTGGTCGTGGATAAGGAAGGTGTCTTAAGAGCCCGTTCGCCCTCGGTGGGGGCGGGGCAGCTGGTGCCTTTTTTGAAAAAGTTGCTCTAGCCGCGCTCTTTGGTGGATGCCGCTCGCGGGAGTGCCGGGCCGTCTTTCCTTCGGGCGCAGGGGCGAATGGGCAATTCCCGGCCTGACCGTTTTCTTCCCCCTGTTCCGGCTTGCCGCCCTGGTGGATATGAAGTTTTTCGGGTTTTCGAGAGGTCTTTTCCGTATTGCCCCAATGCCATCCTTTAACAAGGGAACGGGGTTTTCTTTTTTGCTCCTGCCCCTTTTTTTCTGGCTGGCGGGCTGCGGCGAGAGCCCGCCCCCTGAGTTGAGTGCTCCGCCGGAACCAGCCGCCGTCGCTCCTTCGCTGATCGATACCCCCGAACCCCGGCCCGCCATGGTTTTCGCCCTTCAGCTGGGCGCTTTTCGAAAACAGCAAAATGCCCATCGTTTTTTCGACCGGCTGGAGAAAAAGGGGCTCAACCCCTACATGGTATCCACGGAAGAGGATAAGCCCTGGTTCAAGGTGCGCCTGGGCCCGTTTTCTTCCCAGACGGAAGCGCAGGGGTACGCCCGGAAACTAAAGGAAGAACACGGACTGAAGGCGGTTGTCCTGCATCAGCAGGAGGCGCTGGTCTCTGCACCCCCAAATGCCGCACCGCAGGCAGATGAAGCGGATTTCTCGCCCTACGAAACGGGGGGTGGGGCGGGCGAAAATGCCGATGCGGTGGTCGCCCGGTTTTTAGTCTGGATTCAGGCGTGGCAGAATATCGATATCGACGCCTACCTTGCCTTTTATTCGCGTGAATTCGTGGCCCCCGGCGAAACACGGGAGGCCTGGATCAAGTCCCGCCGTAAGTCGCTCAGCCGGGTGCGGCGGGTGAAGGTGGAAGTGGGCGAGGTGCGCATCCGGGAAGAGGGCGGCACGGTGGAAATGATCTTCGTGCAAAATTACTGGTCTGACCTGCGTGCGGAAGTCAGCCGAAAGACCCTGGTCTGGAAAAAGGAGGATGGCGAATGGAAAATCGTCCGGGAAGCCACCGCGCCCGCATAAGGCAGCCGAAAATGAACAGGTGTTCATCGCAACGTCAACCCGGGATATTGCGCCATCCATGAAACTTTTTTATTTTGCCAGAATCGATCTGCGCGCGCACGATGCCAGCCAGCGGCACGTTCTGGAATTTTGCCGGAGCTTCGCGAAATTAGGTCACGAAGTCACCCTGTTTGTTCCGGACCTCGGGGCGCGCCCCCGCTTTGAAGGAATCCGCACGGTCTACGTTCCCGTTTTTTCCCGGCGTTCGTCGGTCACGTTTTTTACATTCTACCTTTCGCTCCTTTTTCTGTTCCTGAAAAAATATTTTTCCGGCGACCGGCCGGACGTGGTCTACACCCGCTATCAGCAGATGGAATGGCTGGTCACCTGGCTGAAGTTTGTTCTTCCTTCATTCCGCTATGCAATTGAGATCAACGGTGTGACGACGGTGGAGTTGAAAATCAATGGCATGCCTTCCTGGTTCATTCGGGTGACGGGATGGATGGAACGATTGGTATTTCGATGCGCCGATGTTCTGGTAACGCCTTCGATTTTTATCCAGGAGGCCCTGGGAAATATTTACGGGATTGATCGCAGCCGGTTTTTTGTGATTTCCAATGGCGCAGACCCGGAAGTATTTAAACCGCAGGATTCTAAGCGCTGCCGGGAAATGCTTGGCCTTGATCCAGAGGGCAAATACCTGGTGTTTGTCGGATCTTTTAAGAAATGGCATGGAATTTATAAAATCGTGGAAATCTTTCCGAATCTGGCGCAGGCGATTCCGGGTTGCCGTCTCATTCTCGTGGGCGATGGGGAAGAACGGCGGAAGATCGAGGAATTTATTTCACGACATCATCTGGAGCAGGAAATTTTGCTGACCGGAAAATTGTCGTATGAAAAAATTCCCGTTTATATCAATGCGGGAGATATCTGCCTTGCGCCATACTTTGATATTCGCTTGAGCGAGTCTGGAATTTCCCCACTTAAAATGTATGAATACATGGCCTGTGGCAGGCCGATTCTGACCAGCCCGGTTGGCGGCCTGGATGTCTTGTTTGAGGCACACCGTGTGGGAGAATTGATCGACTCGAATGACGCGGAAGACTGGATTCCTGCCATTCAGTCACTTTTTGACCATCCTGAAAAAATGCGCGAGTTCGGTGAGAATGGCCGACGGGCTGGGACGCTATAGCGGGAAAGATCGCCGCCAGGCTGGAAACTCTAAGAGCGGTGCCATGAAATTTGTGTCGGCGGTCTTCGCGGCTGTGTTCGTGATGTTCGTCCAGGGGGCGGCGGCGTTCGACGGCGCGCTGGAAGGCCGGGTGAAGGGGGAGAGCTTCTACATTTTCGATGCGCCGCCGGGGTTTCAGGATTTCGACAGCCAGCTTGAGCTGCGCCTCGGGGTGCTTGGCAACGCCTGGCAGGGGGAGGTGTGGCGGCTCGATTATGAAATGTCCGGCGATGTCCGGCTGGCGGACGGGCCGTCGGAGCAATCCGGCTTGCGGGACGATGTCGATGCGGATTTCTTCCGCGCCTGGCTGAGGCTGGACAACGGCCCCTTCAAGATCCGCGGCGGCCGGCAGAAAATTCTGTTCGGCTCCGGGACGATTTTTCGGCCGCTGGGTTTTTTCGATACGCGCGACGTGACCGGAGTGGTGCCCGAAACCCGTGGCGTGGACGGTGTGCGCTCGACTTATTTCTTCGACGAGACGACGCTGGTCGAGGGCTGGGCCGTGCCGGCCAAAAAGGATGGCGGCGTCATCGCCGGGCTCCGGGGCGAGGCCCTGTTGCTGGGCGCGGAAGCGGGCTGGGTGCTGCAATACCATCCACGCTCGGCGCTCGACGACCTGCCGGATTTCAGTGAGGAGCTGGTGCAGATCGGCTTCCATTTCAAGGGAGAGTCCACCGTCGGCTTCTGGAACGAGAGCCGGCTCGATATCGAGACGGGGGCGAAGGACGACCCGCTCCGTTTTGCCAGTGTGCTTGGCGTCGATTACACGTTTGATCTGGGCGCGGGCCTGCATGTCCTGGGGGAGTATTTTTTCTCCACTCAGGAGGAGCGGTTCACCCTGAAGGATTTTCAGGGGCAGCGCACGCTGCATCAGTTCGCGCTGGGGCTGGACCAGCCGGTGGGTATTGCCGTCGTCTGGCGGCTGTTTGCGATTGTGGACGCGAGGGACGGCAGCTTCCAGGTGCGGCCGCAAATCGAATACGCGCTGACCGATCAGACGTACGTCTACCTCTCGGGAGGTTATGGCGGCAATGTCAACGGCCCAGGCAGGCCCGGCCGGCTTTACATGGATGCTCCGGTTTTTAACGGCACCGAATCCAATATCGGCTTAACGCTTGTGGCTTATTTCTAGGCGAAAGAGCAGAGCCCATCGATGAAAGAACCCCTCATCCGGATCGACCGTGTGGTCAAGGTGTACCACATCGGTGAGCAGGACTTCACCGCCCTGCACGAGATCAGCCTCGATATCGAGCAGGAGGCGTTCATGTCCTTTGTCGGGCCGTCGGGCTCGGGCAAGACCACCCTGCTCAACCTCATCGGCGGGCTGGATAAGCCGACGCGCGGGGAAATCGTCTGCGGGGGAACCCGCCTGAACGACATGAGCCGGGAGGAGCTCGCCCGCTTCCGGCGCGAAAACATCGGCTTCATCTTCCAGACCTACAACCTTCTGCCGGTGTATTCGGTCTACGAGAACGTCCTGTTTCCTCTTCTCCTGAACGGGCACCGCGAGGCCTCCGTCCGCCGCCAGGTCATGGACATGGTGGAGAAGGTGGGCCTCGCCCCGGAAGCGAAAAAGAACCCGACGCAGCTCTCCGGCGGCCAATGCCAGCGAGTGGCCATCGCCCGCGCGCTGGTGAAGAACCCCAGCCTCGTGCTTGCCGACGAGCCCACCGCCAACCTCGACGCCGAAAATTCCCTCCAGATTCTTGAACTGATGCGGGAGATGAACAGGGAACTCAGGGCGGCGTTTATTTTTTCGACGCACGACGAACGCGTCACCCGCTTCGCCCAGCGGGAAGTCGGCCTCGAAGACGGCCGGGTGATCTGGGACAAGCGGCGTAACGGAGTCGGCGAATGGGAATGATTCTGCGCATCGCCTGGAAAAATTTTTACCGCCAGGGCACACGGGCGATCCTTAACGTGATCATCACCGGGCTTACGATGGTGGCCGTGGTGTTCAATATTTCGCTCTACAACGGTTTCCAGGCGCAGGCGACGCGCAACATGGTCCGCACCGATGTTGGCGGCGGCCATTACCGGCTGCCGGGGTTCGACATCCTGACCCCTACCGAATGGGAGGACCGCACCTTTCAGATGCCCGTGGCGCTTAAGGGGGCTGACCCGGCGGATTCCGCCGAGGTGCTGGTGCAGCAGGGGCAGATTTTCCCGCGGCGGCGGCTGTACCCGGTGCAGCTCCGCGGCATGGATATGAGGCAAACGCTGATCGACGTGCCCCTCGACCGCTTGCGGGCCTGGGATGAAAAAAGTACGGGGGATCAGCTGCCGGCCATCCTGGGAACAAAAATGGCCGAACGGGCCAAGCTTGGCACGGGCGATACGGTGGTTCTTAAATGGCGCGACCGCCTCGGCGTGGTGGACGCGCGCGACCTGCTCATCGTCGATGTGGTCCCCATCATCAACCCGCGCATCGACGAGGGCGTGGTGTGGCTGCGGCTGGATCATCTGCGGGAGATCACCCGGCGCGCGGGCGAGGTGTCCTGGGTGGCGGTGAGCGGCCCGCGCGGTCCCGTGCCGGGGGTTGAGTTTCAGAGTCCGGAGATGCTCATGGAGGACATCCTCCACATCATAGAGACGGACCGCCGTTACGCAAAAATTTTCTGGGCCATCCTGATCTTCCTGGCCGGCATCGGTGTGTTCAACACGCAGATCCTGAACGTATTTCGCCGGCAAAAGGAGATCGGCACGTTGATGGCCATGGGCATGACGCCGCGGCAGATCGTAACCCTCTTCACCCTGGAGGGCAGCCTGGCGGCGTTTTTGTCGGTGTTCGCGGCACTGGTGCTGGGGACGGCGATCTTCAGCTGGTTTCAGAGCGTTGGGCTGGATGTCTCGCACCTCAGCGAGTCGAGCATTCCCGTGCGCGAGAGGGTGTTGCTGAAAATCCGGCCGCACGAGGTGGTGCAGACGGGGTTGGCGATCGTCGCCATCATGGTTCTGGTTTCGTGGCTGCCGGTGCGCAGGATCTCCCGGCTCGACCCGACGCTGGCCCTGCGCGGAAGGGGAATCACATGATCCGCTGGATATACCTCGGCATCATCCGCGACAAGACGCGATCGTTGTTTCCCTTTCTGGTGGTCAGCGCCGGGGTGTCGCTGATGATTTTTTTTCTCGGGTTCATGGACGGCATATTCGCGGGCATGGTCGACATCACCGCCAACCTGGACACCGGGCACGTGCGTTTCGTCAACCGGCCCTTTTACGAGGAAGAGTACCTGAATCCCATGGACCGCGCGTTGGCGGGGCAGAAAGAGACGGGCCAGTGGCTTAAAGAGAATGCGGACCGGCGGGTAAGCTGGTCGCCGAGAATCCGCTGGGGCGCCATCATGGACGTGCCCGATCCACAGGGGGAAACACTGCACCAAACGCCGGTGGTGGGCATGGCGATGGACCTTTTGTCTGCCGATTCACCGGAGCTTGCACGGCTCAAGCTGGCCGATTCCCTGTTGGCCGGGCGGCTGCCCGAAGCCTCCCACGAACTTCTTGTGGGCTATCAGCTGGCCCAAACCCTGGAGCTTGAGCTCGGCCGTCCGGTCACATTGCTCGGGCAGTCCTTCGACGGCGGCCTCGCGGCGGACAATTACACCGTTGTCGGGTTCGTCAAGTTCGGTGTGTCGGCGATGGATAAGAAAATGGCGTTGATCGATCTGGCCGATGCGCAGGAAACCTTCTACATGGAGGACATGGTGACCGATTGGCTCGGCTACCTGCCGGCCGAGGTGGGCTACATGGATTATCCGGAAATCCAGTCCCGCCTGCAGGAGAGGCTGGCCGGTTTGCTGGCCCGCCCGCCCGCGGAGTGGGCCGCGGATGACGAGCCGATGGTGCTGTCGATTCTGGATCAGCGAAATTTTTCCAGCCTGGTCCGCACCTTTGAAGCGGTGAAGAAAATCGTCATCGGCATCTTCCTTTTCCTGATGACCCTTGTGTTGTGGAACGCGGGGCTCCTGAACGGCATCCACCGCTACGGCGAGATGGGCCTGCGCCTCGCCATGGGGGAAACCCATCGCGCCCTGGTGTTTCGGCTGGGGCTGGAGGCTTTTCTGATCGGCGTTCTTGGCTCGCTGGCCGGTTGCCTGATCGGCGGCGCCATCGTTTACTATTTGCAGGAAGTGGGCATCAACATGGGCGACGCATTCGCCAAAACCGGTCTCATGCTGAGCGACGTAACGCGGGGGCGGCTCAGTCTGGAGGGTTTCGTCATGGGCATTGTGCCGGGAATGACGGCGAGCGTGCTGGGGAACCTGATCGCCAGCCTGGCGATTTTTAAACGTTCGGAGGCGAACCTGTTCCGGGAACTGGAGGCGGGGTGAGAATGCGGGGAGCGAAGGGAAAAATTTTAGCGGCACTATTCGCGTCGTGCGTGCTGATGCTGCTCGCCTCCTGGCCCGCCGGGGCGGGGGAGAACGATGCTCAGCGTCTGCTCACCGCGGTCGACGACAACCTGTGGTCGAACACCAAGACGATCACCGGCCGCCTCATCATCGACAACGGCCGGCGCGAGCGTGTGCTCACCTGGGAAGTCTGGATGGAAGGGGTGGAGCGGTCGTTCAGCCACTACCTCTCGCCGCCGCGCGAGAAGGGGACCAAGATGCTCAAGATCGAGGACAAGCTGTGGCTGTACACGCCGCGCACCGACCGCAAAATCCTCATCGCCGGGCACCTGATGCGGCAGTCGATGTTCGGCAGCGATCTGTCCTACGAGGATATGATGGAGGATAAAAAACTGAGCCGCGCCTACCGGGCGTCGCTGGAACCCTGTGCAGCCAGCGAGGAAGCGCCCTGTGCGGTGCTTTACCTGCTGGCGCTGGATGAAGGCACCACCTATCACTCCCGCCGCCTGTGGGTGGACCCGGAGAAAAAAATCGTGCGCCGGCAGGAGCTCTACGCCAAAAGCGGGAAATTGCTCAAGACCGTGGATTTTCTCGATTACCGGCCCATCGGCCAGCGCCTGTTCCCCAAAAAAATGGTGTTCCGCGACAGGCTCAAGGAAAACACCAAGACCACCTATGTTTTCGACTCCATCGAGTTCGACGTTTCCATCCCGGAAGGCACTTTTTCCCAGCTTCAGCTGAAACGTTAGCGGCACCTGGCCTGGCCCGCCGCTTTGATCCATGCGAATGCCTCGTCCAGGTTCGCCGCGCTGGCGGCCCGGCCCTCGTACGCCGCCCACTCGCCCTTGGGCGCGAAGAGAAGCAATGGCGTGTGGTATTCCAGCGCCAGTTCGATTTCCGAGCGGGTTCCTTCGCCGCCGGGGAGCGCCACCACGGCGTGGGCGGAGAGGACGATGAGGTGGTTGCGGCTCATCGCGTCTTTACCTTGCGCGCCGGTGTTCGGAAGATGGGTGCGGATGGCGAGATCGATGAACGGGTTCGGGTAACCGGCCGGCGCGGTGACGGGTTGCCCTGAGCCTTGGGCAAGGCCGGGCAGGATGCCGATGGCGAGGCCGCCGCGCGCCGCGACGCTGTGAAAGCCCGCCGCGGTTTCGGCCATCACCCCCTGGCCGCCTCCCGAGAGAAGGTGATACCCCTCGCGCGCCAGCCACTGGCCGAGCGGCCGGGCTATAGCGGAATGCGGCTCGCTTCCCGAGCCGATCACCGCGATCACCCGGCGCAAATTGCCGATGTCCGCGCTTAAGGGGGAGGGCATGCCGTCCAATCGCCGTTATTCGTTGAGGCCCGCGAAGGCCAGGTAGCGCATGAGGGTTGTGCGGTGCGCTCCCCCCTGGCCGAAGGCGCTCTGGTACTTGCCGGCGTGCAGGCGCACGTCGTCGCCACGGTCTATAAGGTGGTAGATCAGCGACGCGGCGCGGGACACCCGGCCTTCGATGACCTCGGGCTCCACCGGGCCGCCGGTGCCGGGGTCGGCGAGGTTGAGGCGCACGGTAAAGCTTTCCGGACCCTGGCGTGAAAATTCCTTCACTCGCAGGGTCCCGGTTTTAGCGGAGGATTTCCAGTGAATGGCGCGCAGGGGGTCGCCGGGGCGGAATTCCTTCAGCGCGACCACCTCCTCGCCCAGCCGTTCGACGCGGTGGTCGCCTCCGGCCAGCCCGTCGCGCGGTGCGGGCAGGCTCACCGGGTGGATGGCGGGGAACACGGTGGCGCTCCAGTTCACTTGGCGTTTTTTGCGCTTGATGAAAAAGCCGAAGGGAAAACCGGTGGACAGCAGGCAGCAGGACACCTCGATGCGGCCGCGTCTTTGGGCGGTCAGCATCAGAGTCTTTTCCACAGCCCCCCCCGCCGGCAGGTGGAACAGGTAGATTTCGCGATCGGCCAGATCGCCGCGCGCGGCATCCGGCTGGAGGGCGAGCCGCAGGGAAAACGAAGGGGTTCGCGTCTTATGGTTGCTGATGCGCAGCACCAGGGGAACGGGCGACTGGGCGTAGATTTCCGGCGGGCCGCTGATTTCGATCTGTATTTTCTTCATGGTGATCTCCGACAGGATGCCGGAGACGGCGATGAAGCTGCAGCACATGGCGAGAATCAGGTAGAGCAGGTTGTTGCCGGTGTTGATGGCGCCCAGGCCCACGGCGAGGGTAAGAACCACGAAGCCCGCGCCCTCGCGGGTCAGCTCCAGGGTCTGCCCCTTGAGGGTGAATTTGAAGACGGAATTGTAGGAAACCGGGGGATTCATGCCACCCTCGAGAAACGCCTGCGGGCGGTTTTATACAGGGATTTCCAGGTTCTCGACCAGGTCATTGACGATGACGGCCGTATCCCCCTGGCGCCGTCCGTCGCCCTGCGGCGCGGATGGAATCACGCGGTGGCAGAGCACGGGAATGGCGAGCTGCTTGATGTCGTCGGGAATGCAGTAATCGCGGCCGAAGAACAGGGCGCGGGCCCGCGCCGCCTGCTTGAGGGTGAGAGCGCCGCGCGGGCTCACGCCGAGGGACAGGTGCCGGGATTCGCGCGTTGCGGTCACCAGGCTCAGGATGTAATCCACCAGGATGGGGTCCATCCTTACGTTGCCGACTTCCTCCTGCAGCGCCAGAAGCTCGCGCCGGGTCATGACGGGCGGCTGTTCGCCGGGCCGGTGGCCGTTCGGCGGGTTGAGCAGCATGCGGCGCTCGTCCTCGGGAGCGGGATAGCCCATCGACAGGTACATCATGAAGCGGTCCAGCTGCGACTCGGGCAGGGGGTAGGCGCCGTGGCTCTCGATGGGGTTTTGCGTGGCGATGACGAAAAACGGCTGCTCCAGCGGATAAGTGGTGTTGTCGATCGTCACCTGCCTCTCGTTCATCGCTTCGAGCAGGGCGCTTTGCGTGCGCGGCGTCGAGCGGTTGATCTCGTCCGCCATCACGATATGGGAGAACAGGGGGCCCTTCTGGAAGTGGAAGCGTTTTTCCTCGGCGTCGTAAATGGAAACACCGGTGATGTCGGAGGGCAGGATGTCGCTGGTGAACTGGATGCGCCTGAAATCCAGCTCCAGCGCACCGGCCAGGGCGTGCGCCAGGGAGGTCTTGCCGACGCCGGGCACGTCTTCGATCATCAGGTGACCGCGGGCGAGCAGGGTGATGATGGCCAGCTGCACCGTATCGGTCTTGCCGATGATGAATCGCTCGATATGTTTTTGCAGATTTGCCAGGGGTTCTCGCATGGGGCTCATTTCTTCAGCCGGTCCAGGACTTTATTCATGTCGTCGAGGACGGCGCGCCGGTTCTCCACCGTGTAAAAGCGCAGGAGGTAGGCGGGGTGAAAGGTCGGCATCAGCGGGATGCCTTCGTATTCCTGCCAGATGCCGCGTTCCTTGGTGATGGCCACGGGCCGGCCGAGCAGGGTGCTGGCCGCCGGTTTGCCGAGGGCGACGATCACCCGCGGGCGGATGGCCAAAAGCTGCTTGACGAGAAACGGCTGGCAGGCGGCGATTTCGTCGGCCTCGGGGTCGCGGTTTCCCGGCGGACGGCATTTGACGATGTTGCAGATGTAAGTATCTTTCTCGCGATTGAGGCCCATGCCTTTTTCGATGATTTCGGTGAGCTTCTTGCCGGCTCGGCCGACGAAGGGCAGGCCCTGCTCGTCCTCGTCGGCGCCGGGGCCCTCGCCGACGAACACCAGGCCCGCTTTCGGGTTCCCGGAGCCGAAGACGATGTTCTTGCGCGTCGAGGACAATTTGCAACGGGTGCAGTCGCCCAGTT
Organism: Nitrospirota bacterium; assembly: GCA_003246675.1. Lineage (GTDB taxonomy): Bacteria > Nitrospinota > Nitrospinia > Nitrospinales > VA-1 > SZUA-259. Next base: position 6,920 of record QJZQ01000157.1, on the reverse strand, counting down.
CCGCGTGGACGGCTTCCAGGGTCGCCTGGGTCTGGGATGAAGCTTTTCGCGGCATGGGCGGGGCGGTGTCGGGTGCGCTGGTTTCGCGTTTAAAGGTCAGGGCACGGACGGGGATTTCGGTGTATCCGCAATCCTTAAGGAACTTAAGGTAGTTCTTGAGTTCCCGGAGTTGATCGTGCCCCATGGGTGCAATCGCCATAGCTTTCAGAATAGCAAATGGTTGAAAACATAACAATAAATAATAGAAGTACATAGGCGGTAAAAGAAGAGGGCGGGTTTTGTGGGTCTGTTTCTTCCCGGACTTGCGGGGCTCCTTGAAGGCGATGAGGGGGCGGCGGGCGGGTCAAGTTTGCCGGGGAAGGGAATAATTCGAATAAAAAGCGATAATTCAGACAGTTACGCAAGAAATTGGGATTGAGTCGGCGGCCGCGATCGTTTATAATTCCTGGATCGTTCCTTAATGAATCGCGATGGGGGGTGCGGCATGTCGGGTCTTAAAAGTGCGTGGGAATTGAGCATGGAAAAGTCGGACCGGATGGTTCCGGAGATCAAGAAGCAAAAAAAACTGTCCGCCCGCCAGAAGCAGGAGATCGCCGAGATTCGCAAGGATTTTAAGGCCAGGATCGCCGATCTCGACATCACGCTCGCAGAAAAGCTGAAAAAACTACCCGAACGAACACCGCCGGAGATGATCGCGGGGCAAAGGGAAGAGTTGAGAACCCGGTTCCTGGACGAAAAAAAAGCCCTGGAAGATGAGATGGAAAAGCAAATCGAGGCGGTTCGCGGCTGAGCCTTTTATTATCCATTCCTGTAAAAGTTATGAAAGCGATTCCCCCGGCAGGCTGCGGGGGGATGTCATTCTATGAAAGAATATATCGAAAAAATATTGGGTGAGGCCCTGAAACGGACCGCCGAGACGGAGGGCCTCGAAGTGCCCGGCGATATCGAGATTATCGTCGAGAAACCCAAGGACGAAAAACTAGGCGATTTTTCGAGCAACCTCGCCATGATGCTTGCCCGCCCGGCGAAGAAGAATCCGCACGAGCTCGCGGCCCTTCTGGCCGGGCATATTGCGGTGGGGGAGGGCGGTGTCGAATCGGCGAGTGTGGCCGGCCCCGGTTTCATCAACATCACGATGTCGCGCGGGTTTTACCGCGATCGCCTCAGGCAGGTGGCGGCCCAGGGTGAAAGCCACGGTCACGCGCCCGCGCGGAAGGAACAGAAAGTTCTGCTCGAGTTCGTCAGCGCCAACCCGACAGGCCCGCTGCATGTCGGCCACGGGCGCGGCGCCGCCGTGGGCGACTGCCTCGGGCGGCTGCTCAAGGCGGCGGGCTACGATGTCCGCACCGAATACTACGTCAACGATGTCGGCAACCAGATGAACATCCTCGGGCGGTCCACCCTGCTGCGCTACCGCGAGCTTCTCGGGCGGTCCGCCGGGGAATTCCCGGCCGATCATTACCAGGGCGATTACATCACGGACATCGCCCGCGATATTCAGAATAAACATGGCGAGGAATTCATCGACCGGCCCGAGGCGGAGGCTCTGCCGTTTTTCCGCAAGACGGCGGCGGACTGGGTGCTCGAGGGCATCAAAAAAGATTTGCGCGAATTCCGTGTCGATTTCGACAACTGGTTCAGCGAACGGACGCTTTACGACGATGGCTCGGTGAACCGCGCTCTCGACTGGCTGCGCGAACGCGGTTTCGTGTACGACCAGGATGGCGCGGTGTGGCTTAAATCCTCCGCTTTTCATGACGACAAGGACCGGGTGGTGGTCAAACAGTCCGGCGAGCAGACCTATTTTTGTTCGGATATCGCCTACCACCAGAACAAGGTCGAGCGCGGTTTCACGCGCCTTATCGACCTGTTCGGGGCCGATCACCATGGCTACGTGCCGCGCATGAAGGCGGTGATGGAGGCCTTGGGGTACGACGAGAGCGTGTTCCATGCCATCCTTGTCCAATTCGTCACCCTGAAGCGCGGCGGCGAAAAGGTGCAGATGTCCACCCGTTCGGGCCAGTTCATCACGTTGTCCGAGGTGGTCGCCGAGGTGGGTGTCGATGTGGCGCGGTACTTTTTCCTTATGCGCAGCTCCGATACGCATCTCGATTTCGACCTCGAACTGGCCAAGCAGGAAACCCCGGAAAACCCGGTTTACTACATCCAGTACGCGCACGCCCGTATCTGCAATATTTTCATTACCGCCGAGCAGCAGGGCGTGACCTGGCCCGCCAAGGGCGAGGTGGACCTGTCGCTCCTGGTGGAGGATGAGGAATTCACCCTCATCAAGAAGATTCTCCAGTTCCCCGAAGTGGTGGAGAAGAGCGCCCAGGTGCTCGAGGTGCATCGCGTTCCGCATTACCTGCACGAGTTGGTCGCGGTGTTTCACGGTTATTACAAGCGGCACCGGGTGGTGACCGAGGACCGGGAACGCACGCTGGCGCGCCTGTTCCTGCTCGATGGCCTTCGCATCACGATTCGTAACGGGCTTTCGATTCTGGGGATCAGTGCGCCGGAAAAGATGTGAACCCATGAACGGCAACCATCAATAAAACGGGAAGGGCGATGAACGAGACGGGTAAAACACTGACGGCGCTTTTCATTCTCGGGCTTGCGGGGGTGGGCGTGTACTCCAGTGGCAAGTGGGTGATGGATGAGTTTAACAAGGCCGGTGAAAGCCCGGCCCCAGTGGTGAAAAAGCGAAGCCCCGTCAAACCGGACAACCTCGGAGTGCCCCGGTCCGCCAGCGAGAAAGAGGCTGTGCCCGAACGCGAGACGTACACGTTTTTCGAGACGCTCAACGATTCTTCGATGACGAAGATCGCCGGGCTCGAAGGCGGCATCCTCTCCACACTTGAAAAGGCCGATCCGCCAGCCGTCCGGCACAGTGAACCCAGGCGGGTGGTGAAAGTGTCGTCGCCGGTGAGGACGGAAGCGCCGGTTGTGGCGCAAGCATCTGAGCGGACGCAGCCCGCCTTGGCGGCCAACCGCAAGGTTCCTGAGAGCACGGTGCGGGAGGCGCGGCCGGAAGACCCGCTCTACGCGGTGCAGGTCAGTTCCTTCAAGGATTCTCTTCGGGCGCGGGTTCTCGAGGATAAGCTGAAGGAAATGGGTTACGAGGCCTTTCAGCTCGCGGCGGGCAGCGCCAGCGAGGGCAACGTGCGCCACCGGGTTTATCTTGGAAAATACAACGACCGGAAAAGCGCGGATAACGCCGCCCGCAAGGTGCGGATGCAAGAAGCGCTCGGCGGCATGGTCATCACTCTCGGGCGCTGACCCCGGGCCCCGCCTTCACGCTCCCTCACGCCCATTCCCGGGTTTATTCTCTTAGTTCCTGCAGGACCTCGACGGGGTCGTCCACCCGTTTGCCCCCATAAAAATTCTCAAAACTGTCGTACCAGGTCTGAAAGCGGTAGCCATCGAGATCGTCGTGGTAAAGCTTGCGGCGCACGTCCTTGCTGTTAAACTCGAAGGTGATTTCGCTTTTTCCGCCGGGCTCAATGACGATCTGCCCTTTTTGGTTGGGGATGAAGGGGTGCCACGCCACCACCTCGTAGGTGCCGGGAGGGATCTGGTCGATGGAGAACCGGCCTTCCTCGTCGGTGACGGTGTAGTAGGGGTTGTCCACCATGAAGGCGCGGGTCTGCAAAAACGGATGCAGATTGCATTTGATGAGGAATTCATCTGCGTCGTGGCGGACGAACGCCGAGCGCACCTGGCTGGTTTCCGGTGATACGGGGCGGTTGCTGCGCTGCTTCACGTACGACTCGGCGAACTCATAGGTGGCAATTTCGTGGGGGATGGGGTCGGTGTTTTCGATAACGATGTCCTCGCTGTTTCTCGCGCCGATCACATATTTATCGGAGTGGCAGCGGGCGATGTTGAACTTTTGTAAATCCTGGGGGAAGGGACGGCCCTTCTTCACGCCCTGGATGGCGATGACGGTGTCTTTAAGCCCGCCTTGGCCGGAGACGGTGAAGTCGTACAGCAGGCGATGGCCCTTGCCGTCGGACATGCGTGAGCAATACTGGATGTTGGGCGCATGAATCAGGTGGAACGAACGTACCCTGGGAACGGGGCCGGCCATGGTTACGCGGCCTTGCAGGGCGCCCCCGTTATCCACGGAAACCACATGGTATTCCGGCGGGATCTGGTCGTACAGTTGCTTGGCCAGCTTGTTGTTGCGGCGATAGAGACTGTTGACCATTTCCCGCGCCTCGTCGTTGCGCTTTTGCATGATGTACACCAGGCCGAGGTCGTACATGGTCAGGACCATGCGCGAATCCTTCTTGAGGGCCGTTTCGAGCTCTGTGGCGGCTTCGTCGTACAGGCCGAGGCGAGCGAAGGCGATGCCCCGGTTGTAGCGGAATTCCGGTTGATCGTATCCGAGGTGCAGCGCCTCCTCGAAGGCGACCAGCGCTTCCTTGTGCTTACCCACCTGGCTGAAGGCGACGCCGCGGTTGGCCTGGGCCAGGGCGAAGCTGGGGGCGAGGTCGACCGCCTTTCCGAACGATTCGATGGCGGCCTCCCACTGGCCTTTCCGGCTTTGATCCAGGCCGGTCTGGTAATGCTCTTCGGCGGTCTGGGCCGCCAGGCTCAGGCCCGGCCCGGTAAAAGTTATGAGCAACAGTAAAAAGACCGTCCGGCGTAAAATGGCCAGGGCTTTTGTATGGTGTTTGGATGGCAAGGCGCGTGGGTTCGGAATCATGAGTTTAGCGTTAGTTTAGCGTTAAAAGGTTGATTGACGGTTTGGTGGTTTGAATCTGACAATTTAGCAATCTCCCGGGAGCGTGTCAATAAGACCTCTTGCCCGGGGGCAGAGTGACGGCGAGCGGGGCTTGAACCCTGCTGACCGTTTGATAAGATACTCGTTCGGGGCAGGTTATTCCCCGGAATGCCGGGGAATGTCTCCGGCGTGCCTGAAAGGTGGCGGCCAGCCGCCGAAGGGCCCTTCCATTCCTTTGACCTGAAGACCCGTTGCGCATGAATCCAGCGAAATCTCTTGGCCCCTTCGAACCTCTTCCCGGATTTTCCGGCGGCCTGGTGCAAACGGTTCTCGGCTCGTTGATCTCGGGAGACACGCAGGTGCCACCCCGGATTATGCACAAACTGCCCGTAGCGGGGGAGGGGGTGCTGGTGGCCTTCGAGCTGCCTCCCGCAGAAGACCCTTCCCGGCCGGTGGTGCTGATGACGCACGGCATGGGCGGGTGCACCGAATCGCCCTATATGCGCCGTATCGCCCGCAAGCTCCACGCCGACGGCGTGGGGGTGTTCATGCTCAACCAGCGCGGCAGCGGCCCAGGGATGGGCCTTTCGCCCACGCTTTGGAATGGCGGCTCCAGCGACGACCTGGCCTGCGGTGTCGATTACCTGGTGCGGCTTCACCCCCGCCGGCCGATCCTGCTGATGGGTTTTTCCCTGGGGGGCAACGTGCTTCTCAAGTATCTCGGCGAGGGCCGCCGGGTGCCTGCCGGCGTCGCGGCGGCGTATGCCGTCAACCCGCCGGTGGATCTCAAGCGTTCCAGCCAGATTCTTTCCGAACGTCTCTGGCTGTTTAACCGCTATTACATGCGTCTCATCCGTCATCAGGCGGCGGCGCTGGCCGAATGTTTCCCCGGAGCCCGGCACGCCCCGCGCGAGGCGAAAACCATCTGGGATTTCGACGCCGCCTACACGGCCCCGGCGGCGGGTTATCGGGACGCGGATGAGTACTACGCCCGCTCGAGCTCAGGGCAGTACCTGAGTTCCATTCGCGTGCCCACCACCATCCTGTGCTCGAAAGACGATCCCTTCATTCCGCCCGAGGTGTTCCGCGACCTGACGATGAGCTTGACGGTGGATTTCCTGGCTCCCGAGAAAGGCGGGCACATGGGCTACATCTCGAAGTGCACCGTCCCGGGAGGGGACCGGCGCTGGATGGATGCTGTCCTCGTGCAGTGGGTACGCAGCCTGCTCTGAGACCCTGGCGGCTTGCGTGGGGGGCGGGTTTGTGCGAAATTGATTACGTGGGGAAGCGTTTCATCCTGCTCAAGGACAGGGGTATGAGACTTAATCAGATCGTGTTGCTGCTTGCGCTCGGCCGGCGGATATTTTCCAATTTGTTCCGGCGCCCCACCCGCGAGAAGAAAATCCGCTGGATGAGCATCGCGCTGTTCAGCGCGGCGTTTGTCGTCGCGGACTATATTTTTTTCTATCGCATTTTCCGCTATCTCGACGAACTGCCGCTCCGGGTTGGCGATGAGCTGATCGTCCAGCTTTTGAACGTGGTGCTCCTCACCCTGTTCGTGATGGCATTTTTTTCCAGCTTGATTGTCGCCCTGTCCATCTTTTATCTGTCGCGCGATCTGGAGTTCATCCATTCCCTGCCGCTGGCTCGTGGTCCCATCGTTTTCACGCGCATGGTCCGCGCCATTTTTCACAGCGCCTGGATGGTGCTGCTGTTCGCGCTGCCTCTGTTCGCCGCCTACGGTTACTATTTCCAGGCTTCCATGGGGTACACCGTGTGGCTCGCGGCGGGGTTGCTGCCTTTCATCGCTATCCCCTGCCTGATGGGGATCATGGTTATCATGCTGCTCATGCGCTATTTCCCCACGCGCAAGGCGCATCAGGTGCTTTCGTTTCTCGGCCTGGTTTTTCTCGTTATTTTCGTGATGTACCTGCGTTTCCTGTCACCGGAGAAATTTTTCGGCCAGGAAGTATCCGATGAAATGATCTCGCTATTCGTCGAAAGCCTGCGTGCACCCGACCATGCGTTTCTTCCCAGCAGTTGGATGACCGTCGGGCTCACCGGTTTCATCGCGGGCGATACGGCGCAGGCTCTCAGGCAGCTCGCCTGGCTTTACGCCACGGCCCTGGGCCTTGGGGCCGCGCTATTAGGGTTGAGCGGCCGGATCTATCTGGCCGGATGGCGCCTGGTC
>QJZQ01000088.1 GCA_003246675.1 Nitrospirota bacterium | reverse complement strand
TCGCGCGACCTGCGCGACAGGGGTTTTTCGCCCAGGTAAACGACTTCATAGACGATCTCGACGTTGCTGGCATCGTGCACGATGGCGTGCCGGGTCGTGTACTCGGAATAAACCTTGGTCCAGAATTCGACTTTGGATTCGAGGCCGGGAGGAACCGAAAAAGGATTTTCGCTGTTTGGGGTGGACTGAGCCTGGACAGGCTTAACGCTCAGGAAGGCAACAAAAGAAAAGAGGACCAGCGCTCTCAGGAGACGGAACAAATCTTTACCCCCCAACTCATTATTGTTTTTCGGAAAACTTCGTTCCAGAAAACTCAAAATTCAGTTGTGAAAGGCAAAGACAGCTCTCCCTGAGCCCCGCCTCTCCATCATTTTCCAAGGCCGGAAATTTCTCCATCCCTTGGGTTAAGCAGGATAACAAAGGCCCCTCGCAGGGTCAAGTAAAATCCCTGTTTACAAGCAGTTCGTGGAAATTATGCGGGCCCGTCCAGGAGCCTGTCCGGCGGAAATGAATGGGATGGGAACCGCATCATTCTCACCCCCACGCAGAAAATCAGAAGAGGGTCAAACGGTGAGGTCCACGCGGCCGCCGAGGCCGCTTTCCGGGCAGGCGCAAACCCCACTTGCGGGAGCGTCTCCGGGCTCCTCGGCGGGCTCCCGGGAATCGCCGCGATGCGCGCCCCGCCCCCGGCCCTCAGCCCGCACCTCAACGGAACCGCTGGATTCTTCGGGGTTTTGCACACCCGCGCGCTTCAGTTCATCTTCTACACGGCGTTCCGCCTCCCGCTGACTGGCAAGAAGATGCGGCTGGCTCTGCAATGTCTGCTGCAACTTTTCCGCGTGGGTTCCCATCGAGAGAACCTGCTGCGTGTTGACTGGAGGGATTGTAGGCATAGTGGCCTGCTGTATAAGAAAATGTGCGGGGGCTACCCGCCTTAAGCAATGAGCATCAAGACCAATCTTATTTTACTCGACCTTCCCCTCTGAGCCTAGCAAACAAATCCATGACCGGGGTTCGGGCCCGCGGGATTCAATGCCCCATCATTTGAGATAATAAATACGCGGATGTGTTTACAGCGGGGGGCGAGAGGCGGATCACTTAATTAAGAATTGCTCGTAATACACATCGTTGATACTGCCGGAACCCTTGCGCAGGTTGGCATTGGCGGTGGTGAGAATTTCCTTTTTTATAGTTTCCTTGATGGGGTTGGTGTCGCCGCGATATTCAGAGGCCTCTTTACGTTCCAGGATGTTGTATATACTCTTGCGAATCAGCGGCAGGGTGATCTCCATTTCCTGATCGTTGAAGTCTTCACTGACCAGAAAACTCGGGGTCATGCGGATGAAGCGGCCGGTTTCCTTGCCCTTGTCGGTGAGAGGCAGGAAAAAAGGTTCCAGGGAGATTATGCGGCCCGGCTTGCCTGGCGCGGCCTTTGCCACGAGAGGAGGTTCAGCCGGCGGCGCTTCTGGCGGAATAACCTGGGCCTCCTTGGGGGGTGTCTCAAGCGCCGGCGAGAACAGATACTGGTCGGCGAAAAACAGCAGCGCAATGAGAAGCCCTCCACCGCCCACCCAACCCCAGCGTATCCCCTTTTTGCGCGGGACCGGGCCGGAGGCTCCGCCTTCGCCTTCGAGCAGAGCCTCAAGCTCAGCGGTTTCCGCCGCCGCCTCCTGAGCCCTGTCATTATCTGCCATATCTATCCTTCATTACATTATTAGGTGAGTCGCGCCTCACCTCATTCCGGGTTGCGCGGAAGCGGCGCGGGCCGCCTCTTGCCTGAGCTGAAGGTAAATAGTGCGAACGTTCCTTTTCAGTTTCGCCTCGTCTTCTCTGTTCTCCAGAACAAAATCCGCGTATTTCAGTTTTTCATCGAGGCTCCACTGGGCCGCCATCCGCGCCTTGACCTCCTCTGCCGTGAGGCCATCGCGCCGGCGGGCCCGCTCGATTTGCGCTTCGCGATCGGCCGCGACAACGATGACTTTATCCATGTTGCGGTAATTTCCCGATTCGATGAGCACCGCCGCGTCCACCACCACCACGGCACAGGGGTCCTGCCGGCGAATGGCGTCGTAAATCTCCATCTCCCGGGCAATGATTCTTGGATGCAGAATATGTTCCAGGGCCTGTTTTTTAGCGAGGTCGGAAAAAACGATGGCGGCCATTTTTTTCCGGTCGAGCGACCCATCCTCTTGCAGCACCCCGCCGCCGAACGCCTGGACAATCTCGCCGAGAGCGGGTTCGCCGGGGCTCACCAGCATCCGGGCCAGCGCATCGGCATCGATAACGTGCGCGCCGAGTTCCTGGAAAAACGATGCCGCAAGAGTTTTTCCCGATCCAATGGTGCCTGTGAGTCCTGCCAGAATCGCCATCCACCTGTTCTCGGGGGGTTGTCAGACCAGTGACGCCACCAGCGCCTCGTACAGACGGGATAATTTCCGGGTGATGGGGCCGGGCCTGCCGTCGCCCACCGCCCTGCCGTCCAGCCGGGTGACGGGCATGATCCGCTTCAGGGTGCCGGTGAGGAAGATCTCCTCGGCATTATCCAGCGCTTCAGCGGGCCAACTCCCCTCCTCGGTCAGGATACCGTTTTCGCGGGCGATCTTCAGAACGATATCGCGAGTGATACCGGCCAGGATGCCGCAATCCAGCGAGGGCGTCATCAGCCGCCCCCCCTGCACGAAAAACAGGTTGCTCGTGGTGGATTCGGTAAGAAAACCGTAGGGGCTGAGCATCAGCGCATCGTTCGCACCCAGTTTCCGGGCCTCCATTTTGGCCAGCACATTGTTGAGGTAATTGCCGGTCTTGATACCCGGGTTGAGGGCCTCCCGCGGGTTTCTTTTAATGGAAACCAGGGCGAGGGAAATGCCGTTCTCGTAATTTTCTTTTGGATACGCCTTCACCGGGGTCACGTAAATGATGATATTCGGCGTTTCGCAGGTGATGGGATCGATATCGATTTCCCCGGTTCCGCGCGTGACGACAATGCGGGTGTAGGACTCCGGGTTGTTGGAAGCCTTGAGGGTTTTGTCGATTTCCTGCTTGAACCAATCGTCGTCTTTCGGGATCTTCAGCAGAATAGCCGCGGCGGACTGGCGCAGGCGTTTCAAGTGCTCGTCGAGGAATATGGGCCTGTTGTGAAGGGTACTGACGACCTCGTAAACACTATCGCCGAACAGGAAACCGTGGTCAAAAACCGAGATCGCCGCTTTTTCGTCGAGAACGCCGTTGAAATTGATTTGAATGGTCATGGGGCGGTTTTGGACGGCCCTGTTGAATGCGGGCCGATCATGAATCCTTATCTACGGAAAGAAGAATATCCTGTAATTTTTTCTTATCTTCACGGGTGTAGTTATCCTGCGGGCTGGCCGTGCTCTGCTCTTTATCCAGGTTCTGTTTTTCGATCTCACCGGCGCTTTTCCATTTCAATTTCTCGCTGATCTTGCCGATATCACGGATTTTATCCAAACCCTCCCGCATTTTATCCAGGCCGGCCGAAGGCACATCGCGAATCGCCGGAGCGCCCTCCAGAGTTTCTCCAACGTAGACCGAGGCCTGGCGGATATAAGGCTCGAACACCGAGTCCCGGGTCACTTGCTTGCCGAGTTCGGGAAAGAATTTGAGCGGGTAAAAGGCGATCAGGAGCAGAATCAGCCCTTTGACCAGGCCGACCACACCGCCCAGCAACCTGTCGGCGGTGGAAAAACCCGGCGCGGAGTGCAGCAGCATGCGGATCAGTTTGCCCACCAGGGTAATGCCGACAAGCGATGCCACGAATATGATGCCGAAACCCATGGCCGATGCCAGGGTCGAATCCCTGATCACGCCTTCAAGGGTATGGCCAAGCCGATCCTGAAATTGCAGGGCCAGCAGAAAGCCGCCCACCACAGCGAGCAGGGAGAAAATCTCCTTCACCAGGCCGCGAAAAACCGAGTAGACAAGGCACAGGCCAAGGACGACCAGCACCGCTATATCAAAGGGTGTCATTCAGTAATTTCCCTTTTAAATTCAACAAGATGATTATTGGTCAATCCCCCGGTTTAGTCAACAAGTCTTTTATTAGAGCGCGGGCGCTGCCGTTTTTATAGAGCGCCTGGTAAATGGCATAATTTCGCAGGATCTGTTTCACGTAATTCCGGGTTTCATTATACGGAATGCTTTCGATGAATTCGAGGGGGCCGAGCTCCGCCCGTATTCTAAGCCAGGATTTCACTTTGCGCGGACCCGCGTTGTAAGCGGCCAGGGCATGGACGAAGTTTCCATCGAAGGTCTCCAGCAGACTGTTGAGATAGTCGGTACCCAGTTCTATATTGGTGGCCGGGTTTTGCAACTCTTCCGCCGTGGGGGCTCTCGCCTGGCGAGTGCGGGCCACATGCGCGGCGGTTCCCGGTAACAGCTGCATCAATCCGATGGCATTGGCGGTGGAGATCACCTCGGGATCGAACGCGCTCTCCTGCCGAATCAGGGAAATGACGAGCAGCGGGTCGAGGTCGTGCTTCGTGGCCGCCTTCCGCACTTTTTCCAGATAGGCCTGGGGAAACAGGCTCTCGGACAGATCCTGCGAGAGGCGGTCGAGGTTGTTGTGACGGCGGGCGATGGTCCAGGAAAGCCGCATGGCCTTCTGAAATGCACCCGCGCGTTCGAGCAGGCGGGTCAGATAGAACATATAGGCCGGATTATCGCGCCCTTTCTCCAACTGGTTGAGTTCGAAACGCGCTCTTCCGGGAAGCCCCGCCGCGATCAGGCTCTCGGCCCGGCGCAGGCGCTTTCTCTCGACCTCGCCCAATCCAAATTTTCGCTCGGCCAGGTCCTGCCCTTCCTGCCGGGTCAGGAATTGACGAATATCCAGCCCGCGGATCTCATGGCTGTAAATGCCATAAAAATTGAACGGGAACTCCTCGGTCAATATGCGCTGGTGCTGTGCTTGCGCCTCAGCATTGCCGAGGGCGGCCTCGGTTTCCCCCAGCCAGAAGAGAGTCGCACTCCGGTAGGTATCGGCGGAGGGGTACGCCTGCTGCACCTTCTTAAAGGCGGAAGAATTATAATATTCAAGCAAGGCCTCAAAATCCTCCTTGGCCTCGGCGTGCCGGCCTTGCAGACGCTCGATCCAGGGTATTTTAAATAGCGCATCCGTGGTGTACACGCCAAAATCGTATTCCCTGGCCAGCCGCCGGTAATAATCGATGGCGCGAGGGAAATTGCCCTTGTCTTCCCAGATGCGGCCAAGAAAAAACAGGGATTTGTGGCATTCCTCGATTTCCAGGGGGTGACGTTCCAGAATTATCTCGAAAATCCGGGCCGCATGGGTGGAAAGGCCACTGCCCCACAGCCGGTGGCCCATGCGGTTGAGCTCTCCCACCGGATAGAGGGCAACGATGCGCTCCACACGGTCGTCCCAGGGGCGGGCTCGCAAGTAGATGATGATTTGCCGGTTGAGAGGCTCTCGCATTTGCTGGGTTTCATCGTTGCCCGGCGAATTTTTGAGCACCTCGTAGCCCCGGTCCAGCACCAAAGGGAGGTCGCTTTCGGCAAAGGCTTCATAAAATTGACTCAGGGCCTCGTTGCGAGGCGACAAAAGCTCCTCTTTCACCGCGTGCGGCTTTTTGACCCGCGGGTCCGAAAATTTCACCTCGGGCTCCGTGGCCTCAGGCATCGCCGGGCCGGCGCTGAGCGCCTTGAGTTCCGCCGCGCGATCTTCGAAGAAACGCTCCGCCTCGGCACGGATCGCAGGCGAATCGGCCTCCTTTTGCAAATAACCGTATATATCTGCGGCGTCCTTGAGCTCCCCGGCGGCTTCATAGGTTTCGGCGAGAGCCAGGTTGACCTGCAAGCGGTGCTCGTCATTGCCATCGAATTCCCGCGTCAATGCCCTGCGGTAAGCCTGCCACGCGAGTTTATAGTGCCCCGCCTGAAAATGAATATTGCCCAGAAACCATTCCGCCCAGGCCACGTCCCGCGCAATCGTTGAACTGAAGGGGCTGTCGGGATAGGACCTGAGGAGTTCAAAGCGGATCTCGATGGATTCATCGACCCTATTCCGCGCTGAGGCAAAGTTTTTTTCCGCGAAATCGCCCTGAGCCAGCCCCATGAGCCCCCGCGCCCTTTCATCCAGCCGGTGGTCCTGAAGAATAAAGTTTCCCGCAATGTCCCGTTGCAAAACCTGAAGCGCCCGTTCGGGGTCCCCCATATTCCGGTACAGCACCGCGATGCCGAGCGACAGGAGGTTCCTTTCCTCCGGGGTGGAGGAAGTTTCCAGCGCACGCAGATACTTCTTCAGGGCAACGGGCTGTTCGGAAGCGTCGAGTGTTTCAATGTCGATGATCCCCACTTCGCGGGAATGCGAATCGATGGGGTACGGGTCGAGAGAGTTGTAAATATTCAGGGGTTGGGCTTCGGAACGGGAAACCGGAGCGCATAGCACAAGGGCAAGGAGTAAGGCCAACAAGGCGCCTGACGGTTTCATTTCCATGAATGACGGGCCTTATCAAACAGGTGGCACATGCATTCATTATACTACTTTTAATGAACCGGCATCGGCAGGATTTTTCACCCCGAAAAATCAGCGGAAATGAAAGAGCGGGATCTCAGCGGCCCAGGTTCAGATGCAATACGTAATCGGCATCGTTCTCATCGTGCAGGCCCTTTGGCTCGCTGGACGAGCCCCCATGCCCGGAGGGCGAAAAATCGATGAAGACAAGCGCACCCTCTCGTAACCCCTGGGGGATCTGTGGTCTTTTCTCAAGCGCAATGACGAGAATGTCATGCGTTTCCGGGTTCCACTGGGGCCGGACGGCCCGGTTTTGCTTAAGCCGCCCTCCGGCGCCTTCCGGCACCGTATTTCTGCGTTTATCACCCAGACGCAGAATGAACCCCCGCTGCGGCCCCGCCCGCCGGCGCCCCGTGACCGTGGTGCCGGACTCATGCACGCTAAGCGTTCCCGGTTGAGGGACAACTTTCTCCACGGGTTTACCGGGTTCTGAAGCCTTTATTCCTTCCCTTGTGGAAATCCGCATCGGGCCTCCTGGAATGATCTGTAGGGTATATTAACCTTACGGATGCTGGAGGATTATCTTGAGACAAAAAATAAAATTTCGTCCAACGACTGATTTATTTTTTATTTTCGAAGACGCGGGGGAAAATAAGACGAAAGGTGGGAGTGAAGCGGCCAGGCTCATCACGCATATCGCGATCGATATCCGCCAGGGGGATAAAACGGCCCTCGGTGATTTCCGCCGGGTTGATGACGATCGGCTGCCGGGTGGCGCAGGTGTACACCTCGACGTGCTCCCAGGCGGTTTCCCGGCACGCCGGAAGGCTCGTAAAAAGTTGCACGGGCTCGTCGATGCCCAGTTCCTCCGCGAGTTCCCGCCGGGCGGCTTCGGGATAGCCTTCCCCGCTATCGAGATGACCTGCGGAGGATGTGTCCCACAGGCCCGGATTTTCGTCTTTCGCCATGGAACGCTTTTGCAGGAACAGCCGCCCCTCGGAATCGAACACCAGGGTGTGCACCGAACGATGCAGCAAGCTCTTCTCATGAATTTCACGGCGCGTGGCCTGCCCCGTCACCCGGTTGTCATGATCGACCACATCATAAATTTCGCCGCTGTTGTCTTCCATACTGCAATCACCCTTGGCCCAATGCAGGTTCAGTTGCCGCTTTTGGCGGCTCGCAGATAACTGAGGCTTCTCGGAATCTCGCCGTTTTCACAGTAGTTGTGGCGCGCCAGAATCTTGATGTCTTCGATGATATGGCTGCCGCCCTCGAAAGTCACCTGCTCGTACCCCTTATCCGCGATGAGGCCGCCCGCCTGCAGGAGACTCATCACCGACTTGGCGTTGATTTTTTCATCATCCAGGATCATGAAGAGGTCTTCATCGTAATGACGCGCGATGAGTGAAATATACGTGGACGGGCGGGCGTGAAAACCAAGCGGCTTGGGAACGGGAATCTCGGCGCGCACGGTCTTGACGAAAATCTTCAAAACCTCTTCGGCTACCTGGTGCGCCTTGTTGATGAAGTGGATGCTGAAGTAGAGACCGAAGTGAAAAATACGATCGAGGAGCTCATACTTGTCGACCATGTGAGCGATCTTCCGTTTGCACTCGCTGTGGCGGATTTCATCTTCATGCCGCTCGTAGAAATGACACATCCACAGAATGCCCTCGATGAGGTGCAGGCAAGCGGAAATATTGCCGCGCAACACCTTGAGTTCCGGATGCTCATACTCCACCCGCGTGTTTTTCACATAAGTGTCGAATTCCGACTGAACGCTGTGCACCATATTCTGGAACATGCGGATTTTCTTTTCGTTCAACCGCGAGGGCACCCACTGGGTGAGTTCCTGCTTTTCCTCCTGCCGGGGCAAGGGGGTATCCTTCATCATCGCGGCCACCTTCTTGACCTTGTCGCACAGGTCGATAACGCTTTCCCTCTCCTCCTTGACCACATCCTCGCTGATGTTGCGCGGCAACTTTTTGTTGGACTCCAACTCTGAAAATTCACGCGGACAGGACGCGCCATCGGGAAGGATCAGCCCGTTGGCCTTTCCGGTAGCCTTGGTTTCGCGGTACAAATTACAGATGGCCTGGTTGAGGAAATTCAGCGTCTTGCCTGCTTCGGCAAAAAAACGTTCATGGCTGGCGCTATCCTCTCGCAGATGGTAATGCGGGAACCGGTCGATAACGTGTTTGAAGTAGAAGGCGCTGATGACGAGGTTGCGGATGGAAGCAACGTATTCGCTGAAAAAGGTCCAGCGCTTGTTTTCCCGGGCCCCGTGTCCATCGAGGAAACATTCAAGGTGCTCAGCTTCCAGGACAAGGTCGGAATAAAACTTGCGGTTGATGTCCTTGCCTTCCTTCAGGCAGGCCATGAACGAATCGAACATCTTAAAAAAATTATTGCAGGGCTCATTCGCCAAAGGCAAAAACTCTTCCTCGGTGATGACCTCGATAAGCGGTTGGGGTTTCACAATGGGGCTCCATGAAGCGACGGGCATCCTCTGCGGCCTTTACAAGCAGAGCCCGGGCGGGGGTTTAGTTAAAAGCGTAACGATTAAAAACCTTCTTCGGCAAGTATTTTTTCCATATCCTGACGTGCGATTCAGGGCCCTTGGGAACCGCAAAGTGAATCCAGTGCATATCGGGCCGGGAGGGGCGGCTTAAAAGCGGAATACCCATTTCCGCGGGGGTGCGATTACTTTTTTTCAGGTTACAGGGTTTGCAGGCCACCACGACATTCTCCCAATCGGTCTTGCCTCCACGCGACTTCGGCAGAACGTGGTCCACCGTCATGGGGTGCTTGCTGATGCCGCAATACTGGCAGGTATAATTGTCACGCCTGAGGATATTTTTTTTACTGAAGGCCACCTGATGGCGGCGATTGCGCTTGACCATCTTGAGTATACGGATCACGGCGGGTAACGGGTAGCTGCTGCTTGGAGTTCGAATCTGAAAACCATCGCACTCGATC
Source organism: Nitrospirota bacterium (assembly GCA_003246675.1). Lineage (GTDB taxonomy): Bacteria > Nitrospinota > Nitrospinia > Nitrospinales > VA-1 > SZUA-259. The sequence goes on along the minus strand of QJZQ01000088.1, from coordinate 5,683 downwards.
TGCTCGGCACGACCGGACAGAACCATCACGACAGCCCGCTTGGCGCTGCAAAATTGCAAGGGCTCGTAGGAATAGTTGAGCACCAGGATTTTGAAAGACGTCAGCATAAACCGGGGGTCTCCACAGGTGGAACCTCGGTGGGGGCGCCTTCTTCTCTCGCACCATGCGCCCGATGGGGTTTTGCAAAGTTTATCGACAGGCTCCACCCCTGTCAACAGCATTCGACCCCCGCCGGGAGACATCAAAACAGGTTCCCGCGGCCGAGCAGGCCGGCAGGATCAAGCGCCCGTTTGATGGTTTGCATGTCGCCAAGGCCTTCGGAACCGACCATTTTCGCCAGATAATCCTTTTTCAGTTTACCGATGCCGTGCTCGGCGGACACGGTGCCGCCCCACTCCAGAATACGGGCGGCCAGGGTGTCGTAGACGGCACGGGCCCGCGCAACCTCCTCCGGCCCGGGTAGCAGGTTGATGTGCAGGTGGTTATCGCCCAGGTGGCCGAAAATAACGTGGTCGAGGCCGCTTTCCCCAAGCACCTGCCGGTACAGCTTCATCAGTTCGGCAAGATGGCTGTCGCCGACGGCAAAGTCGGTGCCGATCTTAACCCGGCCCAGGCGGCTGTTTTCCTCGTTGATGAGCATCGGAATCGCATGCCTGAATTCGTGAAAGCGCGCCACGTCGCGCTCGTTCCCGGCGAACCAGGAATCGTCGAGCAGAACGTCGAACCCTTCCAGGGTTTCGACCCAGGCCTCCAGACAGGGGTCCATCTCCTCCTCGCGCGCCACGTCCTGTTCGAAAAACAACGCCGCCCGGGCCCGTTCCGGGATATTTTCGTACTCCCGGCGCAGGCGAACCAGGGAACCGTGGTCGAAATACTCCAGTGAACAGGGGGCGATGGCCGCCCGGCCGAGGCCGCGCAGGCGGATCACAAGGTCCCAGCAGGCCTCCTCGCGGTCGAAAAAAAGGACCCCGGAAAGGAAACCGGCGGGCCGCGGGCTGAGGCGCAAACGAACCCGGGTGAATATTCCCAGGGTGCCGTCCGAGCCGATGAACAGATCCAGCCAGTCCATTCCCGGCTGCACGTAGTACCCTGCGGCATTTTTACAGCGCGGGCTGCGGTATCGAACAGGGGGAAATTCGATGCGGCTGCCGTCGTCGAGTTCGAGGGGGTCCTGTATCGTCTGGCCGCGTCTTAAATCCACCCGCCGGCCGTCGGCAAGCACGATTTCGGCTCCGAGGACATGGTCGCGGGTGACGCCCATTTTATAGCTGCGGGAGCCCGAAGCGTTGGTGGCCAGAGTTCCCCCCACCGAGGCCAGCCATTCAGTGGGGTTGGGAGGGTAAAAATAAGGCGTGCCCGAGAGCCGCTCGTCCAGAGCGGACAGGCTGACGGCAGGACCGACTTCTATGGAGCCGTCCTCGATGCCGCCCATATAATCGAATTTTTCCAGGGACACAATGCGGCCGGATTCGGGAATCCTCGAGGCGGTGAGGCCGGTGCCCGCTCCCGCCACGGTGACCGGAAGCGTGTTCGATTTGAGAAATCCGGTCAGGTCTTCAAGGGTTTCAGGGATGAGGACTTCATCGGCGCTTCCGCCCGGGAAGTTGGACGCATCCCGTAAGTAAGGAGCTATTCCCTCAGGGGCTCGCTTGACGATCATAGGGCCTCATTCGCGGCTCGACTGCATGAGGCCCTCGGCCTGCGGCGGCAGGAAACCCCTGTATCCATGATGACGCTCGATGAGTTCCAGGACGGTGAACACCTGGCCGTCCTTTTTTTCCGGCCGGGTGAAGATCTGCCGCAGGTCGGACCCGCGCCCGCCGACAATGTCACCGGAGAATTCGATGCCCTTTTCCACCATCGCGGCCATGGCGGCCTCGATATCTTCCACCAGCACGGCGATGTGATGAAAACGTTGATCGCCATGCGCGTCCACCCAGGCGGGGATGAGGCTGCCCTGCCCGCGCTCGCCGGCAAAGGCCTGGTCGATGAATAACGTGGGATAGCCCGGACAGCGATAAACCCGGGCCCACCAGTTCTCGAATTCGATCACACCGATCGTGTCGTCCGGTCTGAACCCCATATCCACGACTTCCCGCGCCCGGCGGTCGACATCGTGGGTGCGCAGGGTGCAGTGGTCAACCAGCGGCATCAGGCCCACGCCGCAACGCTTCAGATCCTCGGCGAGCTCGCGGCCGGCACGATTCTCGGCCAGGAACCGCTTAATGTAGGTGGAGAAGAACTGGTCCGCATTCTGAGGCATGGGCTTCTCACTCGTTGGCGGGTTTTTCTACGTTTTTCTCTGCTTCTGCCTGCAGGCGGGCTTTTTCAGCCATCTGTTCGCGATGCAGATGCGGCTGTTCGTGAATGAAGCGGGCGTATTTGGGCAGCAGAAGAATCATGCCCACGCCAAAAGCACCGGCGAGTATAGCGAATAACGTTTCCACAAAACCTCCTTAACGTGATGGAACGACTGCCCTATTCTAGCACCCTGGCCAGACCGGGAAAACAGCGAAATAGGCCCCGAAAACACAGCCCTTGCCTTTCCGTTCCAATTCATTAAACTTCACCCTGCAGTCTGCCCGGGACCCAACGATGAAAAATGCTTTGGACAAATTACTGTGGGGAGTCGTCGCCGTACTCCTGGTCGTGCTGATCTCCATTTTCCTGCGGCACTACCTGGGCATGGAGTTCATCGCCTACTCCCCGGGGCAGAAGTTGAACAACCCTCTTGCGGGCCTGCTCGCCACCCTGTGCCTTCTTGCCGCCCTCGACCCGGCGCGCAAAAGGCGCTGGCTGTCGCGGCTTGCGCACGGGTTCACCGGCCCCCGCGCCGGCTGGTTCTTCGCGGCGCTCATCGGGCTTGAGGGGTTTCTGCTTCACCGGCACCTGCATACCCACAACCACCCCCTGTGGGATCTCGACTTCGAGCGGGGCCTGGGAACCTATCTCGCGACGCTGCTGCTGTTCGCCCTGGGCGGCCTGTCGCTCTTTGCTCGGGAGGCTGAGCGCGGCGCCGCACGCACCGCCTCAAGGGGCTGGGCGCTAACCGGTGCCCTGTTTCTTTATCTGGCGCTGGACGAATGCATCGGCATCCACGACGAAATCGGCGACCGGGCCGCCCACTGGTTCAAGGACCTCACGGCTTTCCATGCGGTTAACGAGTGGCTGTGGGTCTACGCGCCATGGCTCGCCCTGGCGGGGGGATATGTCGCCCTGTTTTTGTGGCGCCGCACGCAAGCTTTGCTCTGGGCCAGGGCCTGCATTTTTTGCGGGTTTACGCTCTGGGCGGCGGCCATCGTCCTGGAAGTGGGCAACCGTCCCGATTGGGTTCCCTGGAAACTGGCCATCGGCCTGGAGGAAACGGCGGAGATGCTGGGGACGACGCTGCTTCTCATCGGCCTGTCGCGCTGGATCGCCGCGCATTACCGCCCCGGATCAAGCGCCGCCGGAGGCACCGTTCTTTAACCAGCCGAGAGCGAACGTGGCGGCATCGTCGAGCCGGTTCTCGGCGAGCAGATCGCGGATCTCGTCACTCCTCACCACTCGGACAAGGAATTTCTTGCGCTCCTCCGGGCTCGGCAGAAGGCCCTTGATCTCGCCCCGAAGCCGGTCCTGCAATTCGATCTGCAGGAGATCCTCCTTGCGAATCATATCCTTAAAGATTTTTTCGGCCTTCTCCCGCAGCGTTCTTGCCATCAGCGGGCTCATGCCGCCTGTGGAAATAGCGATCTGCACCTTGTCGTGCAGGTTGATGACCGCGGGATGGCTGAAATCGCTGACGGCGGGATCATCGGCGGCATAAGTGTAAATGCCCCGCTTCTTCGCGGCTTCAACGATCTTGCGATTGACTTCGCGGTCGTCGGTGACGGCCATGACGAGGGTCAGCCGGTCGAAATAATCGAGGAAGCCGCCGCTGCGGACGACCACTTTTTTGACTTTGATGCGGCCCTCGAGCCACAGGGCCTGCAAGCGCTCACTGAGGTCCCCGGCCACCACCATGATTTCACAGCCCTGGCTGAGAAGGCCTTCCACCTTGCGCTCCGCCTCGTGCCCGGCCCCCACAACGAGGACCCGCTTGCCTCTGAGATTAAGATCGACGATCATGCCCGAATCCGATATCGCAGGCGCATCCACGGCCCAGGATTCCCCTGTCCGCCCGCGGCCGCCCGAATAAATGCGTTGGTAGCTATTTATCTCACAGAACGGGGGGGAAATCCAGCCCCGGAGCCGGTCCACCGCTGCAAGCGAAACCCGGTTTCTCCTGTTCCAGCAGGCCATAAAATAGTAACATGGCCGAAAAACCCGCAGTGTTGGCCAAGGTTCCCATGAAATCTATTTCCAGACGGCTATGCGCCCCGCTCATCGCGGCCTTGCTTCTTGCTCCCGCTGCGCTAAAAGCCGCGCCTCAGGGGGCCGATGCGCTCGACTACAAAGCCGAACGAGTTCCCTGGCTCAAGGAGGAGATCCGCTCCCTGGGTCTTGAGCCCGCCCCACCCGGCAGCCTGGACGAAAAGAATATTCCCGCCGCCATGCGCCGTCTCGCCTACCAGAAGCGCGGTCTCTCCTGGTCGGGCAAAAAGAGCGTCTTCCCGGCCCCGTTGCTCGAACGCCTGGCCCCCCTCATCGCCCGGCAGTGGGCCCAGGCGGGACCGGACGAGCGAGTGGCCTTTCAAATCTCAACACGGGGTGGACCTGCCCTGCTTGAGGGTGACACCTTTCTGACCGATGCTGGAATGCACTGGCGGCTGACGGTGCTGAACAGAAAAACCCGCCCGCTGGGCGATTTTAATCTGGCCAGCGAACCCTGGCGGCTCGTGCCCCTCCCCGGCCAGCGCTACCACAGCCGGGAACGCTACAAGACGCTCAAGGAGGAGATGACCAACTGGATCATCCTCACCGCCCTGAAGCCCGGCGCGGAACGGACGAAAGATCCCCGGCCCGCGCCAGCCGCGCCCGCACCCCGGCCGGAGACGCATGCGCCCGATGGGGCGGCCCGCGAAAAACTGCAATTGCTCGACGAGCTAAGACGCGAAAACCTGATCAGCGGCGAGGACTACGAAAGGAAGCGGCGGCAGATTCTCGGCGAACCCTGATACGGCCATCGCTACCTGATCCCGATTGCCGATTCCCCCTATTGCAAGAATCTCCGGTGATCGGCAGATGCCCCCTGCCCTTCTAAAAAACACCCCGTCCGCCCGCAAGGCTCTAAACCTCATGAGCCCTTGACAGCTCCCTTCGGGCGGCGATATGCTGAAAGCATTCATCATCCCCCCTGGAGAAATTCGTGACTCAATCGATCAACCACAAGGAAACCGTCACCCACGACGGGGTGACGCTCAACCTGTCGCGTCCGGACCCGACGACGCCGGAATGGATCGGCCAGAACGAGGTCCTGAAACAAACCCTGGCCTGCTGGCTGGTGGTGGGCGATGGCGACCTGCCGCTTGCACCGCGCATCGTCGGCATGCCCGGCATCGGCAAGACCACCCTCGCCATGGCAGCGGCCCGGCAGCGAAAACAGCCGCTCTATATCTTCCAGTGCACCAGCGACACGCGTCCGGAAGATCTGCTGATCACCCCCGTGTTGGCCGAATCGGGCAAGATTTCTTATCACGCGTCGCCGCTGGTGAGCGCCATGCTCAAGGGAGGCATTTGCATTCTCGACGAGGGCAACCGGATG
>QJZQ01000229.1 GCA_003246675.1 Nitrospirota bacterium | reverse complement strand
ATCGTGCAGAAAGTCTGCCAGGAAAACGATATTTATCTCGCCAATTCCATGAACTCGCTGCGTATCGAGGGGCAGAAGACCATCAGTTTCGAGCTCGTGCAGCAGTTCGGCTGGGAGGTTCCCGATTACGTCGTGGTGCCCGGCGGCAACCTCGGCAACGTAAGCGCGGTGGGCAAGGGCTTCCAGATGCTGCTGGAACTGGGCCTGATCGATAAACTGCCCAGGCTCATTTGCGCGCAGGCCCAGCAGGCGGACCCGCTCTTCCGCAGTTACCAGACGGGGTTCAAGACCTTCGCGCCCATCCAGGCCGGCAAGACCCTGGCGAGCGCCATCCAGATCGGCGACCCGGTCAGCTATAAGAAAGCCATCCGGGCGCTGCAAGCCTTCGACGGCATCGTCGAGGAGGCGAGCGAGAGCGAGCTGGCTAACGCCGCCGGCCGCGCCAACCGTACCGGCCTGCTGTGTTGCCCGCACACGGCGGTGGCGCTGTCCGCGGTGGAGAAGCTTGCCAAGCGGGGCGTGCTCAAGAAAAAGGATCGGATTGTCGTTTTATCGACGGCCAATGGCCTCAAATTCACCGATTTCCTCTTCAAATATCATACCGATCAGCTCGAGGGCATCCACCCCGAATTCCCCTTCAAGCCTGTCGAACTTCCGGCGGACTACGATGCTGTACGCGACAGCATCATGAAAAATATCGAGCCATGAGCATCCTTTCGGCGTATTCCACCAGAACCTTTCTGACGACGGCCTGCATCCTGGCCAGCGCTTCCCTGTGTTTTGCTGAACCACCGGCGGACAGGGTGGCCATCGAAGCAGGTGAGTTCGTCATGGGCTCCACCTACTGCGAGGATCAGCAGGGAGGCAGCGACTGGTGCGCCGATGAAGTTCCGCATCGAGTGCGTCTCGATGGTTTTTTCATTGCGGTGTATGAAGTCACCAATGAGGATTACCAGGAGTGTTTTGCGGCTGGCAAATGCGGCCCCAATATGCTGCACGAGGACCGGCCGAAGGAGTTTGACGAGCCCCGGCAGCCCGTGGTTTTCGTCACCCACCAGGATGCCGTGGACTATTGCCGTTTCAAGGGCGGCCGGCTGCCCACCGAAGCGGAGTGGGAACGCGCCGCACAGGCGGAAAACCTGGGAGGGGCGCACTTTGGCAAGCCCTACAATCAGGGCGCGCCGAGGAACGTCGGTGAGTTCCACGCCAGCTCGCGCGGGCTCCACGACATGATGGGCAACGTTTACGAGTGGACCGGCGACTGGTTCGCTCCATTGGTCACCGAGGGAGTTCAGGTGAACCCGCAAGGCCCGGACACGGGCAAGGAAAAGGTGGTGCGCGGCGGCTCCTGGAATTCTCCGAATCATTATTTGCGGCCGGCGGACCGTGTCGGCAAAAGCCCGGAATTGCGATACAGCGATGTGGGGTTCCGCTGCGTATGGCCGCACTCCTGAAAAAGAAAGGTTGGGTTCAGCATGGCGGATAAGAAAAACCTGGTGATTATCGGTTCCGGCCCCGCAGGCCACACAGCGGCGATCTATGCGGCGCGCGCGGACCTTGCGCCCTTTATGTTCGAGGGATACATGAAAGGCGGCTCGGCGGGCGGACAACTCACCACCACCACCGAAGTCGAGAACTACCCCGGCTTTCCCGAAGGCATCGACGGCCCGGAGCTGATGCAGTTGTTCCGCAAGCAGGCCGCACGCTTCGGTACGGAAATGGTGATGGAAGACGTGGAAGAGGTGGATTTCAGCAAACGCCCTTTTCGCATTCGCTCCAGCGAGCGGGAAGTTCTGGCCGACGCGGTTATCATTGCGACCGGCGCAACCGCGCGGCGCATGGGTGTGCCCAGCGAGGAGAAAATGTGGAATAACGGCATGTCCGCCTGCGCCGTGTGCGACGGGGCGCTGCCCATGTTCCGCAACCAGCCGCTGATGGTGATCGGCGGTGGCGATACCGCTGTCGAGGAAGCCAGCTACCTGACCAAATTTGCCACCACCGTGTACCTTGTCCACCGCCGCGACGAGCTCAGGGCGTCCAAGATCATGCAGGAGCGGGCACTCAAAAATCCAAAAATCGAAATCATCTGGGATACGGTGTTTGAAGACGCCCTCGGTGAGGATTACGTCACCGGGGCGCGGCTTAAAAACATTAAAACCGGCGAAACGCGCGAAGTCGACGTGGCGGGAATTTTTTACGCCATCGGTCACACCCCTAATACCGATGTATTTGCAGGGCAGATCGACCTCGACCCGACGGGATATATTATCGTCCAGCCCGGAACCCAGCAAACCAGCGTGGAAGGTGTGTTTGCCGCCGGCGATGTCCACGACCATAAATACCGCCAGGCCGTCACCGCCGCGGGCACCGGCTGTGCCGCCGCCCTCGAAGCGGAGCGCTGGCTCCAGGAACAGTAAGATTCCCCTTCGGCCTCATGGCTTAGAAACGATTGAAATCCCCCTCCTTAATAAGGAGGGGGATTTTTGTTTGATCCCCCGGTTTCATCTCATCCTTCCCCGGCAAAGCGCCTGGCTTGACATTTCATCCCCCCCATACCATTAATCTAAAAGCAGCATTTAATTTCAAGGGGGTGAATTATGCGTTTTGACCGAATGACTATCAAGCTTCAGGAAGCTTTCACGGCCGCGCAGGCCCTGGCCGACAAACAACGGCAACAGGCCATTGAATGTGAGCACCTGTTGCTTGCCCTCATGCAGGATGCCGACGGCATCGGCCCGGCCCTGATCCGCCGCGTGGGTGTGGAGCCCGCGCGCCTGGAGAAGGAGTTGAACGATCGTATCGGCAAATTGCCGCGCGTCGAGGGTTCCACGGCACAGCCCTACCTGTCTCAGGTTCTGAAGGAAATCATCGATCAGGCGTTCGAGGAAGCGCAGCAGATGAAGGACGAGTTTTTAAGCGCGGAGCACGTCTTTCTCGCTGTATCCGCTAAAACCAGCACACCGCCAGGCCGCTTGTTCAAAACGCTGGGTCTCAGCCGGGACGCGGTGCTCAAGGCGCTTCTCGCGCTTCGGGGCAGCCAGCGGGTGACCGACCAGAACCCCGAGTCGAAATACCAGGTGCTGGAAAAATTTTGTATCGACCTCACCTCGCGTGCCCGTTCCGGAAAGCTCGATCCCGTGATTGGACGAGATCAGGAAATACGCCGGGTGATTCAGGTGCTGTCCCGGCGTACCAAGAACAACCCCGTGCTCATCGGCGAGCCGGGTGTTGGCAAAACCGCCATCGTCGAAGGGCTTGCCCAGCGCATACAGCATCAGGACGTGCCGGAGGGGCTGAAAGACAAACGCATCCTCATGCTCGACCTGGCCCAGCTCGTTGCGGGCACCAAATACCGGGGCGAATTCGAAGACCGGTTAAAAGCCGTGCTCAAGGAAATCAACTCCAGCGAAGGCGAAATTATCCTGTTTATCGATGAGCTCCACACCCTGGTGGGAGCGGGGTCCGCGGAGGGGTCGATGGACGCTTCAAATATGCTGAAACCCGCGTTGGCGCGTGGCGAGCTGCACTGCGTCGGAGCCACGACGCTTGCCGAATACCGCAAGCATATCGAAAAAGACGCGGCCCTTGAACGGCGCTTTCAGCCGGTGCTGGTGGGCGAACCCAGCGTCGAGGACACGGTCTCCATTTTGCGCGGCCTTAAGGAAAAGTACGAGGTCCACCATGGCGTGCGCATTCAGGATGCGGCGATCGTGGCGGCGGCCAAATTATCGCACCGCTATATTGCCGACCGCTTCCTGCCCGACAAGGCCATCGACCTGATCGACGAAGCCGCGTCCAGCCTGCGCATGCAGATCGATTCATTGCCGGCGGAGATCGACGAGAACCGCCGCCGTATTACCCAACTGGAGATCGAACGCGAGGCGCTCAAGAAGGAGGACGATGCCGAGTCGCGTGAGCGGCTGGAGCGAATCGGTAAAATGATCGACGGACTCAAGAAAACATCCGACGCCATGCAGGCTCAATGGAAAGGCGAGAAAAAGCTCATCGAGGAAAAACGGGCATTGAAAGAAAGTATCGAGCGCACCCGGCGTGAAAGCGAAAACGCCGAGAGGGAAGGGCGCCTCGAACAGGCGGCGGAGCTGA
>QJZQ01000188.1 GCA_003246675.1 Nitrospirota bacterium | reverse complement strand
GAGGGCACTCGCGGCGCCGGCGGATCAAACTCGCGCTCCCTCTCCTCGATGACGTTCTGAAGGTACAGCTCGCACACCTCCTTGGCGGGCCCCTCGCTTTTTAATCGGCCCTTTTCCAGAAGAATCGCCCTCTCGCAAAGACCGGTGACCGCCGCGGAGTCGTGGCTGACAAATATGAGAGTCCCCGTTTCGCGGAACCGCCTCAGGAACCGCATGCATTTCTGAGTGAACAGAGCATCGCCGACGGCCAGCGCTTCATCGATGACAAGAATATCCGCCTCCACATGCACCACCACCGAAAAAGCCAGCCGCAGCATCATGCCGCTGGAATAGTGTTTCACGGGCTCATCGATGAAATCACCGATATCGGCAAAGGCGGCTATGTCACTGAACTTCGCGTCGACTTCCTCTAAGCTCAACCCAAGGATCGCAGCATTCATATAAACATTTTCGCGCCCGGTGAACTCTGGGTTAAAGCCGGAACCCAGCTCAAGCAATGCCGCGATACGGCCACGAGCTTCTACCGTGCCGGTGGAAGGCTGCAGGGTACCGCAGATGATTTGCAGAAGGGTGGACTTTCCAGAGCCGTTGCCGCCAATGATGCCAAGCGTCTCCCCCCTGTTAACCTCGAAGGAAACATCCCTGAGAGCCCAGAAGTCGCGAAAAAAATTCTTCTTCCCGCGCCACAACGATTGCAGCAGGCGATCATGAGGCTTATTGTAGATCTGGTAATTTTTCCCCAGTCTGGAAACCCTTACAGCAATATCCGGCACCCTCATTCCTTCCACTTTAAGGCTCGCCTGACCGCCCTCCCGGGCTAAAACCAGGCTCCCGTTCTTTCCTTGGAATTACCCGACTCGAGCATTATAATCGTGACAGAATCAAAATGAAACCCCGCCCACCGGGCCGCCGGGGCCTGGCCGGCGACGCTTTTATGGACCGGGCTCTTTGTTGACGAGGCGGCGGCTTTAAGAGGCGCAATGCAACCGCCGCCGCGCGAGACCGCGCCCCCAGGTCGAGATGCTTAAAATTCGGGATTACATTCTACCGCTCCTGATCATCGCCGCCCTGTTGCTGGGCGGAGAGGCCGCGGCCGGGCCGAAGGAGAAATTTCTCAAGGAAATCTCCGATGCGACCAAGGTTCGCGATTCCGGCAAAAAGCGCCGCGCCCTGGAGGCCTTATTTTACTTTAAGGGCGTCGACCAGCAAACCCGGGAGCAATTCTCGCTTAAAGTCATCGATCAGGTGTTGATGAAATACGTCGACCCCGTGCTCGACATCACCCCCTTGCCCGAAGGGTTCGATGGCCTCAACGTGAAGGATGGCGCCGAATACCGGCCCAACCTTCCTCTACTCGGCCTGGTGGTCCTTAATGGCCTGACGCGGCTGGCCTATGGCGAGGCGAACGGGCGGCTTTTCTTCGCCGCCTCCACTCGAACCGTCGTCAACCCCCACGCCGCAAAGGACATCGACCTGAGCATCCTCGTCATCGGCTCGGTGTCGCCCGAACGGGTCAAGTTCAAAGGGCAGTGCCGCATTCTTTTAAGCAACAATAAGGAACAAGTGCTGGATGTGGACGACCAGGGCCTCGGCAGCTATTCGCTGACCGTCCCCGGGCAAAAAATCAACGCCTGCGAAATCATCCGTTCCTCCCCCAGAGGCAAAATACAACTGATCTTAAGCGAAGGGGAACGGGAAGTTTTCAAATCCGAATTCAGCGAAACGGATCAGCCTGTGACCTTCCTGCGCGATGCGCGTTGAGCCTGCGCCTGTTTTTATGAGGGCTCTTTACCCTGCTTCGTCCAGGCTGCTGGCCATAAGAGTCTTTTGCCGGGCTCGTCGCGGGAGGGGCGGCCTTGCCCGGGCCCGCTTCGTTTTCTGCTTGCCCCTCTTCATTCATCAGGAGCTCTAACCATGCATCGGTTTTTAATTTTACTCCTCACCCTCTCCCTGAGCGTCTCGCAAGCCCACGCCGGGGCTACGTCCGCCACCGCTCTTAGGCCCGATCATGTCGTTCTGCTGCATGGCATGAAGCGCACCGCCAACTCCATGAAGGATATCGCCGCAACCCTCGAAAAGGAAGGCTACCAGATCCTCAACATAGACTACCCGTCTTCCGAGAAACCCATCGAGGCATTGGCTGAAATAGTGCATGAAAAAATTTCGCGGCATGTCCCGGCCGACGCGCCGATTCATTTCGTCACCCATTCCATGGGCGGTATCCTGGCGCGCTACTACATCAAGAGTCATCGGCCTCGTCACCTTGGCCGCGTGATTATGCTCGCCCCGCCCAACCAGGGAACGGAAATGTCCGACTTTCTTCAGGGAACGGGGCTCTTTGAACACTTTTTCGGCCCCGCAGGCACCCAGCTCGGAACCAACGAGAAAAGCATCACTCACGAACTGGGCCCCGTGGATTATGAAGTCGGCGTGGTGATGGGCAGCATCAGCCTGAACCCGATCGCTTCAGCCGTCGTCGACGGAGACGACGACGGCCTGGTCTCCCACCAGCGGTCCAAAGTCGAAGGCATGAAAGATTCCATCCTCATCCCTGCCGCACACTCCTTCATCATGTACAGCGACGAGGCCGCCCACCAGATCGTCCATTTTCTGAGCACCGGACGGTTCGATAAAATTCCTTGATACGCGGGCCCGCACAAGCCCTCTCCCGCCCGCCGCCCGGTTTCGGGTTCCCGATACAGCCTCTGCCATCGCCGTGACTCACATCACACCGGTTTGTGAGTAATTCCCTGCCCCCGTGCGCCGGTTCATCTTATCCTGACTTCAGGATCGGTGGACTTTTCCGGCCCCGCCGTTACCTTGTGTGCCCCCTTTTCCCAAGGAGACGTTCCGATGCTTTACGAAGTTCGCGTCATGCAGCCCAATGGAAAAATCAAGCAGGTCATTTCCCCTCGTCAGCTCAGCAAGAGGTACTGGAATAATTTCCACGAAGCTAACAGCGGAATCACCGTACCGAGCAATTGGAAAGCCACCGTTCCGAAATGGGTGCAGGACAGGCTGGATGTTGAGTTTTTTTAATTAAGGAGATGGACCATGATAACCGTTTTCGCAAAGATCTTTCTCTGGTTCGTGCTGGGCCTGTTATCCATCGAACTGGTCAATGAGTTCGTGTATGCCCTGATGCCATCGGCCGCTCACAACTTCGAGATAAGCGCTTTCTGGACCGGCCCGGGCCCGGAAGAGAATATCTAGCACAAGATAAAACAGCCGCACGCGCTCCTTCCGTTGAGGACTGCCAGGGAACCCCTGCGCCTTCAGCGTGCCGGGCGGTTTCTGGCCTTCGTTCTCCTCCCCCGGCGAGGGTTCTCCCCTTCTTTTTCAGTCTCTTTTTCGCGGACCCGCGAATTTTCCTGCCCGGTGCAAAGTCTTTCGCACGCGGAATTCCCCCGATTCGTCTTTCCGATGTGCGTTTGCAGTTCCGATATACGGCCGACAAGAACAACTTTTGCGTTGACAGTCCCGGTCATTAAACTACATTAAGACCAAGAACCCATGACACCCTCCTGCACGGACTCATGAATTTTATCACGGCCTTGCTCATCTCCATCGTGTTCACCTTCGCCGCCCTGGCTCTATTCGCGGGCCTGATACTTTTATTGGCGCTGCAATGGGGCCGGTTTTTCGACTCCCCTGCAAAAAGAATAAACCGAACGAAATCGCCAACGCAGGCCATCGTTTCATCATTGACCCGGGCGCTTTCATTTTTTCGAAAACCTCCGCCCCATCCCGAATCTTCCGTAAATGCAGATAAGATAAACCTCATAGAAGAATCCATCGGCGAGCCAGAGACTCTCCCCGCGCTTTCCACCCGCGCAGAAATGGCCCATCCTCCAGGCCCGGCCGAATCAACCGGGCCCACCACGCCCATTGCGCAACCGCAGGCCCCTTCTTCCAGACCGGCGGCAGCCGGAAATACCGCGGTGGCCGCCATGAAAATCCAGCGGGTGACCCTGGGCACGGGAGCGTATTTGCGCTCGCGAAATAAAAAGCGCTCGCAAACATCCGCAGCGCAGGAAAGCCTGCGGCAAGTGCCCGCGGAAGCAAGCTCCACGCCCGGGCTTCGGGCTTCGTTCAGCCCCCTTCCCGTCCAGCACCGCTGCGCCCGGCTCTCTGCCGATTTCTCCCGGTGGCCTCAAGTCTACACTTATTCCCACGGTGAAGATGCTCCCCTCCCCGGGTCCCCCTCTAAAAACTTTCCCCCGTTCTGAATTTTCCGGCACCCCTTCCCCTCCGCGCAACAGGCAAGCCCTCAGGCGTCTACCGTGCCTGGCTTTCAGTACAATTTATACAATTGTGACCTCGGCTTGACACAAATGTAACCTTCGCGAGGCTATGCTTCTTGCCGGAGGATTCATGCGAGCCCTCTCGCGCTCTCATCCAGTACAGGAGCGAGCCGGGAAGGACGGGAGATTCAAAACATGCAAACCCAAGGGACAGAAAAAACGGAAACCGGTCAGGAGATCAGAATCCTCCTCGTGGACGACGGCTCCATGTACAGCCTGAGCGTTCTCGATGGCCTGAAAAAGCAGGGTTTCAAATCCATCGAAATGGCTATCAACGGCCGCTGTTCTCTGGATTATCTCAAGAACGGAAATTTCGGCCTCATTATTTCAAACTGGAAGCGCCGGGAAATGAGCGGCATCGAGCTGCTGCAAATGATTCGCAAGCACCACGCCTACGAAAATATTCCCTTCTTCATGCTCGCTCATCCGGCCGACAAGAAAACCCTGGAATTCGCGCTCAACCAGGGCGTGCACCGGTTTTTTCCGCAACCCGTGGACTTCGAGAGCCTCGCTCAGGCCATCCTCCAAATCGGCTATAAAAACGGGGCGCTCTCCTCCTGAGGGTGCTCGATCAACCTCCGCCTCATTCCCCGGCGATCCGCCGAACCTCTTCCATTGTGAAACCATATCGTTTCGCCAGCCGTCCGAGTTTCTCTTCCGGGTCGATATCGGTGGGAAGACCCAGCTGCATGAGCAGCTCCCGATAAGGCATCCCCCGAGCCTCTTCGAATTCCTTCAGGGTCATCCCACCACGAATAAAAAACTTATTCCCATAGGGTGCATGCGGAGCGGGCGATTTTGGCGGCTCCTCCAAACCCATCGCGGAGGGAGCGCCCTCGGTTGTCTGCGAAGGAGGTTCCGGGGTTTTCCCGGCGGGCGATTTTGGCGGCTCCTTAAAATCCGTCGCCGGTGGAGCGCCATCGGCTGCCCGCGGCAAATGCGCGGGCGAGGCCGGCGGTTCCGGCCTGTGAAGCGGCCCGCGCCGGTGGCCCGGCGCCTTCTTTTCCACCGGGCTTAGAAACGGCGCCACCGCCACAAACAACAAGGCCGATACCGCGAGCGCACCCAGCCAGAGTCGCGAATTTTGCCGACGCTCACCCGCTCCCACCGACATCACCCAGCGCCAGTGTAAAACGAGATGCGCCGCAAGAACCACCATGAGGCCCACGGCGATATAAAAGTGAACGTCGCCCCATTGGTGCCGGCTCATGCCCCACAAAATAAGTTGCCCGCGTTCCAGCCTTTCCACTCCCGCGGGGAGAAGAAAGCGCATCGCAAGCCCCGTGGAAACCAGCAGCACCAAACCCATAAAAAGGATGGCATCGATGATAAAATTGAGATTCGAACGTTTCATAGGCCTTTTCCGTGGCGAATCTTAATAATAATTATTTGGAAGTTTAATTAAAAAAATGCCATCATAGTCCCAGGCTCTGTAGTTACTTTTCTGGAAAAACAGCTTTCCGCTCTCTTCCCGGCCGCCAACCTTAAATCCCCGTATTTACTCCATGACTCGCGATCGACTCTATACCCTGCTTATTTGCGCTCTGGTATATATTTTCTCGATCAACGCCTTCTCGGATATTTTTGCGGACGTTGATCTTTGGGGGCATCTCAAGTTCGGCGAGGAAATTATCAGCACAAAATCCATCCCTCAGGTAAACACCTTTTCCTACACCGCACCCGATCACCCCTGGATCAACCACGAATTGCTTGCCGAAATTATTTTCGCCTTCGTCTATTCCCTGGCCGGCACCACGGGCCTCTTGATATTGAAGCTGGCGCTGGGGCTGGGGATCATCCACATTCTGTCCGGCCTTTATTTTTCCAAATCAGGGAATCGCCTGTCCTACGCTCTCCATTTTCTTTTGCTCGCTCCCGTGTTCGTGACGGGGTTCGCCACGAGGCCGCAGATTTTCACTTATTTTTTCCTCGCTCTCCTGGTGTGGATCCTGCAAAAATACTTTGATGGCAACCACAAAGTCATTTTCTGGACTCCCTTGCTCATGGCCTTGTGGGTCAATACCCACGGCGGGGTCGTCGCGGGGATATGTATTTTTGGAGCCGTGGTTTTCATCGAAGTCCTCCGCCGCCTGTTAACCGGCGACGGCCCCATCAAAGCGCTCATCGCTGTTTTTCTTGTTTCCTGTCTGGCGCTGTTCGCCAACCCCTATGGCTATAAAATATGGCTTTTCTTTTTGGAAACCATCCCGCGTGATCGCCCCATCAGCGAGTGGGCTGCCGTTCCCCCCTGGGGGCCCCGCTTTTATTTTTTTAAAGTTCTGGTGATTCTGTTTGTGATCTCTCTTTTCAGCCCGGCAAAAAAACGCATCTGGGAAGTGACCATGATCGTTCTGGCCATTTTTTACGGTTTCCGGCATGGGCGGCACACCGTCCTCACCGGTATTCTCATGACCCCCTACCTGCCCCTGCAACTTGCAGCGCTGCTTGAGACCGAGACCTTCAAACGATGGAGACCCAAAATTTCCTCCCTCGGGCATACCGCTGTTCTTTTCGTCCTTACAGTGGGGGTTCTGTCCCAAGCTTATTTTCATTACCACAAATATAAGGAGGTTGGTTTCAAGATTCAAATCAACCCGGAAGTTTATCCCCTCTATGCGATGAATTTTCTTGAGGCAAATAAAATCGACGGTAATATCCTGGTGTTTTTTGACTGGGGTGAGTATGTCATTAATAAGCGGCCCGCCTCAAAAGTTTCGATCGACGGAAGATTATGGACGGCTTATCCCGACGAAGTTTTCAGGGAGAACCTGGCTTTGAGAAATGGGGAAAAAGGCTGGGAAGAGATGCTGGATAAATATCCGCACGATATCATTCTCATGGACCATATCAACAGCGATCTCGAAAATGTGGCGGGCTGGGTTAAAATTTACAATGATCCTATCGCCAGAATATTCATCAGGAAGACCGATCCTCCAAGCCCGCTCCTCGAAAAATTTTACAGGAGGGAATTCATCTATCCCGAGGCTCCCTTGTCCTGGGAATTTCCCTGAGGCCGGCCATCGGCCGCCCGGCCCCGGGTTACGCTTCGCTGATCCAGAGCCGCCAGTCGTCGCCGATCATACCTTTTACCTTGTAGCGCTTCATGGCGTCCTTGCACTGGCAGGTTCTTTGCCGCTTCGCAAGCGAAGAAAAGCCGGCCCGCAGAATATCTGGAAACTGGCGGATCGCCGCTTCCACGGCGATGCCTTCTTCTTCGGTCTGCATCCCCTCAAAGAGCGTGCCTTTCTCAAATTTTCTCGCCACCACGCCCTCGGCATAATTGGTCAGGTAGCAAAGCGGCTGATAACACATTTCCAGTTCCCGCGCCAGAAACGCCTCTGGAGCCAGCGTCATCCCCACCAGGTCGGCGCCCAGAATCCTGTACTTGCGGATCTCGGCGGGCGATTCCAGCCTTGGCCCTTCCGTGCACACGTACACGCCCCGTTCCTGGTGAGGCTTTCCCGCCGTGTGCAGCGCATCGTGAAGAGCCCCGCGCAGTTCGGGGCAAAAGGGTTCGTTCTGGCGGATGAACCCGAGGCCGCTGTTCTTGAAGAAGGTGCTCTCGCGGTTGCGGGTTTCGTCGAGGATGTCATCGGGCAAAACGAAGTCGCCGGGCTTGAACGCGGGGTTGATGATCCCCGGGCCGGACCAGGAAAAGATCCGCTCCACGCCACAGGCTTTGAGGGCGTAAATATTGGCACGGTAGTTGATGAACGGAGCGGTCAGGGAGTAATCTTTCTCCCCATGCCGGGAAAGAAACAGGAACTCGCCGGCAGGCCCCGCGAAGCGGTGCAGCGGTGCGCTTTTGCCAAACGGCGTTTCGATCACCTCCGGGTCCGGCTCGTGACCAAGCGCGCCACTGGCCAGCAGGTGGTAGGCACCGCTGCCTCCGATGACCGCAAAGCGGGTCGCGCGGTTTTCGTCGGTGCGGCTCATGGGCGTTTCCCGTTTTCAGGTTTTAGTCGAGATACGACTCGATATCGCCGACATAATTTGCCGCCGATTCGCGTACAGACCGCATCTCCTCCTCCGTGAGCGGGCGGACCACCCGTGCGGGGGAACCGAGCACCAGGCTTTTCGGAGGAATCTCGGTGTTCGGCGTCACCAGGGCCCCGGCGCCGACGATGCAATCGTCGCCCACCTGGGCACCGTCCATCACGATGGCGCCCATGCCGATGAGGCAACGCGAACCGATGGTGCAGGCATGCAGGATGACACCATGGCCGACGGTGACCTCGTCACCGATGATAAGCGGACGCACTTTGCGGGCCACATGCAGGACACAGCCGTCCTGAATATTCGTGCGCTTGCCGATGCGGATATTGTTGACATCGCCGCGCACCACGGCGTTGAACCACACACTGCTTTCTTCGCCGATGGTCACATCTCCGATCACCTGGGCGCTTTCGACGATGAGCGCCGATGCGTCGATGACCGGCCTGCTTTCCTTGTAGGGATGAATCATTGGAGTAAATTCCTTCGGTTGAACAGATGAGCAACGCCTGCAATTATTACCTCTCGCGGAAATTTTATCAACCCGGGATTCCGCGCCCCGCCCCCCCTTCTCCGGCAAGGTCCGCCGGCCTCGACCGCTCGGCGAGGTACTTTTCCCGGATGCGGTCTTCGGCGGCCTGGGCCAGGGCCCGCCGGTCTCCCACGGGAGGAAGGGCCTCATGCATGTAAACCGTGGCTTCCAGGCGCGGATTTTTAAGCAGCCTGAGGATATGCGTCATGAAGGATTCCTCGCTCCAGCACGCCACGCCGGGCTGCCGCTCCTCGTGATAGATGAGGCTCACCGGCAATACCGGCCGGCCGGCCTGTAGAGCCGCCTCGAAAACCGCCGGCTTGAAAGGCAGCACATCCGTCCCCCGGCTGGCCTGGGCTTCGGGAAACACCGCCACGGTGAAACCCTCCCGGAGCCGCGCTTCGATGGCGCTCACGATCAGCTGAATCTGATGCCGCCGGCTGCGATCGATAAAAATCGTTTGCCCGAGGCGCACCATCCAGCCGATGAAGGGCCAACCGGCGACTTCCGCTTTGGACACGAAAAATCCGGGGCAATACCCGGCAAGCAGGAAAATATCCGGCGTCCCCACATGATTGGCCACCACGAGGGTTCCCGGCGCAAGCTCCCCTTTTCCCTCCACTCGGAGATGGATATTGAAAATCCGGCAGGAGCAGCGGCCCCAGAGCCCCATCAGGAAAATCAGAATTTTCAGATTTCCCTTTCTCGAAAAAGGCCGCACCACAAGGGCGAGCAGGCCAAGAGCGGCAATCCCCGCGTAGCTTAAAATAACCGCCGCCGTTCTTATGATCGCCCGCAACCCGTTCATTTTTTTTCGCCTCGATCAATATAATGCGCCGGGCCGCTGCCTCAACCGGAGCGCGTCCATAAAAATCAGCCGGCCCGCGTTGCAGCCGAAGGAGTGCAGCATGCGGCCGCATCCGATCCGCCGGGGAAACCGGGGCCGGGCCTGGAAAAGGTGCAGCATCTCTTCGCCCACCCGCGTCCAGGCCGGTGCGTTCCTGAGCACGGCGTAATGGATTTTATCGAATCCGCGAAAGGCTTCCATCCCCTCCAGCGGGTGAACCCGGGCCAAGCGGCATGTCCGTATAAACGCGTTGATCTCGTTCACCGCCCGCGTGGCCTGCGCAAGCGTCACCTGGCTGCGGGGAAAATACAGGGCGCGCAGACGACGAAAGGTTCCAGGGCCGATGTCTTTTTCCAGGTCGAGGGGAATCGGCGTCACGAGCACCTGGCCTGCCACGGCATCGAACGTCTGGAATATCTTGTCGAGGCAGCCGATGATTTCATCCGCGGGAACGCCGTACATGATGTCGTTGCCAATATCGGTGACGAACGCCGCCACGTTCCGCCCCGAGGCCGCTCGCTCGCGAACCGCTTCCAACAGGCCACACTGCGCAATGGGCGGATAAGTGATGTTCCACAGGCCACCGGAGGCGACATAGCCACGCCCCGGCCCCATTGCCGCCAGGCACTCCACCGGGTGGGGGGCCAGCCCGCGCGCGAGGAAATGAGATAACGCCGTGTAACCGCGCGCAAGATTGCTGGCTCCGAGAAACGCCAGGAGAACCGGCCGGGCTGGGGAATCGGTTGGCATGCGCTACAGGTCCACGATCAGAGAAGGAGCCCCCGCCCCGGAAGGGCGGACGCTTGACAAGCACGCCGTAGCGGTCAATGGAGATAACGGGATGGAACCCGCTCGCGGCGGGCGCGTTTCAATAAGTTTGACTTCAGACCCTGGTAATACTCCACGAGATTCCGGATCCGGGTGGCGTCAGGGTGATTGGTGAGTTCCATGAGGCCGGCCCCCGCTTCAATTTCATCGGCCCTTTCGGTGTAGCTGCGAAGCCGGTTTTTCCACCACCGGCCAGGCTTTCCATCCCACAGAGGCTCGCCTTTCTTCATCAGGGGGCGCAGTTTCATTTTTCCGTCCTGCTGGTCCATCTCCACGCGGAAGTCTCCCAGGAAACTCATGCCGAGCAGGCCGTCGATCCCCTTCATTTCATCATTGAAACCGGCCTCGACGAAGACCGCCTCCGCCTCCCCCACGCGCAGGGAATTGATGACGGTCATGGGCGTCCAGACCATCCCTCCGGCGGTCATGGTGGGAAGTTCGGGAGTGGACCGGTCCCGCGTGAACCCCAGCCGGTCGCCGATCTCTTTCGATAATATGACAATCGAAGCGCCTGTATCGACCATCAGACGCGCCTTGACCTTGCTGTTGATGACCACGTCCACCAGGAAATTGCCCGAGGCGGCCTGAATCAGCTCCACCTCATGGACGGGGCTGCCAGTGGCCCGGGGCGGCGAGGCGGGCTTGCGGGGAGCGCCGGGCGCGTCGGCATGTTTCTTGAGATTGTCTTTTAAGCGGTATTCTTCCGGGATGTTCGACGGGTCGTCGGTGTAATGGGTTCGGCCGCTTTCATCGGTCCAGGAGTAGAACCCCGCCGCCACCGGTTCGGCCAGCAGGAGGCCTGAAACGGCTAATATCACCCACCCGCGCGCCAGAGAAAGGAACACGCTATTCGAACAGGATCGGCTTGACATAAACCTCCCTGGGGCGAATCCCGTCTGAGGGTCCCACCACCCCTTCCTTCTCCATGGTTTCTATGATGCGCGCCGCGCGGTTGTAGCCGATGCGAAGTCTGCGCTGTACGTAGGATATGGAGGCCTGGCGGTCCTTGGCGACGATCGCCACGGCCTCATCGTACTTTTCATCGAACTCTTCCTCTTCCTCCGCCGGGCCTTCGGCGACCGCGGTCTGGAAGATATCTTCCTGATACTCGGGTTTCTTCTGCGATTTGATGAAGTCGACGATGCGCTTGATCTCCATGTCGCTCACCCAGGGGCCATGAATTCTAAGCAGCCGCGAGGTGCCCGGCGGCAGAAACAGCATGTCCCCCTTGCCGAGCAGCTTGTCGGCCCCCATGGAGTCGAGGATGGTTCTTGAGTCCACCCGCGAGGTGACTTTGTAGGAAATCCGCGCGGGGAAGTTGGCCTTGATGATTCCCGTCAACACATCCACCGAGGGCCGCTGCGTCGCGACGATCAGGTGAATTCCCGCCGCGCGCGCCATTTGCGCCAGCCGGGTCAGCGATTCCTCCACTCCCTTGGAAGCGACCATCATGAGATCCGCCAATTCGTCGATGAGGACGATGATGTAAGGCAACTTGGAAGGCGGCGGCACCAGAACTTCCGCTTCCTCATCGTCGTCCAGCTCCGCTTCCGCGGCGAGGGCCATCTCTTTTTCAAATTCCAGGTGCAGCTTTTCCACGAACTGATTGTAACCGATGATATTGCGGACCCCCGCTTCGGCCATCGCCTTGTAGCGGTTTTCCATCTCGGTGACCGCCCATTGCAGCGCCGCGGCGGCTTTTTTCGGATTGGTCACCACCGGCGCGATGAGGTGCGGAATCCCGTCGTAGATGGAAAGCTCCAGCATTTTAGGATCGACCATGATCATCTTGACTTCGTCGGGCGTGGCGTTGAGCAGGATGCTGCAGATCATCGCGTTCATGCCAACGCTTTTGCCCGACCCGGTCGAGCCGGCCATCAGCAGATGCGGGATGGTGGCCAGATCCTGAACGACAGGCTGGCCGATATTGTCCTTGCCGATGGCGAGTGAAATTTTCGATGGAGAATCCTTGAACACCCTCGAGGAGATGATCTCCTTAAACGACACCATTTCCTTTTTTCTGTTGGGGATCTCGATGCCGACCACCGGCTTTCCTGGAACGGGGGCCAGAATGCGCAGGCTCGTGGCGCGCATCGCCAGCGACAGGTCGTCGGCCAGGGAAAGGATGCGGCTGACCTTGACGCCGGGGGCGGGTTCGAACTCGTACAACGTGATCACCGGCCCGGGAAGCACCTGAACCACCCGGCCCTGGATGCCGAAATCCGCCAGCTTCTGTTCGAGAATGCTGCTGCTCTCAAGAATTTCATCACGGATCTGCTTTGAATCCTCTTTGGGCGGCGGGTCCTCCAGGAGAGAGAGCGGCGGAACCTTATATTTTCCTGTCCGCACGGGTACCGAAATCTCTTCAGCGACGACGAACGCCGCCGGCTCTTCCTTTTTCCTCGGCGGCTCCGGAATTTCGATCTCCGGCAGCCTTTCGGGGGTCACGATCACCGGCTCGCTGGGACGGCTGAACATTTCTTGCTCCTCCCGTTCCGTCCGGCCGGCCCGGTATCTCTCAATGCCTTCCTGCACCCCCGCCTTCATCTGCAGCGCCCCCCGGCCCGAGAGCCTCACGCCGGCTTTGACGGCAACGCCCATGCCATCGATGAGGGAATTGGCGGAAAGGCGGGTCAGGGTCAAAAATGAAATGAGCAGACAGGTTCCCAGGGTCAACGTGGCGCCAACGGTGTTCAGCCAGTCCACCAGGAAACCTCCCAGGCCCTTGCCGGTCAGGCCGCCGGGCGGGATCGCTTTGCCAAAGAACGGGTCATGCGCAAATTTGACCGCCATCAGCGAGCACAGGCTGACGAGGAACAGGACCCCCGAAATGAGGACCAGCGAGCCGTTGTGAAACCGGCGGCCGCGGATGAGGGCCCAGCCCAGGATCAGGGTGATGAAAGGAAAGAAAAACGCCCCGCTGCCGAACAACTGCACCAGGCCATCGGAAAGATAAGCGCCCACCTTTCCCCCCGCGTTATGCACCGGGCCCATCGCGTAATTGGTGAAGGAGGGGTCCAGGGGAGAATACGTCACCAGCGCCAGGATGGCGTACAGGGTGAAGGCCAGGGAGAAAATACCGAACAAATCCCGAAGGTGTGTCGATAACGTTTTTTCTGTCATGGGGAAAGAGTCTTGGGTTGGTTGCGGTTGAACAGACGTTGATGGGTGTCCTGAAAAACAGTATCCACCGCCCAGCGCGCATCATCCGTTTCGGGGTGATCGATGCTGTAATGCAGCCCGCGGCTTTCTTTTCTTGTGAGCGCGCCGCGAATGATGAGCTGTGCGGTGATGGCGATGTTTCTGAGCTCGAGCGTGTCCTGGGTGATCTTGAAATTCCAGTAGTATTCCTCGATTTCGTCGAGCAGGAGTTTGATGCGGCGCTCGGCGCGGAAACACCGTTTGTCGGAGCGGACGATGCCCACGTAATTCCACATCAAGCGGCGGACTTCATCCCAGTTATGGGAAACCACCACCGATTCGTCGCTGTCCACCGCGCTGCCGCTGTCCCACGGCGGCACCTCCTCGGCAATGGATTCGAGCCGCCCCGGCTTTTCGATCAGGGATACGGCCCGCGCGACTGCGCGATGAGACAGGACCAGCCCCTCCAGCAGGGAGTTGGACGCCAGCCGGTTGGCGCCATGCAGGCCGGAATAGCAGACCTCGCCGCTGGCGAACAACCGCTGGATATTGGTTTGCGCGTTGGTATCCACCTGCACCCCTCCGCACATATAATGTGCCGCGGGCACCACCGGAATCGGCTCGCGGGTCAGGTCGAAACCAAACTTGCGGCAGGTCTTGAAGATATTGGGAAACCGCTCGCGGATGCGGTATCCCTCCAGGTGGGTGATGTCGAGATACACACATTCGTCACCGCTTTTTTTCATCTCGTTGTCAATCGCCCGGGCCACCACGTCGCGCGGCGCAAGGCAGCCGAGGGGGTGATATTTCTCCATGAAGGTGCGGCCGTCCTTGAGCCTGAGGATGCCTCCCTCGCCACGCACGGTTTCCGAGATGAGAAACGATTTGGCCCGCGGATGGTACAGGCAGGTGGGATGGAACTGGAAAAATTCCATATTGGCCACCCTGGCCCCCGCGCGGTACGCAATGGCCACGCCATCTCCGGTCGCCACGTCGGGGTTGGACGTGTACAGATAAACTTTACCCGCGCCCCCCGTCGCCAGCAGAATCGCTTTCCCCAAAAAAGTCCGGACGCGGTTGCCGGCAATATCCAGGACATACAGACCGAGCGCTTCATCCCTCGGGCTTCCCGGCGAAACCTCCTTGTCGAGGCGGGCCACAGTGATGAGGTCAATCGCCATGTGGTGGGTAAAGATTTCAATATTTTTTTCGCTCCGCACGGCCTCGATGAGAGCGCGTTCGATCTCCCAGCCCGTCAGGTCGGTGCTGTGCAGGATACGGTGCTTGGAGTGGCCTCCCTCGCGGCTCAGGTGGTAATCGGCGCCCGCCACTCGGTCAAAACGGGTACCGAGATCGATCAGCTCGCGGACGCGGGCGGGGCCTTCCCGGCAAACCACCCGCACCACCTCCTCGTGGCACAGCCCCCTTCCCGCCTGCAAGGTATCCTCGACGTGCAGTTCGCAGGAATCGTCCTCGGCCATGACCGAAGCGATGCCTCCCTGGGCGTAGCGCGTCGCCGACTCTTCGAGAATATCTTTTGTAACAATGGCGACGC
>QJZQ01000236.1 GCA_003246675.1 Nitrospirota bacterium | reverse complement strand
GCAATGGCCGATCATTTCTTTCGCGCTGAACCCGGTCATGCGCTCCGCCGCCGGGTTCACAAAGGTCGTCATCCCCTTGGCATCGACTCCATAAATCCCCTCCCCCGCCGCCTCGAGGATCAGCCGGTTCAAATGAGAAATCCCCGCCGAATCCCAACCGGTTTCCTCTTCACGGAATGGAGTGTCGCGTTCAGTATCCATCCTTGCAGTTTAACCGGACAGCCGGGGAAAATCCACGAATTTTCGCCAAAATAAAAAATCACAAAGCGAATTTTCGCTAATTACGATATTTCGCTATTTTTACTCATCACAAAAAACAACCTAACTCCCAACAAATAAACAGATTTCCTGCATTTTGGCACGGGATATGCTCTATAACCATCGAGTTTGAAAGAGCCTGGTGGCACAACCTAAACACCACGGGTTCTCCATTAGACACCTTATTCAACCCTATTGACTCGGAGACAAATCTCATGAAAACCGCCATCATCGTTTTATCGGACCCCAAAAACGGATCGGAAGAATCTCTCGGCCGGGTATTCAACGCCCTGGCCACCGCCTACGATTTCAAGAGCGCGGGAAAAGACGTATCCATCCTTTTCCTGGGCACGGGCACCCGCTGGCCTGAAACCCTCGCGCAGGACGATCACCCCGCGCACAACCTGTTCAACGAGGTCGCGGACAAGATTGAGGGCATCTCCTGCGCCTGTGCCGACGTGTTCGGCGCCAACACCAGCGGCTTCGACCTGATCCGGGATAACGCGGCCCCCAAAACCACCGGGCTTCCCAGCCTCAGCAAACTTCAGGACCAGGGTTTCAATATCCTGACGTTTTAAGCCTCGATGAGCCCCCTGCGTTTTGCAGGGGGCGTTCACGATTCATTCCATATTGGGAAAACATCAAGGAGAAATAAAATGAATCAGGAAAATATAACCGTCAATAACGACGTGGCCTCGCTGGACGATGATGATTTCGAAAAATTGGTGATCCAATCGAAAAGACCGGCTCTGGTGGATTTCTGGGCCGATTGGTGCCAACCCTGCCACAGGATGGCACCCACCGTGAAGAAGCTGGCCGAAGAATACGAGGACCGGATCCTGGTGGCTAAAATGGAAGTGGATACCAACCCGATCACAACACACAAATATGGGATTCGCAGCATCCCCGCTCTTCTGTTCTTCAGAGACGGGCAATTGGTGCGGCAAATCGTAGGGGTGAGGCCCCAGGAGGAAATTGTCCGCATCATCGAAAACTACCTTTAAAGAAAATTACTTTTTGAAATCGGAGGCAACTCAAATGAAAGAATTTGCAAACAAAGTGGTGTTGATTACCGGAGGGGGAACGGGGATAGGCAAGGATTCCGCCCGCGCCTTTTTGCAACGGGGGGCCAAAGTGGTTCTCAACGGCCGCCGCGAAAAGGTGCTGGCCGAAACCGCTCGGGAGCTCGACCCTGCTGGCAACAACGTGGCCATCGTGGCGGGCGACATTGGCACACGGGAAACCTCCACCCGGCTGGTGCAAACCGCCGTGGAGAAGTTCGGCGGGGTGGACATCCTTATCAATAATGCCGGTATCTTTAAACCCACCCCTTTTCTCGAACATACCGAGGCCGATTATAATTCCTACATCAACGTCATTTTGGGGGGAACCTTTTATGCCTCCCAGGCGGCAATCCAGGAAATGAAAAAGCGCGGGGCGGGGGTCATTATCAACATAGGCTCCATGTGGGCCACCCAGGCCATCGGCGCGACGCCATCGAGCGCCTACTCAGCGGCCAAGGCGGGGGTTAATGCGTTGACGCACAACCTGGCGATCGAGTTTGCCAAGGACAACATCCGGGTCAACGCCATTGCTCCTGCGGTGGTGGAAACCCCGGTTTACAATACCTTCATGAGCCCCGAGGAAGTGAAACAGGTGCTTCCAACCTTCAACGGGTTTCATCCCCTAGGAAGGAACGGCCAACCCAGGGATATCACCGAAGCCATTCTCTATTTTGCCAGTGAGCGGGCCGGTTGGACGACCGGGGCTATTCTGCCCGTGGATGGCGGGGTGCTTGCCGGGCAGCATGCGAATTGAAGCTCGACAACCTTGCCGCCGGTAAATTTCAGGTATTCGCTATAAAACAACGAACCACAAACTCAGGAGGGTGCCATGACTGAGAATTTTACCGAACTCGCTTTTTCCGAAAGCGTCAGGGCACAGCAGGAAAAGTACGGGACCCGAGCCGCCTATTCGAAAATGGAGGAAGGCGGGGAATTTCGCAACCAACTCTCCTGGAGGGAAAAGACCTATATCGCTGGCCGGGATGGTTTTTATATCGCCTCGGCCAGCGAAACCGGCTGGCCTTACATGCAGTTTCGCGGCGGGCCGCAAGGCTTCCTGAAAGTTCTGGACGACCGCACCCTGGCATTCGCGGACTTTAAAGGCAACGGGCAGTACATCAGCGCGGGCAACCTGCAGGCCAAGCCCAGGTCCGTCTTGTTTCTGATGGATTACGCTAAACAAAAGCGCTTGAAAATCTGGGCCGAGGCCGAGGTGCTGCACGCGGCCGACCACCCCGAACTGGCGGGCAAGGTGGCGTTGCCCGATTACGAGGCGAACGTGGAACGCGTGTTCGTTTTTAAAGTACAGGCATTCGATTGGAATTGCCCGCAGCACATCACCCCCCGGTACACGAGGCAGGAAATCGAAGCGGGGCTGCCTCCGCTGGAACCCTCGGGCAGTCCCGCGCCGCGGCCCCTTGCAGACGAGAAAGCATGAAGATTTTTTTTCCTGTGGCCTCAGTTTTTTCGTGAATAGTGAAACACGCGGTAAAGCGCGGGGAGGACGAGAAGGGTGAGCGCGGTGGAGGAAACGATGCCGCCGATCACCACCGTCGCCAAAGGCCGCTGCACTTCCGCGCCGGTGCCGGTGGCCAGAGCCATGGGCACGAAGCCCAGCGAGGCGACCAGCGCCGTCATGAGCACGGGGCGCAGGCGGGTCAGGGCCCCCTTACGAATGGATGCATCGAGAGCCTCCCCCTGCTCGCGCAGCTTGTCGATGAAGGAGATCATGACAATGCCATTGAGCACCGCCACGCCGGAAAGCGCGATGAACCCCACCGCCGCCGAGATCGACAGGGGAATGTCGCGCACCCAAAGGGCGTAAAGGCCGCCGGTGAGCGCGAGGGGAACGCCGGAAAAAACCAGCAGGGCGTTCTTGAGAGCGCCGAACGCCGTGAACAACAGCAGGAAAATGAGAAGAAGCGCAAGGGGCACGACAACCCAGAGCCGCTTGCTGGCGGAAATGAGATGCTCGAACTGGCCGCCCCAGGTGATCCAGTACCCCACCGGCAACTTGACCTGTTCCTTAATCGCGTGCTCCGCCTGCTTAACGAAGGAACCGAGATCGCGCCCGCGCACGTTGGCCGTCACCACCACCCGGCGCTTGCCGTTTTCCCGCGTGATCTGGTTGGGGCCCATGACGACCTTGAAATCCGCCACCGCCCCCAGGGGAACATAATTGAAGCCGCGCCCGCTTCCCGGAAGGATGATTTTAGCCAGCGGCAAACCGGCCGTGTCGACCTGTTCGGGCACGGCGACGGGAATCCGCTTCCATTTCTCCATATCGGTCCTTACATTTTCCGGCAGCCTCACCACCAGGTCGAAGCGCCGATCCTGTTCGAAGATCTGCCCCGCCTTTTTACCGCCGATGGCGATCTCGACCACATCCTGAACATCGGAAACGTTGAGGCCCAACCGGGCCATCTCCCGCCGCTTCAACTCGATATTCAGCACCGGCAGGCCGGTCACCTGCTCCATGCGTACGTCGGTGGCGCCCGGAAGGCCGGCCAGCAGGTGCTCGACCTCTTCCGCGGCATGCACCAGTTCCTCCATGTCGTCGCCGAATATTTTCACACCCACATCGCTGCGGACCCCGGCGATGAGTTCGTTGAACCGCATTGCGATCGGCTGGGTGAATTCATATTTATTGCCCGGAATGCCTTTCAGGTAATCCGCCAGGTTTTTCACGACGGCGGCTTTGGCGCGGCCGGGATTGGGCCATTGGGATCGCGGTTTTAAGATGATAAAAACATCCGCGACGCTGGGCGGCATGGGGTCGGTGGCGATTTCGGCGGTGCCGATTTTCGCAAAAACGTAATCCACTTCCGGGAATTCCCCGATTTTCTTTTCCAGAACGTGCTGCATTTCCACCGCCTGCTGCAGGCTGGTTCCGGGAATTCTGAGGGCGTGCACGGCCATATCCTTTTCATCCAGGGTGGGCAGAAACTCGCTTCCCATTCTTGCCATCAGCAACAAACCGAGGCCCACCAGCACCACGGCCAGCAGGATCATCGGGGCCCGGGTCCTGAGAACAAAATCCAGAATCGGCGCGTAGATTTTTTCTGCCCACCGGACGATCAGGCTTTCTTTATCCGCGACCCGGCTCGAGATGCACTGAACCACCAGGCCCGGGATCAGCAGGATGGACA
>QJZQ01000030.1 GCA_003246675.1 Nitrospirota bacterium | reverse complement strand
TGAACCGTATCCTGGCTTCCCACTAGCCCCTCGCCCCCCTCGGGGGGGCTCGAACCGGAACGGAAACAGAATGTCTCCACCGGCGTCCACCCCCATTGTGAAGAATTTCGCCGTGCTCGCGGCGGGCTTCGCCCTGTTCCTGATCGTTCTGCTGCTGCCTCTGCCCGAGGGCATGACCGAAAGTGGCCGGCGCCTCGTCGCCACCGTGGCCCTCATGGGCGTCTGGTGGATGGGGGAAGGCACCTCGATCACCGTCACCGCGCTATTGCCGCTCGTTCTGTTTCCTCTTCTCGGCATCATGTCGAGCGCCGAGGTGGCCTCCAAGTACGTCAACCATCTCATCTTTCTGTTTCTCGGCGGGTTCATCATCGCCGTGGCCATGGAAAAGTGGCATTTCCACAAGCGTCTCGCCCTCGCCATCATCTCGGTGGTGGGCACCCGGCCGAGCCGCATCGTCTTTGGCTTCATGGCCGCCACCGCGTTTCTTTCCATGTGGATATCCAACACCGCCTCAACGCTGATGATGCTGCCGGTGGCCATGGCCGTGGTCCAGCAAATCGCCTTCGAGGGCCGTCTGGGAGGCCAGCAGAGCGATGAGACCCGCGAGACGATTCAGAAGAACCTGGGCCTCGTATTGATGCTGGGGCTGGCCTATTCCGCGAGCATCGGCGGCGTGGGGACTCTGATCGGCACGCCGCCCAACATCGTCCTCGCCGGCTTCTACCGGCAGCTGTTTCCCGATCGCGCCGAGATCACCTTCGTCCGCTGGATGGCGGTGGCGATGCCGCTGGTGATCGTGTTCCTTCCCCTGGCCTGGGGGATTCTCATTCGATTCGCTTCCCGCATCCGGCTCGACAGCATCGAATTCGTTGATGGCGGGGAGAGCATCATCAAGGAGGAACGCCGGGCGCTCGGCCCGCCGAGCCGGGCGGAGAAGGTCATCGGCGGCGTGTTTGTGACCACGGCGTTATTATGGATCTTCAGAAAACCGATCGATCTCGGTGCGTGGACGGTGCCGGGCTGGTCCTCCCTGTTTCCCTACCCGAACCTGCTGCACGACGCCACCGTGGCGATGACCATGAGCCTTTTGCTCTTTGTTCTTCCCATCCACGGCCTGCGCGGGGTGCAGTGGAACGGGCGGCGTCAGCACTTTCTTCTGGAGTGGAAGGACGTGGAGGTGAAAGTTCCCTGGGGTGTCCTGCTGCTGTTTGGCGGCGGCTTTGCGCTGGCGGCGGCGTTTTCCGCAACCGGCCTGGACGGCTGGGTGGGAGAACACCTGACGGGGGTGAAGGGGCTGCCGGTGTGGGGCGTGGTGCTGATGATCTGCCTCGGGATGACTTTCCTCACCGAGTTCACCTCGAACACGGCGACCACGACGATGATTCTTCCCATCATCGCGGCGACGGCGACGGCGGCCGGGTTCGAGCCGCTCATGCTGATGGTTCCCGCGGCGCTTTCCGCCTCATTCGCGTTCATGCTGCCTATCGCCACACCGCCCAACGCCATCGTTTATTCCAGCGGCTGGGTGACGGTTCCCGCCATGGCGCGCATCGGCGTGGTGCTCAACGTTATTGGCGCCTTCCTCGTGACCCCGGCGGTGCTGCTCGCCATTCACTGGCTGACCTGAAACTCAGGCGCTTTCGGCAGGCCGCCAGCGCAGAATTGGCCGCCGCGCCGCGCCGGCTTCATCCGGCCGGCTGACTTTGGCGAGACGCGGTGTGTCGTGCACCTGTTCGGGGGCTGTCTTGGCCACACGGTCAATTTCGAGCAGGGCTTCGACGAAGCGGTCGAGCGTCTCGCGGGATTCCGACTCCGTCGGCTCCACCATCAGCGCGCTTTTGACGATCAGCGGAAAATAGATGGTCGGCGGGTGGAACCCCCGGTCGATGAGCGATTTGGCGATGTCCATGGTGGTGGCGGGGTGCTGGAGCTTGTCGTTGAAGACGCACTCGTGCAGGCTCGGCCCGGGGTAGGGCAGGTGATAGGTGTCTTTCAGGCTGGCCTTGAGGTAATTGGCGTTCAGCACGGCGGCCTCGCTGATTTTGCGGATGCCTTCCGGGCCGAGGCTGCGGATGTAGGCATAGGCTCTCAGCAGGATGCCGAAATTACCATAAAACGCCTTCACCTTGCCGATGCTCTCGGGCCGGTCGTGGTCCAGGCTCAATCGCCCTTCCTTTTTCACCACCACCGGCACGGGCAGGTACGGCGCGAGCTTGTCGGAGATGCCCACTGGCCCCGCGCCCGGCCCCCCACCGCCGTGCGGGGTCGAAAACGTTTTGTGAAGGTTGAAGTGCAGCACGTCGATGCCCATCCGGCCCAGCTTTGTCACGCCCATGATGGCGTTCATGTTGGCCCCGTCGCAATAAACCAGCCCCCCCTTGCCGTGCACGAT
Organism: Nitrospirota bacterium; assembly: GCA_003246675.1. Taxonomy (GTDB): domain Bacteria; phylum Nitrospinota; class Nitrospinia; order Nitrospinales; family VA-1; genus SZUA-259. The sequence goes on along the minus strand of QJZQ01000030.1, from coordinate 1,739 downwards.
GGACGTGATCTCAAGAATGTTCTTCTCGAACATGCCGAGCGTGTTGGGGTTGGTGAGCATGATCGCGGCGGTGTCCTCGTCCATCACTTCCCGCAATCGATCGATGTCGATCAAGCCGTCCCGGTCGGATGGAATCTGCACCGCGCTGTAGCCGCACAGGGTGGCGCTCGCCGGGTTGGTGCCGTGCGCCGAATCGGGCAGCAGCACTTTCTTGCGCGGCCGCCCCCGGGCGCTGTGGTAGGCGTGGATCATCAGCATGCCGGCGAACTCGCCCTGCGCTCCGGCGGCCGGTTGCAGGTGGACGTGGTCCATGCCGCTGATTTCCTTGAGGTACTCCTGCAGATCGAACATCAGCTCCAGGCTGCCCTGGGAGAGCGACTCCGGCGCCAGGGGATGATGCCCGGCGAACCCCGGCTTTCGCGCCAGGGTTTCATTGATCTTTGGGTTGTACTTCATGGTGCAGGAGCCGAGCGGGTAGAAATTCGTGTCGATACTGAAATTCCATTGCGACAGGCGGGTGAAATGACGCACCACATCCAACTCGCCGAGCTCGGGAAACTCCTCGATGGGGGGACGAATCTCGTCCGGCGGCAGGAGTGTTTCCAACTCCACCTCGGGCACGTCCAGCGGCGGCAGGGAATAGGCCTGCCGCCCCGGGGAGCCGAGTTCGAAGAGAAGCGGCTCGTTGGAGATAAGGCCGGGAGCGCCCACTCCGGTCGTCTGTGAAGCGGTGGAGGGCGGGGGTGTTTCGTTCATGGCTCAATCGGGTCCTGGCAAAGGGTTTTTGATTTGAAGGGGGTCGTATCGACGTCACTCATTGAAGAGGCTGGGCCTCGTCGATGAGCATGATGGGGATGTCGTCCTCGATCCGGTATTTGAGCTTGCACGCCAGGCAATGGAGGGCGTCCTCCGCGGGAGATAGTTCCAGCGCTCCCTTGCACTTGGGGCAGACGAGGATGTCGAGCAGTTCTTTTTCTATGGGCATGAAGCCACCTCCTGCTAAATGAAGGGCCGGCGCCGGACGATCGGGCCACCCGGGGGTCTCACTGCGGTTGCCTGGCGGTATACCGGGAAACGTTTTTCCTGATTGTATCAAAAACCGCGTCGGCGTCGACCTGTTTCATGCATTCGCCCGTTCCCAGCGGGCAGGTGCGTTTCCAGCAGAAACTGCAGGACAGAATTTGGACCACCGCCTCGTGGCCGGGCCCGTAGGCGCCGTTTCGCTTCGGGTCGGTGGGGCCAAAAATCGATACCGTGGGAACACCGAGGGCGGCGGCGAGATGCAGGGGGCCGGAATCGCAGCAGACCAGGAGATTCAAATGCGGGCAAAGCGCGGCCAGGTCGGCGAGGGAAGTCGGCGGGGTGAGGAGGTGCGGACGCTCCATCAGGCCGCCAACCGCTTCGGCCTGTTCCTTCTCCCCCGGGCCCCAGGTCAAAAGCACCGTGAAGCCGAGCTCGGCCGAAAGGCGGTCGCCCAGGCGGGCAAACCTCTCCGGCGCCCAGCGTTTGCTGGAAAACCCGGCGCCGGCGTGCAGGGCGGCCAGCGGCCGGCCGGCGGTTTCCTTATGGTCGGCCAGAAACCCGGCGATTAAATCCGTGGAGGCGGGCGGGATGTTGAGGGCCACCGGTTCGCCCGGTTGGGCTGTCGCCCCCGCCGCGCGCGCCAGCGCCAGGTTGAGTTCGACCACGTGGCGGCCCGGCTCCTGCCGCGGCAGGCGGCGGTTGGTGGCCAGGGCGCT
>QJZQ01000128.1 GCA_003246675.1 Nitrospirota bacterium | reverse complement strand
CGCGGAGCTTGCGACGCCGGGGGCGTGGGGGCCGCCTCCTCCCGCGGCGATGCCCGCCACGTGCGTGCCGTGATCATATCCTGGCAGACTTGAAGAAGGCGGGGCGGCCGACCCCGGGCCCAATTGTTCTTCCTGGCTCTTGGGGCAGAGTGTAGAGTAAGGGAGGGTAGCGGTGGAGTAGCAGGCTTCGGAGACCACCCGGCCGGAAAAAAATGGGTGGTTGCGGTCCACTCCCGTATCGAGGATGGCCACCGCCTGCTCCTGGCCGCTGTATCCCGCCGTGTGCGCGTCGTCACCGCCAATCAAGGGGACGGACTGGGCAAGCGACAGCTGCATCACCTCGTCCCTCGTCACGTGCTCCACCTCCGGCGAAGCCAGAAGGCCCTGAAGGCCTCGTTCGTTCACCGCGAGCGCGAGCAGGGGCGTGTATCGATACCTTTTCAGCCCCCGGTAATTAGTAGAAGCAAGACGGCCTAGGAGTTTTTCCTGGATCGTCTGAAAACGCTGGCGCTGGGCAAGCGCCTCTTCCTCGGCCTTGAGCAATCCCTCCGGTGTGAACGAGGTATTCAGCCGCACGATCACCCGCACCCAGCCCTTTTCCGCCACTTCGCTGGCGAGTGCCGCAGCCGTGCTCCCGGCTGGGTTTGTTGCCCATGCGGTGGAAGGCAGGTGGCAAAGCAACGCCGCCAGCAGGGTGATGGCAAAGAGAAAAAGGGGATGAAAAAGCCGAGGTTTCTGAACCATGCTTTGCTCCTGGCGAGTGCTTGGAGGTGCCCGATTTTACATATCCCGGGCTTCGCTAAATTTAACCACAGGGGTCTAATTTGTCAAGGCTGTATCTATATACATTATAAGGGGTTGTTGGCCAGGTGTATCGGCATGCGGAACTATTAGGGGCGTGCATTCGTAGCGCGGGATATCGGCAGCAGGGCGAGGAAAACGATGCCGAAACAGGTGACGATGGTGGCCCCCGTCGGCAGATCGAATTTGTAGGAAAGCGCAAGGCCCAGTATCGATGTGGCGATGCCGAGGCCCGCACCGATCAGCCAGCGGCCCGTGAAGGAATTGGAAAAGAGCGCGCCGCAAACGGCGGGGACGATCAGCAGGGTAAAAATGAGGAACACGCCCGCGGTTTTCACGGAAACCACGATCACCAGCCCCAGCGTGGCGAAAAAGATAAAGTCCATGATGCGGTCCGGCGTGGAGAACGGTTGCACCAGGTAATTCTCGGATTGTTCACGGAAGCGGCGGAAGTATTTCCAGTGCACGGCCGCCACGGCGCTGCCTGCAAGGGCGATGCGCAGCACGTCCTGCCAGGTGGTCCACAGCACCGAGCCGTTCAGCAGGTTCTTGATGTGCTCGGCGCCGTGCGGTGCCCGGCTGGCCAGGAGCAGGGCCGCCGATGCCGCGACCACATAAACGATGCCGATGACCGCCTCCTGAGGCACGCGGCTGGCCAGGGCGCGGGTGGTGGAGAAAAAGGCCGCTCCCCCCAGTATGAAGCCGAAGGCGAGCAGGGGAACCAGCGGAGACTCCGGCGGGACATCGAGAACCATGCCCGTGGTGGCGCCAAGCGCCGCCAGCTGCGCCAGCGAGAGATCCACGAAGATGATCTCGCGCTTGAGAACGTGCACGCCAAAATAAGTGTAGAGAACCGAGAGAATCAGGCAGGACGCCGCCGGCGCGGCCATGAAAGTCCAGAATTCGCTCATGCGCTTATCTCCCGGCTCTGGGGAGGCACGGTGTTCATGGCTGGCTCAGGGCTTTGGCCAGGCGGTCCACCAGCAGGTCGAAGAGGGAAAAATAATCCTCCGCTCCGGGTGCGCCGCCCACCGACACGGGGAGGGCGAGCACCTGGGCCCCGGTCTGCCTGCCCAGCAGTTCGGAATGGCGCTTCTCGAAATAATTCGCCTGCAGGATGATTTTTACCTTGCGCCGCTTCATGGTTTCCGCCAGGTGGCCGAGGTGGGCGGGGCTGGGGGGAACGCCGGGCAGGGGTTCCACTGAGCCAATGCTTTCGATGCCGAAGCGCCGCAGGAAATAGCTCCACGTCGTGTGATACGTGACGACCACGGGGTCTGGAAATGCGGCGAGCCGGCTTTCCCATTCCGCTATTTTTTGCGCGATGCGGTTTGCGAATCGCTGACGGTTCGCGTCATAGGCGGCCCTGTTCTCCGGATCCAGTTCGCCCAGGCGCTTTGCGATGGCCTCGGCCATGAGCGGGCCGTTCGCCGGGTCGAGCGGGTAATGGGGGTTCCCGCCGGGGTGAACGTCGCCCATGTGGCGGCCCACCTCACCCGTGGGCACCTCGATGGGGACGATGGCGCTCGACAGGTCGAGGCTGCCCGGCTGCCCCTCGCGCACCTGCGGGTTGCGCGCGCCGGTCACCAGTAGCGGCAGCCAGCCGATCTCCAGGTCCAGGCCCTGGTGGATCAACAGGTCGGCACGGTTGACCTTGAGCATGTAGCTTGGCTTGGCCTCGATGAAGTGGGCGTCCTGCATGCCACGGGTGATGGATTCGGCCTCGATGAAATTGCCGCCGACTTCGCGGGCGATGGCGGCGATGTCCTCGGTGGTGGTCACCACGCGGACGCGGGCCTCGGCCCCGCCGGCGGCGAACAGGGTCAGCAGGAGGCCGAGGATGCAGGCCGCGAAACCGATGTTGTTGCTATGCGGAAACAGATGTCTATTCATTATCGGGAGAATGCCTCGTCAGTAAGCGTGTGCGGGATGCGATCCCAGGGTGAAATTGATTTGCAGGAGCACCTGGTGATCGGTCTTTCCCGGCCGGGGGTCGAGGTAATTGTATTGCAGGCGCAGCGCCGTGAATTCGCTGGGGGCGAACGCCAGAAGCGCGCTTCCCCGCTGCCGGTCGGCGGTTTCAAGAACATCGTCACGCGTGTAGTAGTCGTAACGTCCCTGGACCCACCACCTTTGCGCGAACTGGTACTGCAGCAAGCTGTAGACCCCCCGCGCCTCGGCGACGCCGGACACGTCCATGAACTCGCTTTGCCAGACGAGCGACCGGTAGCGCTCGCGGCCGGCGGGTTTCCACTTGAAGGTCAGGTCCGCGCCGGCGAGGTGGGTGCGGTCGCTCTCGGCGACGGGGTTGTCGTTCCTTCCGGTGGCGTAGGAACCCCCGAGCTCGGCAGTGAGGTCGGCGGTGAGGTCGACGAGGTTTTTCCAGTGGAGCAGGTAGAGAAAATCGTCGTTGCGCGGGCCGGAGAACAAATCGTTGTCCCCCTGGAGAAACTGCAGGCTGAGCGATGAAAAGAAGGGCAGGGGGAGCAAATAGTCCAACCCGGCACCGCCCTCGTTCAGCCCTTCGGAACCTAGGATCTCTTCGTTCACGATGGGCCGGTCGATGAACGGATAGCTGTGCGTGTGCAGCAGGTTGTGTTTGCCGAACGCGGCGAAGAATTTACCCGCGCGCAGCGACAGGCTGCGGGCGATCACCGCTTCGGCGATGAGTTCCTCGATCTCGATCTCGTCGGTTTCTTCCATCGCCAGGGTGAGTTCGGCCCTCAACCAGTGGTCCACATCGGCGGAAAACCGCAGCTCCACTTCCTGAATGTCCATGCCGGTGTCTATTTCGCTTGCGCCCGCGCTGCCCTCGCTGGCATAGGTTCCCAGGAAAAGTCCGTTCACGCTGATGGCGGGGTTGAAGCGGTTCGAGGGGCCTGGCGGCTCTTCGGCCGCTCGGTCGCGTGCGGCCTCCAGTTTCTTCAGGCGCTCCTCAAGGCGCTGGAGGTGTTCGGAATCGGTTGCGGATGGAGTCTGCGCCCAGGCGCTGGCGGAAACCAGCCAGGCGAGGGCAAGAACGGTTGCGAACTTCATGGATGAACTCCTGAACAGGGATGAACGGTCTGTGGACGGCGATCCCTGGGTTCTCTGCGAGAGGGTCTTCCTGGAAAACAACGGTTCAACAGCTCGGAGGGTGGTGCGTGTTGCCCGGCGGTTGATTCTTCCTGTGAGAAAACAGAAGGACAGGGAGACCCGGCTTAAAAATCGGCTCAGGAAGTACGCGGCGGAGACCGGCTGGTGAAGGACGAACTGTGGCTTAAAGCCGCAAAAGCGCGGCGCTCGGGTTCGATGCGTGTGAACCGGGGCGGCGGCGGGGCCAGGGGCGGTGTTGCTTCCACCTTTGGCGGAAGCTGGCTCCACTGGCAGGGGGCGCAGTCCTTGTGGACCGGTTCGCCATCCCACACGTGGTTATGCAGCGTGGTAGAGAAACCCGTCAGGGCACCGAAGCACGCCAACAGGAGGAGGGGCAACACCTGCCGAACCGGAAAAAAACGAATGAGTTTTTTAATCAGCGGCATGAGGTTTTCCCTCCAGGAGTCGAAGGATCAGAACAGCCAGAAGAGGCCGAAAGGAATCGCGAACAGCAGGGCCATTAGAGCACAATTCAGCGCCTGAAACAAAAGGAAAGAGTCGGTCACCGGCTCCATGATTTTATCCACCCCCACCCGGCGCACGGCGCTTTCGATGTCGCTGGAGGAGACCGATTCGGCGGACTTGCCGCGAAGCTCCCCCATCACGTCGTCTAAAAAGAAAAACTTGAGCGTCTTGATCACCCCGCCGAATAGAAGCGCGGCCAGGGCGCCCCTGATGCTTTTTTTGAGCTTGAGCTGGCGCTGAAATTCGCGGCCGAGCTGGTCGAATTCCTTCTCCAGCCGTTCCCTCGGGATGTCCCGGTTGATTTTTGGTAAACGGCCGAGCATCTGCCGCGACAGCAGGTCGAGCAGGTCGTGGAGGCCCGCCGCCGCCTGGCGGATTTTTCTCGACCCGGTGTGGATGGCCGCGGCGGCGATGCCGCCGAGCAGACCGAACCCGGAAAACCAGAGGAACGCCATCACCAGCATCCCGGTCTCGGCCCAGCCGGCGAAATCGCGCGGCTCGAGCGAGATGGTTTTGAACAGGGTCAACGCGCCCACGCCCAGACCCGCGCCCAGCAGGCCGAAAAGGAAGAGACGCAGGACCGTGCCGAGGAACAGGTCGGCAAAGAAGTTTTTCCAGAAGGCGATGAGTTGGGGGCGGTCCATGGATGGGCTAGACGGCGTCCGAAGGCGGGATGGAAACCGTGAGCAGAAGGTCGCCCCGTTTTCCGTTCACGGTTCTTCCTTTATCGGGAATGCGCAGCTTGCCGCCCGGCGGAAAACCGGGCGGAATATGCACCAGCAGCTCTTCGGTGACGCCTTCCACCTTGTAGGCGATCTTTTTTTTCGTTCCCGCTTTGGCTTCTTCCGGCGCGACAGGCAGGGTCAGGTGCAGGCCACCCCCGGCCGAGGGGGTTGTCTTGAGCAAGCTGCCTTTGAGGGAATCCAGCCATCCCGGTGCTGCCGCGCCGGTTTTAGCGGCGGGCGGTTGTTTGGCGCGCGCCGCCAGAATGGACGCGCCCACCCATTGCGCGAGCCGGAGCCCCTGGCCGATTTTGCCGATGGGTCCGGGCACCCGGGAGAGAATTCTTCCGAGGCCGCCGACGGCGCCGCCGAAAAATATCGCGTGAAAAAATGGGTTGCCCGAGCGAAAGCCCGAGCGGCGAAACTCCCGGTTGAGCTCCTCGAAGATGCCGCGCGCGAACCCGTCGCGAAACAGGCTCTCGAAAATGTCCTGCTGGGAATAGTTGAACGACCCCCCCGTGCCGGAAAAATAGGCGGTGCGGTAGCGGTCGTACTCGCGGCGCTTTTCAGGATGAATGAGGACGCCGTAGGCCTCGGAGATGACCTTGAACTTTTCCTCCCGGCCGGGATCGTCGGGGTGGTGGTCCGGGTGGAATTCGAGCGCCAGCTTACGGAACGCCTTGCGGATTTCGGCATCGCCGGCGGTCTCCCCGATGCCGAGGACCTTGTAGTAATCCTTGAATTCTTTCGTGCGTGGGTTCATACCCTGAATTGTATCGCATTCCGGGCCGGGTTTTACATCCCCAGTTTTTGCGGGTATCGGGCTTCCACCAGCTCCGGCCCGGCGAGGGCGGTTTTCTTGCCCGTGACGGACAGTTGGTACGATTCGTCGGCGTGCAGGCGCTGCTTGAGGTTCTCGAAGTGCACCACCAGGGGCTTCGCGGCAACGTCGGGAACTTTCGGGGCGATGATGAGGTCCTCCACCGCCAGCACATCGCGGTATTTTCTTTTCATGCCCATTTTATACGCGTTGTAGCCGGGCAGGGCCTCGGCCCCCTTGTAGGGCTCCTTGTTCAGCACCTGGTATTCCTCGGGAATGTAGACGTTGGCGAAGTAATCCGGCCCCAGGGAGTGGTGCACCGTGGTCTCCAGATGAAGGACGCGCAGGCTCTCCTCGGTGGGGACGAGGTTCATCTTCACGTAATAGGTGCGCTCGTGAAAATTGAGGTTTTCGAGAAAAACGATGCCGTAGAGCGCGTTGAGTTTGAACTGCAGCAGCACGCCGAGAAATACCCAGCCGAGCACCTTGAAAAAACGTTTCATGGAGTTTGCTTCTTCCGCGCGAAAGGGGAGGCGAGCCGCCGGGACCAGCCATAACTGTTGATAAACAAAACCATAGATAAATGAGAGCTTTATTATAAACAAAACCCCGCCATTTGCAAACCGCCGCCGGCCGCTTGCCTGCGGCCTCCCTGGCCCCTTTGCCCGGCCCCTTGCGCCGGCTTTCCGAAACCGGTTGTCTCGCCTTGCAATATCTAATACACTGCCCCTTGAACCGACACCAACTTGAGGCGCCCGTTGCAGCTGGACCGTGGATATCTGATCGTATTCGAAGGCATCGACGGCACGGGGAAGAGCACCCATTGCCGCCTCCTGGGCGACTTTCTCGCCAGCCGGGGCATTCCCGTGGTGCGCCTGTACGAGCCCACACGCGGCTTTTGGGGCCAGAAGATCCGCGGCATTTTAAAGGACGGGCGCGGCGATGTGACGCCCGAGGAAGAGCTTTCCTGGTTCGTCAACGACCGCCGGGAGGACGTGGAGCAGAACATTGCCCCGGCGCTCAAGGAAAAGCGCGTGGTTCTTCTCGACCGCTATTATTATTCCACCGCGGCGTACCAGGGGGCCCTTGGTTTCAGCCCGGAGGCCATCGTCCGGGATAACGAAGCCTTCGCCCCGCGGCCGGACCGCGTCTTTCTGTTCACCCTGTCACCGGAAAAAAGCCTGAAGCGGGTGGATGGCCGGGGCGAGAAAAGCTCCTTCGAACGGGCGGATTATCTCGAAAAGGTGCAGCGCATTTTCGCCGCCTTCGACGACCCCGTGATCCAGCGGGTGAATACGGAGCCCCCCGTGGACGAGGTGCACGCCCGGATCCGGCAAGCGGTGCTCGAACTCATTGCCCAGGACGCATTATGAAACGTTTTATTCTCGCCATCACCGGCGCAAGCGGGGTGGCGTACGCCGTGCGGCTGTTCGACAGCCTCAAAGGCCGGGCCGAGCTCCACGTCGTCGTTTCGGAGCGCGGCACGGAACTGCTTCAACTGGAACTCGGGATGACGGCCGCCGATTTCAGCGGCGAGGGGGTCACGCGGCACAAGAACTCGAAGATCAACACCGCCATCGCCAGCGGGTCTTTCCGGGCCGACGCCATGGTCATCGTGCCCGCGAGCATGGGGACGCTTGGCCGCATCGCCGCCGGGGTTTCCGAAACGCTGATCGAACGCGCCGCCGATGTGATGCTGAAAGAAAAAAGAAAGCTGATTCTCGTGCCGCGGGAAGCGCCCTTCAGCACCATCCACCTCAAAAACCTCCTTGCTCTCGACCAGGCCGGGGCGCTGGTTCTTCCCGCCTCGCCGGGGTTTTACCAGAAGCCCCAAACGGTGGACGACATGGTGGATTTTGTCGTCGCGCGGATCCTCGACCAGCTCGACATGGACCAGGACCTCATGAAACCTTATTCGCCCTGAGGCCCAGGCGTCGTAGTTTTCCCGTTAAAACCGGAATTAGATTTTAAACTGTTGGGTTCACAAGCTAAAACCCTGTTCGCCCTGAGGGCAAGCCATCGTGGTTCACGCATTGAGACCCTGTTGGCAAATATCAAGCCGTCCCTTACGTTACGTTAAAAAAACGTTCACTCTGAAAGCAAGCCTTCATGATCTACCTTGACCACGCCGCCACCACGCCGATGGCCTCCGAAGTTATCGCGGTGGTGAACGAATCGATGCGGCGGGATTTCGGCAACACCGGGACCGTTTACCGCCTCGGCCTGGATGCCCGGAAGCGGATGGAAGCCGCCACCGACCAGATCGCCCGGCTGCTCAAGCTGCCCGCGACGCACCGGCTGATCTACACCAGCGGCGGCAGCGAATCGAACAACCTGTTCATCAAAGGGCTGTGCTTTCCCGATAAAAAGACGGCCCATCTCGGCCTGGAACATCCGAGCGTCAGCCAGACGCTCGGTTACCTGGAAAAATTCGGCAGCGAGCCGCTTTCTCTCCTGCATCATCAGGTGGAAGGGCGGTTGGGCTTTTCAGGGCTCGAAGTGCTGAATGAAAAGCGCGTGCGGCTGCTGTGCCTTTCCCATGTGAACAACGAGCTTGGCACGGTGAACGACCCGGCACCGCTCGCCCGCGCGCTTCACAAGGCGTCGCCCAACACCCGACTGTTTCTCGACGGCGTGCAGGCGGTGGGCAAGCGGCCCCTCGGCGATATTCCGTGGGAGCGCCTGGCGGGCTATTCCATGTCGGCGCACAAGATGAACGGGCCGAAGGGTATCGGCCTTTTAATTTATGATTCGCGGCTCACCCTCACGCCGCAGATTCATGGCGGGCGGCAGCAGTACGGGGTGCGCTCGGGCACGTTGCCGGTGCCCCTGATCCTGGGTCTCGCTAAATCCGTGGAGCGGGCCGTGGACAACGCGGAAGCGAACGAGGCGCATTTCAGGGGGCTTGGCCGCCGCCTGATCGAAGGATTGCAGGAGCTGTCCCAGCGGTTGCCCGAACTCGACGTGAAGTTCAATTCCCTGGCGGAGGACGACACGACCCGTCAGTCTCCGGCGATCGTGAATTTCAGCTTTCCGCCGGTGGAGGGCGAGGTGCTGCTGCATCACCTGGAAGAAAAGGACATCTTCGTTGGTCTGGGCAGCGCCTGCAGCGCCCAGTCGAAAGAGCCCTCGCGCATTCTCACCGGCATTGGCCGCAGCGTGGAAGAGGCGCGCGCGAGCCTGCGCATCTCCTTCGGGCCCGAGAATACCGTCGAAGAGGTGGATTGTTTCCTGACAGAATTTTCCTGCGCCTACCAGGCGCTTTATCCCACATTCAAAGAGAAAGCGGCGAAGCGATGAACGAAGCGAGGACCCTGCTGGTGCGTTACGATGAAATCGGTCTCAAGGGCAAGAACCGGCGGTTTTTTGAAAACTGTCTGTTGAAGAATATCCAGCGCGCCCTGGCCGGGCTTGAACCGCCGCGTTATCGCGTTCCGCATGGCCGGATTCTCGTCGATACCGACCGGACCCAGGCCGGAGAGTGCGCTCAACGGCTCACCCGTGTTCCCGGCATCGCCTCGGTCAGCATAGGCGTGCCGGTGGAGAGGGATTTCGACGCCATGGCCGAGGTGGGTATCGAGTGGATCGGCCCGCGCCTGCGCGAGGCCGGTGCGTTGAAGTTCTGCGTGCGCTCCCAGCGTTCCGACAAGTCCTTCCATAAAACCTCGCCCGAGATAGATTTCGAAGTCGGCTCCCGCATCATGCAGCGGCTGGCTCCGGAAGGGCTTACGGTGGACATCAAGCATGCGGATTGCGTGCTGGAGATCGAAGTGGGCGAGAGCGAGACCGTGGTGTTCGACAACCGCCATCCCGGTTTGCGCGGTCTGCCGGTGGGGAGCGCGGGAGAGGTGCTTTGCCTGCTTTCCGGCGGCATCGACAGCCCCGTTGCGGCATTCATGATGGCGCGCCGGGGGTGCCGGGTGCATCACGTGTTTTTCGACAACCAGCCGTTTCTCGGGCGCGGCGGGCTGGACAAGGTGGAGCGGCTGGCGCGTCTGCTCAACCGCTACCAGGGGGGAGGGCGGCTCTACGTGGTGCCGTTCGAGGAGACGCAGGTGGCGATACGCGACCATTGCCGGCCCGCCAACCGGGTCGTGCTTTACCGGCGCATGATGTACCGCATCGCCCATGCCCTGGCGGAGGAGAACAAGTGCCTGGGCCTGGTCACCGGCGAGTCGCTCGGGCAGGTGGCCTCGCAGACGCTGGAGAACCTGGCGGCCGTGTCCTCCATCGCGCGGCTCAGCGTGTTTCGCCCCCTCATCGGCCTGGACAAGCGCGACATCATCGCCGAAGCGCAAAAGATCGAAACCTACGATATCAGCATCGAGCCGCATCCCGACTGCTGTTCGGTGTTCATGCCGCCGCGCCCGGCCACGCGCGCCAAAGAGGCCGACCTGCTGGCCGATGAACAGCGGTTTCCATGGCAGGATCTGGTGCAGAAGGCGCTGGAGAGCGTTAAGACCTACGTCCTCGATGAGCCGGTGGTGGAAAGCGTTCGCACGTCATCCTGAGGGCCCGGGGCGGAGGTGAGAAGCTCCGCAATGCTTTTATGCAGGCGGGGGTGCCGGTACGCCGGGGCGATCTCGAACAGGGGGGCGAGCACGAAGCGCCGCTCGGCGGCGCAGGGATGGGGGATCTCGAGATCCGCCGTTTTCAGGATCAGGCGGTCGTAGAATAACAGGTCGAGGTCGATGACGCGTGGCCCCCACTTTACCCGCCGCACGCGCCCGAGACGCTTCTCAATACTCAGAAGCCGGTCGAGCAGCGCCGCAGGCGGAAGGGAAGTGGCGATCTCGACGGCGGCGTTGACGAACCACCCCTGATCCAGCTTCCCCACGGGCCGGGTCCGGTAAAGCCGCGAGCGGCGGGCGATGCGCACCTCCGGCGGCGCGTGCAGAAAGTCCATCGCCCGGCGGCAGTTCGCCTCGGGAATTCCCAGGTTGGAACCCACCCCGATGTAGGCCGTGTGTGGCATGATGCGCTGACCTCCCAGGCCCTCGAAGTGGAGAACCGCGGCTTTAGAATTCGAACTGTACCGACGAGAGCCTTTTTTTGATTTCGCCCATGATGCGGATTTCGTCGGCCTTTTCTTTCGCCGCGAAGGTGGCGGAGAAGCGGACGAAGCGGCCCACGTCGTCCCAGGGGACGGTGGAGATCAGCATTTCCTTGATCAGGTACTGGGAAAAATCCTCCGCGGTGGCGAAGGTGGGGCCGCCGGCGATGCCGCGCGGCGCCTCGACGTAGAGAAAAAACGACCCTCCCGGCATGGTCGCCTTGAAGCCGACCGAATTGAGCGTGTCCACCAGCAGGGCGAGGCGGCGGCGGTATTTTTCCACGATCTCGCGGGTGATCTCGGGATGCTCCAGGGCAAAGATGCCGGCTTTTTGAATGGCGGCGAACTGGCCCGAATCGATATTGTCCTTCACGTGCGCCAGCCCCTTGACCACCAGCTCGTTGCCCACGATGAAGGCGATGCGCCAGCCGGTCATGTTGTAGGCCTTGGAGAGGGAGTGCAGTTCCACCCCCACGTCCATGGCTCCGGGGACGGAAAGAAAACTGAGCGGCTCGCCGTCGTAGGTGAGCGCGCCGTAGGCCGCATCCTGGATGACGATGAGCTTGTGTTTTTTGGCGAAATCCACCACTTTTTCGTAGAACTCGCGCGTGGCGTTGGCCCCGGTGGGGTTGTTGGGGTAGTTGAGGTACAACAGCTTGGCGCGCTCAAGCGTCGCCGGGTCGATGGCGTCCAGGTTCGGCAGAAAATTATTCTCCCGCCCGAGAGGCAGGGGGACGACATCGCCTCCCAGGTATTGCGTGTGCGTGCCCATCACCGGGTAGCCGGGAATCGTCATCAGCGTGACCTCGCCGGGGTTGATGAACACCGAGGGAAGCATGGCCAAACCGGGTTTCGACCCGATGAGGTGGTTAACGTGCCGTTCCGGATCGAGACCCTTGACGCCGAAAATTTCTTCCATGTATTTGACGGCGGCCACCTTGAATTCGCTGATGCCGTTGTCGGTATATCCCCTGTTCTCGGGTTTTTCCGCTTCCAGTTGCAGGGTTTTTACGACACCGGGGAACGCCATTTCATCGGGCTCGCCGACGCCCATGTCGAAGAGTTCCTTGCCGGGGTTTTCGTTCAGGGCCGCGCGTTTGGCGCGTTTGATTTTTTCGAATTTGTAGATCCGTGTGTCTTTCCCGAACTGGTCACCGCCCAGGCGGCCGGCAAAGAGGGATTGGATATAGGACTCATTCTCGGACATGAAGTGTGCTCCAGTAACGGGTTATTGCAAAACCCGGGGTTTGAGAAAACTTCCCATTTTTAGCGAAAAATATTCACCCTGTCAAGCCGCACCCGGCCGATTTAACCGTGCGCCAGGGATTCAGCGGGTGAGTTGATGGCCGTCCTCCCACAGGCGGCCGAGACTGTCCTGGTAGATGACTTCCCCCGCGCTGTTAAAGTTGAAGCTCACCACCCGGTGCGCGCCCGCACCCAGCACCCGGTCTTCGAAAAAAAGATTGTTGGCGGTCTGGTCGGTGAGGTAGGCCACCTGGCCGCGAGGGCTGAGCTGCACGTCGAGCAGGGTGAACCGCCCGTCGAACAGTTTCTCGGAGTTGCGGAACAGGCGCTGGCCGTCGTCCACATAATACACGTCGCCGGTGGAGTTCACCAGCAGCAGGCGAATATGCCTCACCTTGATGTTCTGGCGGTCCCCGTCCACATAGAGGAAGCCGGTGTCGTTCTGGTAAATCGCCCGGCCGTTGGTGGACACGACGGGGTTTTTCGCCAGGGCAACCGTCTGCCCCTCGATCTGAACCTTGGAAAGGACGAGGGGCACCCGGCCCGCGCCCCGGTCGAGTTCGCGGCCGTTCTTGAAAATTTCTCCCTCGCTGTTGAGGTAAACCACATCGCCGAGGCTTGAGATCAGGTAAAGGAGCACGGTGCCCTGGTTGCTGCCGAGCGGGCCATTTTCATCGTACAGGTAGGGACCGATTTCGGTGCGGTAATACACCCGGCCATCGCGCGCTACCTTGAAATCCCGGATGGGCTGGTGATTGAGGCGCACCTCGTTTTTGAACAGGCCCGTGTTGCGGCGGTTGACGTAGACGGTGTCGCCGGCGCACGACATCTTGACATCGGGGCTGTCGGTCACCTGCCGCCCATTGGCGCAAAGAGTCCGGATTTCGACGAGGGAGCGGGTGTCGTCGCGGGAGTCGTCGTCGAAGGCGAAGCCGGGGGAGGCCACCAGCAGGAGAAGGAGCATCGCGGGCAGGAAGAAAGCCTTTTTCATGGAGACTCCGTGCATCTCAGGGCAAACCGGGCCTCTCGCACCCTTTTAAACGGGCGGGGGCCTGGCGGCCGAATCATTGCTTCCGGCCCTGGGCTTGTATTATTCGCCAGGGGTTTCTTCTTCCTCTTCGGTCTCTTCCTCCAGACCGGCCGATTTTTGCGAATAACGGAGATACTTGATGATTTCGTCGATTTCCGGATCCGAGACCTTCGCCCGCTGAGGGGGCATCTTGTCGGTGCCGTTGATCACCGTCTGGCGGATATCCTCGTCGGTAAAATTTCCTTCGAGGTATTCTGCATCGATGAGCCGGGGGGCCTTCGTCTGCTTGCCCATGGCGTCCGGCCCGTGGCAGTTGGAACAGGCGCGGTGGAACAATTTCTGGCCCTTCTGGTAGGCCGCGGGAACCTCGAGCGTTGGCTGAGGGCTGCAAGCGGCGAGGCCGAAAAGCAGGGGAGCCAGGGCCGCGCCGCGGCGGAAAATATTCTTGTGGCGGTTTGGTTTCATTTTCTTTGTACCATGTCGATAATCCCGTCAAAGTTGCGGTCGATCTCCACCCGCTCCAGCGTGTGGCCGGACCCGTAGTGCTCCCAACGGTCGACCTTGCCGTCGAAGTTGGTGTCGAACTCGACCTTGCTCAGGACCGTGGCGTCGAGAAAATACTGCCACTGATCCGGTTTTTCGTCGCCATTGGAATCGAACGAGGCGGAGATGAGCATTTCCCCCTCCCCATAGTATTCCCAGCGATCGACCTTGCCATTAAAATCCTTGTCGTATTCGATGCGCGTCACCTTCCCCTGGTTGCTGAAAAACTGAAACAGGTCCATTTGGCCGTCGTAGTTTTCGTCGGACTCGATGCGCTCCAGGCCCGTGGCGGGGTCGTAGAATTCCTTGCGATCCGCTCGGCCGCTGAAATTCTGGTCCTTTTCCACTCTGAGGAGCGCCCCATCGGCATCGTAAAACTGGAACTGGTCCAGCTTGCCGTCGAAGTTGCGGTCCAGCCTGGCCTCGATGGGCTGCGCGTGGCCGTTATAGGTGTCGACCTGGTCGAGTTTGCCGTCACCGTTTTTGTCGTACTCGATCTTGATAAGTTTGCCGTCGTCGCCCAGGGTGTGCCACTGGTCGAGCTTGCCGTCGAAGTCGCTGTCGATCTGCAACACCTCCGCTCCCGCGGCCGAGGCCGCAAGCCAGAACGCAACCGCCAGGGCCGAAGCGAATTTCCATGGAAGTTTCATGGGGACTCCAGTTTGAATGAAACCGGCAGGTTAAAGCGCATCGACCGCTCGCCCAGCAAGGCGGGGATGCCGGGGAAGGGGGCCGCCCTTTCCACCGCCGCGAGCGCCGCCCGGTCCAGCGTTGTGTGGCCGGAGGATGTCAGCAGCGCAAGCTCGATCAACTCGCCGCCGCCACCGAGCAGAAACGACACCACCGGGCGGCCTTCGTGCCCTTGGCTGCGGCCCTCCGGCGGGTAATGCCGGGCGCTGGCGATCCGCCCGCGCACCAGCGAGGAATATCCGTCTCTCAGGGCTCCCAGGTCCACCGTCGAAAAATTCGCCGGTACGGTGGCGGGGTCGGCCGGTGCAACATGACTATTACTCGTGCGCTCCCAGCGTGCCGCAATGGCTACCGTGGGCCGCCGTGGTCCGGGGGCGGCCGTTCGCGATGGTTGGGATTCTACCGCAATCGCCTTTAAAGGAGAAGAGGCGGGGCGGACAAATTTTTCCACTGAAGCGATAGCGGCTGGCCTTGATGAATAACGCGGTGCTTCCTGTGGCGCGAGCAAGGGTTCCGGAGCCTTGGACGAACTGAGCGACACACGCTTCACCGCGCCCACGGTGGCCGCCCTGGCGGCGGCCGGTTCGCTGGTGCGTACGGGGCTGCGCGCGGCCACGGCCTGGGGCCGGGCTTGCGCAGCCGGAGCGGCGGCAGGAGCCAGCGCGGCGGCGGGCCGGGCAACCGCATGAGATTGCGCCACGGCGCGGGCCGCGAATTCAATGAGTGGGGCCTTCTCCCGCACCCTGCTTGAGGCAATTTCCGCCGGTGGGGCGGGGGAGGGGGCGGGCCGGGGCATTGGCAAACGGGCCGTGGGCGTCCGGGGGGCGGCCGGTGGAGTTTCC
>QJZQ01000100.1 GCA_003246675.1 Nitrospirota bacterium | reverse complement strand
ACCCCTCGCCCCTGCACTACCGCATCGTCCCCGAACTCGTTTACGACACCAACGCCACGCTCATGTTCGGCACCGACACGTTCCTCACCGGTTACGCCCGCTACGCCAACCCGTACGATTTCTACAATGTGCGCTACGCCTTCGCGGGTGCCGAGAAACTGAAGACGGAGACCGTGAAGCTGTGGTCGGAAAAATTCGGCGTGCGCCTTTTCGAAGGCTACGGCGCCACTGAAACCTCTCCCGGCATCTCCATCAATACGCCCATGCACAACCGCCCCGGCACCGTGGGGCGGCTGCTTCCCGGCATGGCCTGCCGCCTCGAAAGCGTGCCCGGCATCGACGAGGGCGGGCGGCTGATCGTCTCCGGCCCCAACATCATGCTGGGCTACCTGAAGGCGGACAATCCCGGCGTGCTGCAACCGCCGGAGGGCGGGTGGTACGACACCGGCGACATCGTCGCCATCGACGACGATGGCTACCTCTCCATCAAGGGCCGGGCCAAGCGTTTCGCCAAGATCGGCGGCGAGATGGTTTCCCTCACCGCGGTGGAAAGCAACATCGAGAAAATCTGGCCCGAGCATCAGCACGCCGTGGTGGCCCTGCCCGATGAAAAGAAGGGCGAGCAGCTCGTTCTGGTGACCGACTGCCCCGATGCCGCGCGCGACAAGATCGTCGCCCACGCCCGTGAGCGCGGCCTCGCCGAACTCAGCCTGCCTAAAAAGATTGTGAAGGTCGACCGGTTGCCGCTGCTCGGCACGGGCAAGGTGGATTACCCCGGCGCCCTCAGGCTGGCCGCGGAGCACCTTGGCCTTGCCGACGGCGCAGTGGGTTGAGGTGTCGCGCCGCTCAGGAAAGCCGGCGCCGGTGACGCAGGTAGAGCACCAGCTGCCAGCAACCCGCCGCCGCCGCGAGGTGCTTCAGAGAATGCCCGCTCACCCCGCCGCCCAGCAGGCCAAACACCGATGCGTCGAAATGCTCCAGCACCTTGGCCAGGGCATAGCCCGCGATCATCAGCCATAAATAGCGCTGTCCGCTGTAGCGCGGGGGGAACATGAGAAGCATGAGAGGAATGGAAAGCGTCGGGAAAAACTGCACCCAGGCGTACAGGCGCAGGTCGCCCCGGCCCAGGGTTTCGGTGTGGTGCCAATAGAACACGCTCGCCACGCCAAGGACGAGGAGCACCGGCAGGAGGAGGACGGCAGCGCGCACGCTCACCCGCTCCAGGATCATCATGGCGAAAATGGACATGAATCCCACGGTCATCGGCAGGCGATCCCAGAGGAGCGTGTCGTTGTCCGGAGCGAGGTGATACCAGGCGGAGCCCGGCCCCACCAGCAGGATGCCGAGAAAAGCCAGCGCGGCCATGAGCCTCTCCACCGGCAGAATGAAACGCGCCTCGTCTCCAGGACGGGTCCTTGCGGCCCAAAGCCCGCACACGCCGACCAGAACAAACGGCGCGTTGGACATCACATCGCCAAAATTGGCGATGCCGAACAAGGCCCGGCCATCGGCGAAATGGTGGTAGCCTGGGTCCTGTGCGATGGGGTCGGCAAGAAAGAGCCCGACAAGTGAGACCCCCCCCAGCCCCGCGAGAATGCCGATTCCGCGTTTCATCCCGTTCTCCATTTCCGCTGTATTTAATCCTGGCGATGCGCCACCGGCGCATGCAGCCCAATGCCCTCTCTAGGATAACGGATCAGCGCGCATGCGCGAGGATTACTTTCGCCCCGCCGCGCTTCCGGCCCCCAAAAATCCACAAAAATCATTTTTCCCTTGAGATTGACTGACCGGTCAACTATTATTTTTCCA
This sequence comes from Nitrospirota bacterium, assembly GCA_003246675.1. Classification (GTDB taxonomy): domain Bacteria; phylum Nitrospinota; class Nitrospinia; order Nitrospinales; family VA-1; genus SZUA-259. The sequence continues at coordinate 2,361 of QJZQ01000100.1, read as the reverse complement.
TGGGACGTGTGAGCGAAGCCAGACAACGTATTCTCGAAAGCGCCCGGGGCCTGATCTATTCCCGCAGCTACGCAGGCGTCGGCGTGCAGGAGATCTGCGAACGGGCCGGGGTGAAGAAGGGAAGCTTCTACCATTTCTTCCCCTCCAAGCGGGACCTCACCCTCGCGGTTCTCGATGAATGCCGCGCGCATTCCCTGGAGATCATCGCCCGCGCCTTCCAGCCCGGAATCCCGCCGCTTGCGCGTCTTGATCGCTACGTCGAGATGGGCTATGAAACGCAGGTACGCATCAAAAAGGAAACCGGTCACATGCCGGGCTGCCCTTTCTCCAACCTCGCCAGCGAACTCAGCACCCAGGACGAGGTGATCCGCAAGCGCCTCGACGGCATCTTCCGCGACCTCGCCGCCCCCATCGAGCAGGCTTTGCGTGACGCGGTGGAAGAAGGCGCTTTACCGAACATCGACATCCGCACCTCGGCACAAGCGGTGCTCGCCTACTGGGAAGGCGTGGTGCTGCTCGCCAAAACCCGCAACGACCCGCGGCTGATTCTGAAGCTCGGCAAAAACACCGTCCCCCTGCTCAAGCCGGCGGGCAAGGCTCGATAAACTTTTAATTGAAGGAACGCCATGACAGGCACGACAACCAAAGGTCAGCGACTCGGGGAATGGGTCATCCGGCTGCGCTGGCTCATCATTCCCGCCACCCTTCTCGTGGTGGCTGCCGCGGCGAGCGGTGGACGGTTCCTCAGCTTTTCCACCGATTACCGGGTTTTCTTCAGCAAGGAGAACCCGCAGCTCAACGCCTTCGAAGCCCTGCAAAACACTTACACCAAAAACGACAACGCGATGATCGTCATCGCCCCGAAAAGCGGCGGCGTCTTCACCCGCGAGACCCTGGCGGTGGTCGAGGAAATTACCCGCGCCGCCTGGCAGATCCCCTACTCCACCCGCGTCGATTCGATCACCAATTTCCAGCACACCTGGGCCGACGGCGACGACCTGGTGGTGGAGGATCTGGTGATCGACGCACAAAACCTGAGCGACGAGCACCTCGAGCGCGCCCGGCGGGTGGCGCTTTCCGAACCGCTGCTGCTCAACCGCCTCGTCCGGAAAGAAAGCAACATGACGGCGGTCAACGCCACCGTCAACCTGCCCGGCAAGACCCTCACCGAGACCACCGAGGTGGTGGCTTTCGTCCGGTCCATGGCGGAGGAGATCCGCGCCAAACACCCGGAGGTGGATATCTACCTCACCGGCGTGGTGTTCATGAACAACGCCTTCAACGAATCGGGCCAGGGCGACATGAAGACCCTGGTTCCCATCATGTACCTTCTGGTGATCGGCATCATGCTGTTCATCCTGCGTTCCTGGCTTGCAACGTTGACCACGGTGACGGTGATCCTGTTCTCGATCCTCACGGGAATGGGGCTCGCCGGTTTCGCGGGCATCGCGCTGACTCCCGTTTCGGCGAACGCGCCCACCATCATCCTCACGCTGGCGGTGGCCGACAGCATCCACCTGCTCATCACGATGTTTCACGAAATGGGCCAGGGGCGCTCGAAGCGGGAGGCCATCATCGAATCGCTGCGCGTCAACCATCAACCGGTGTTCATCACCAGCCTGACCACGGCGATCGGTTTCCTGAGCCTCAACTTCAGCGACTCTCCCCCCTTCTGGCACCTGGGCAACACCGTCGCCATGGGGGTGAGCGCGGCCTACCTCTACTCGGTGCTCTTTCTGCCGGCGATGATGGCGGTGCTGCCCATCCGCGCGCCCCGGCGGCGCGAAAAGAGCACCGAACTGCTTGACCGCCTGGCCGACTTCGTCCTCCGGCGGCGGCAGGCCCTGTTCTTTGGCACGCTCGCGGTGTTCATCGTGCTGGGCGTGCAGATCTCGCGCATCGAAATCAATGAGGAATTCCACAAATACTTCGACACCCGCTACCAGTTCCGGCTGGACAACGACTACGTCACGAAAAACCTCACCGGCTTCATGTCCATCGGCTATTCGCTGGGCGCGGGGGAATCCGGCGGCATCAGCAACCCGGAATACCTGAAAAAGCTCGAGGAATTCTCCAATTGGTACCGCGAGCAGCCCGGGGTGATCCACGTGAGCACCCTGACCGACACGCTCAAACGGCTCAACAAGAACCTGCACGGAGACGACCCGGCCTATTACCGCATTCCCGAATCGCGCGAGCTTTCCGCCCAGTACCTGCTTTTGTACGAGCTGTCCCTGCCCTTCGGGCTGGACCTCAACAACCAGATCAACGTCGACAAGTCCTCGACGCGCTTCACCGTCAGCCTGGAAAACATCTCCACCCGCGCCGGCCTGGAGCTGGAGGACCGCGCCCAGGAGTGGC
>QJZQ01000074.1 GCA_003246675.1 Nitrospirota bacterium | reverse complement strand
GGCAATTTCGCGTTCGAGGGCACCTACGGTCTGTATCAGGACTGGATGCTCAAGCTGCGCGGAAACTTCCTCGAAACCACCGGCATCATCGCCCATCCTTATAACCGCAAGGACATCGTGCTCAGCATCACCCGCCGCTTCTGATCCGCCGGCGCGGCCAACCGCGCCCCTACCCGCATAAATTTAACCATTCAAAAACAGTACCCATGCCAAAAATGGCCTATCGGGCTATTGAACGCGTATCGCCCGATTAATGAAGCAGATAATGCGGCGCATCGCCCCGCCAATGTTTTTTTATGGGGCCAGGGATGCGAAAAAAAATTTATTCCGGGGCGGTTTTCCAGAATCGGAACGGCCCTGTGCAAGCCATCCGGCCTCAGGCGGGGTGGGCCGAGGGCTGATAGAGGGTTTTTCGGGATGGGAGGGCATTCTCCCGAACCGTCCTTAGCGGAGCGGGGCGAGAGGGTGGTCTCAGGTCACGGTTTACTGTGATATGGGTTGTTTCCCACTCCGGCCCGCCGGTTATAATGATTAGACGGCCGGGCGGCCAAAAAGCCGGGGAGCGAAAAAAAAACTCCTGATTTTGCCTGGCGGACGTTGTATAACTATTAAATAGAGGGTCCTCTATCGAACGCAAGCCCGGCGGGCGGCGGGAAAATGGAGGATGCGTATCCAATGCACACCCTAGATAGACTCCCCATGAACAACAAAGTCGAACTCCTCAAGCAAATTCCTATTTTCTCCTCGTTGAGCGAAGATCATTCTCTCGAACTCGCCTCCATCGCGGTCGAGAAAACCTACCGCAAGAATCAGGTCATCTTCGACCAGGGCGATCCGGGCAGCTCCCTGATCATTCTCAAATCCGGGCTGGTCAAGATTTCCCTCGTGGATTCCAACGACCACGAGTTCATCATCAAAACCCTCGGTGAAAATGACTTTTTCGGCGAGATGTCCCTCCTGGATGGAGGCCGGCGCTCCGCTTCGGCCACGGCGGTGGAGGACACACGGGTGCTGATCGTTTACCGGGACGACTTCGTCCACCTCCTCAAGAAAAATCCGGGCGTCGCTTTGCACCTCCTGACCGCGCTCACCCAGCGCCTGCGCATGACCACCGACAATATCACGAACCTGACCTTCTTCGACGCTTACGGGAAGGTGGCCCGCTGCCTCCTTGACCTGGCGGAAAAAGGCGGCCGCAAAGAGGCGGAGGGGATTGTCCTCGACGTCAAGCTTTCACGCCAGGAGCTGGCCAACATGGCCGGACTCACGCGGGAAACTTTCGCCCGCATTCTCAAGGAATTCCAGGTTCGTGGCTGCCTCGTAACGCGCGGCAAGCAAATCGTCATCCTGAACAAGAAGATCCTCACCAACGAAGTCCGCCTCAATATGGGTTGATCCGGCACCGCCCTCTTTCCCCGGCCTCGACCCATGCCCATGGAGGCCTTTTTCCTTATTTGTAACTCAGGCCGATGACTCCATCCCATTTTTTGGGTGGCGGCTTTTTCTGAAAATAGATGCTGCGCTTGAGCAACGTCGCCGAGGGGCCGTCCTTCGGGCGAAGGATCAATGCGCTCTTGAAGCAGACCACCGCCTCTTTCCACTCCCTCTTCTTGTAATGTTCGATACCTTTTTTGTAGATCGGCAGCAGCATGAGAATGTCCTTGCTGATATGGCCGCGCTTTCCCAGTAGCTCGTAGATTTTCACCGGCGCAATGCGGCCGCGGACGCGGATGGAATCCAGCTCACGCACCTCGATATGCTCCTTCGCCTGCTGGTAGGTGGATTCGCTGAGGATCGAAAAGGTGCCATACTCCTTGTTGGCGCCTTCCAGCCGCGCCGCCAGGTTGACCGAATCGCCGCTCATGCCGTAATTCATCCTGTTCTTCGAGCCGATGTTGCCGACGACCATTTGCCCGGTGTTGATGCCGACGCGCATGTGCAGCTCGGGCTTGCCCTCCTTGCGCCAGCGCCGGCGAAGATTTTCCAGCCGGTCCTGCATTTCAACGCACACCCAGCAGGCGCGCCTGGCATGATCCTCGAGATAAAGCGGCGCGCCGAAAAACGCCTTGATGGCATCGCCGTCGTACTTGTCGAGCGTGCCCTGGTACTTGAGAAGAATATCCGTCATCTCCGTCAGGTAGGTGTTGAGAAACTGCACCTGCTCCTCGGCCGGCAAGGCTTCCGACATCGCGGTGAATCCCTCGAGGTCGGAAAAAAACGCCGTCAATTCCTTTTGCTCTCCCCCCAGCTTCAGTTTGCCCGAATCTTTCAGAAGCTGGTCGATCACTCCCGGAGACATGTAGCGGGTGAACACGTTCTGAATGTAGTGCTTCTGTTTTTCCTCGGTGTTGTAGCGGTAGATCATGAGGGCGGCGAAGATCAGGACGTTTTCCAGCTGCGGGTAGATATTGGTGACCCAGATGTTCCTGTGCTCGAACACCCACTGGCTCAAATAAAATTCCGCCGCCGCCCAACCCACGGCCACCACCAGGCCGTACACTGACTTGATGCGCGAATAAATCCAGGTGAGAAGCAGGCCGAGGAAAATCAGATAACCGCTGTCGGACGCCTCGATCCATTCGGGTTGATGCAGGGAATTTCGATTCAGAATATTGTCGATCACCGTGGCGTGGATTTCGACGCCCGGGTAAAGCGGATCGAACGGGGTGACCTGGATGTCCTGCAGCCCGGTGGCGGTGGCGCCGACGAGGACGATTTTTCCCCGGAGCAATTCCAGGGTCGCGGGAGAGATGCGGTCATGAATGATATCGGTGACGGATAAATACGGGAACGTTCCGCGTTTGCCGAGGAAGTTGATCTCCAGTTCGCCTTTTTCGTTGGTCGGGATCTCCACCGAATCCGCGCTGTCGAGCAGGACCTTCTCCACCCCGAACTCGTCGACCCGGAACAGCAGCGTCCCTTCAAGATAGGTTTCCAGAACCCGAATAGCCAGCGGAGGGAAAAAATAATTCTGCCGCTTTACCGGGTCGTAATAACGGACAACCAGAGGCAGCTTGCGGATGGACCCGTCGGACTCGACGTCCATGGATATGAAACCGTTTTGTTGCGAGACCTGCGACAACGCCGCGACGTTCGCTTCCACCGCGTAGGCCGTACGAAACTCCATGAGGTCCAGGGAAATCGCGCCCTGCGATTTGATGAATCCCTTGAATTGACCGGGAAGAATGTTGCTGAAGTTCTCGTGCCGGACCTGCTCGGTCAGGTGATCGAGGCCTTCCGGGTCGAAGTGGAAGAAATAACCGAGCACCGACCGGCCCGAACGGGCAAGCGCCTGGGCAAGGAGGGCGTCGTAATCCGAGGCCATGAGGTAGCGGTCGAGGGTCTCGTTGAGAACCGGAGTGGATTCGGCAAGAGGCTCGAGCTCCAGTTGCAGCTCCCGCAGCGTCTCGACGCCGGAACTTTTATCCGGCGAGGAAAAAACCATGTTGAAGCCGATGACCCGGGCCTGCAGCGCCACCAGCTTATCTGTCAGCTCGGCCAGGGTTTTTCTTGGCCAGGGCCAGCGGCCGAGTTCGTCGATGCTTTTTTCATCGATGGCGGCGATCACCACCTCCGGCCCCGGGCTCAAGGGGCCGCGCACCTGAAAATGCGCGTCCCTGAACAGCATTTCCAGGCGGTCCAGGAAAGGCGGACTGACGCGATAGGCAAAGACCGCGAGCGCGGTGATGAGCACACCTATAAGCCATTGATTAAACGTTTTCATCGGCTAAAGTCATCGCAGGTCTGCGGGTTCCGGGAGGCGGCGCCTGCCGCCCGCGGCGGGCGCGGGCGCCTCGTCGCGGCGGCAAACCCTGGAATAATAGAATGAGTTGCTGCGCTTAAAGTGTTAAAATGGATCAGCCTGTTAAAGGTAAACCCTTGAGCGACGTGGCTCAAGGGGGGCACCGGATTCATCGTTATCTTATCAACCCCCTCAAACGGGTTTTAGGATTAATCGGATGCAATTCAAACCGCGAAACAACACCACAACCGCCCTATTTCCCGTTGCGGCATTCTGCGTTCTGGCGCTGACTTCGCTGGCGGTTTTCGCTTCTTCGCTTTTTGCCAAGGAAGACCGGATCACCCGCGGCGAGTTCGTGCAAATGATGGCCCAGCACAACCCGGATAACGCGCTGCTTCCCAAAAACCATGGCGAGCTTTCCTCAAACGATTTGTACATGCAGACCGTC
>QJZQ01000189.1 GCA_003246675.1 Nitrospirota bacterium | reverse complement strand
TGAAGGAGGTTTTATCGAACGCCCCCGCAAGACCGAGGAGACCCTGCAGCGCCGCGGGCGATTCGGCGATATAAGCCGCCAGGTTGGGAATGAAGCCGTAACGTTCGCGAACCTGGCCGAGCACCTCCGCCGCACCCGCTGGCGCTGTTGCCTCTGTGTGTCGAGTAAAATTTTTCATCCTGCGCTCCTTTCGTGGTTAAAGATCAAGGGATCACCATCATTTTCAAAACGATCGTTTTAATTTTAGGGAAATTTTTTTCAGGTACGTAGCGCGGCCTTTAGCGTATCGACAATGGGCTCGACGTACGCCTTGTGCCCGCCCACGCGCCCATACAGCACCATGCCGTGGATAAAGCAGATGATAAATTCCGCCAGTATCACCGGGTCCTTCTTTCGCGGGATAATTCCTTCCTTTTGCGCTCCACGAATGGCACCCGCCAGCGCCTCGTTCAATTTCACGCAAAATTTATCAACGCGGCGCAGAGCCGCCGGGCTCACCGAATGCTCCTCCGACAACGTGTTCATCATCAGGCAGCCCTTGAAGTCCGGCGACTGCGCAATGGACACGAGAATCCCCAGGAATTCCTCAATGCCCTTCATGTCAGGCTGGTCCCGCAATATTTTGAGAAAGGGCTCCAGGCGTGTTTTCTGGTAATCCTGCAATGCGCTATCGAACAGGCCTTCCTTATTGCCGAATTCCTTGTACATGCTGGCGCTGTTGAGGCCGGTGGCCTGAACCAGCTCGCTCATCGAGGTGGCTTCAAAACCTTTCAGCCAGAACAACTCGGAGGCTTTCTGCAAAACATCCTGTCTGTCGTATTCTTTCAATCGAGCCATAGGCCTATTATAAAATGATCGTTTTAAAGTGTCAACCCCGTACTCCCGAAAAAAAGGGCCTGCGGGTCAAACCCGCAAGCCCTTGCTTGCACGATACGCGGGACAAGACCCACCGGAGGGCCGAAACCGACACTCCGGGATTCATGCGCACCTGGGTCAGCCCAGGTTGTTTTTGCGCTCCTGAATTTCGGCTCTCCGGGTTTTAACAAGTTTTCCCAGTTCGGCCAGGGCCTTCCTCGCCCGGGCGGCCGCGGCCTTGACATTCTTGGTTTCGAAACTCTCGCTCTCGGAAACATAAGATTCGTAAGCGGCCACGATTTGTTCATGCGTCGTCATTCTTTTCTCCTGTCTGTTTACAATGGGTTGATTGCAAATTCGACGTTGGGCTTGCCGGTCGTCAAATTCTGGTGAGCCTGTTCAATATGATCCCCAAGGAGTTTCCCCAGGGTAAGGCGTGGGTTGCTGCAGAGAAAGATTACCACACTCCACCGATATTAACACGCCAGCCCCATCCGATACAATTTCAAACCAGAGGGGGCCAGAATCGTCCCGCGAGCCACTTGGCACGGGTGATAAGGCACCCTGAAGCATCCAGGCCGCGGCGGAACCACAGAGTACCGAAAATTTCCGGAACTCTTCGTTACCCGTTTTTATAAAGTTCAAAGTCCGTATACCCTTCTTTTCCGGATGAAAACCACACGGCCATGTCGGCCTCGGGCGCCAGCGGCCAGCCATGACTGAAGCGTTCCACCAGGTCGGGATTGCTGATGTAGGGACGGCCAAAGGCGATGAGGTCTGCGTCCTTCCTTTGAAGAGCTTCTTCCGCCGTCTGCTGAGTGTAGCCGCAGCTGCCCATGATCGGCCCGGGGAACACCCGGCGGAATTCCGAGAGCGTCATCGGCTCCCCCAACTCATGGAAACCGAACGCCAGCCCGTCGACCACGTGCAGGTAGGCGAGGCCCAACGGCGCGAGCTCCCTTGCGACCTGAGAGAAAGTTTCCCGGTAATCCGCCGAACCCATGTCATTAAAATTGCCATTGGGGCTGATCCGCACCCCCACCCGCTGAGCAGGCCAGACCTCGGTCACCGCCGCCAGGATTTCCTTCAGGAAACGCAACCGGTTCTCCACGCTGCCGCCGTAACGGTCGGTCCGCTGGTTGGTTCTCGATTGCAGGAACTGATCGATGAGATATCCGTTCGCGCCGTGGACCTCCACCCCATCGAAACCGGCCTCCCTGGCGCGCCGCGCCGCCTGCCGGTAGTCTTCGACAATGGCGGGGATTTCATCGGCCGCGAGAGCCCGCGGGATTTCATAGTCTTTCTTTCCCAGCGGCGTATGGATGTATTCCCCGTTCAGCCGTACGGCGGAAGGGGCGACGGCAGGCTGACCCGCGTGAAAATCGCTGTGCGAAGCGCGGCCGCAATGCCAGAGTTGCAGGAAAATGGGAGCGCCCTTCGCGTGCACCGCGGCGGTCACCTTTTTCCAGGCTTCGCCCTGTTCCTCGGAGTAGATGCCAGGGCTGTTGACCCAGCCGTTGCCCTGTTCGGACACCACGGTGGCCTCGCTGATGAGAAGTCCCGCCGAGGCGCGCTGCGCGTAATATTCCGCCATGAGTTCGTTGGGCATGCGCTCGGCGCCCGCCCTGCCCCGTGTCAGGGGAGCCAGGACAACGCGATTCTTCAGGTTCAGGTCCGCCATCTGAAACGGGCTGAGCAATTCGGGGGTTTCCAGCTTGGATGTCATCGATCGAGTTCCTTAAGTGGGGTGAACGGCGCGTAAACTCTCCCGCGCCGAGGATGAGCAAAATATAAAGGATAACAAAACCCGCCGGGAGAATGCTCCCCGGCATAACGGATTGCCCGCCGCCCTGCTCGCCGGGCTTAGGCTGCAGCTTCAAACCACGGGCACATATTACCCGCTCAAGCCTTTCTTTTCAGATCCATTTTTTTTGTTTTCGAGTGCAGCGTCGTGGGTTTCATTTTAAGAAGTTCCGCCGCGCCGCCGGCCCCGGTGATTTTCCAGCGGCAACGGTTGAGTGCGTCCAGAATGTTTTGCCGATCCCGCGCCTTCATCTCCGCCTCGGTTAAAACTTCAACGCTGCCTGAAGCTGGCGCTTCGAGGCTCGGCGCCCTGGCCGGCACGCTCGCCGTTTTTCCCTGCTCCGAGAGACCGAGCGCGAGCTTTCCCGATCGTGAGGTGATGACCGCGCGCTCGATCACGTTTTGCAACTCCCGAATGTTTCCCGGCCAATCGTAACTTTTGAGTTCCTGAATATTGCGCTGCGTGAGCCGGGGTTCGGAAAAGTTCAGGTTTTGCGCCGCCAGCCGCACGAACCGGGAAGCAAGGACGGGAATATCCTCCTTACGGTCGCGGAGGGGCGGTACCTTAATAGGAAAAACATTCAGCCGGTAGTACAGGTCCTCCCGGAAGCGCCGCGCCAGAACCTCTTCTTTCAGGTCCCGGTTGGTCGCGGCAATGATACGCACATCCACCTTCCGGGTTTTTTCATCGCCGATTCTCTCGAAGGTGCCTTCCTGTAAAACGCGGAGCAGCTTGCTTTGCAGGTCCATGGGAATTTCCCCGATCTCGTCCAGGAACAGGGTGCCGCCGTCCGCCAGTTGAAACCTTCCCGCCCGGTCCTTGATCGCCCCCGTGAAAGCGCCTTTGACATGTCCGAAAAATTCGCTTTCGTAGAGCTCCTTGGGCACGGAAGCGCAGTTGACCTTGATCATGGCGCGTTGCCCGCGCCGGCTGTGGCGATGAATCTCCCGGGCCACCAATTCCTTGCCGGTTCCCGATTCGCCGGTGATCAGGACGTTGGCATCGGTGGGGCCGACCATTTCTATCTGCCGGAGAATATTTTCGAGGGCAGGCCCCTGACCGATAATTTCCCCGTAAGCGCGAGCACCCATCACTTCTTCATGCAGGTAGGCGTTTTCCAGCTCCAATTGCTGGCGCAGCCTTTGAATCTCTTCCTCGGCCCGCCGCCGCTCTGTGATATCCCTGAAGACAATCACCGCGCCAAGCAATTTCATATTTTCAAGGATGGGAGTGCTGACGTATTCAACGGGAAAACTCGTCCCATCTTTACGCCAAAACACTTCATCGGAGGACACGTAAACTTTTCCGTCGGTGAAGGCCGAGTAGATCGGGCACTCCTTCAGCGGGTAGGGCGTCCCGTCCGGCCAGGAATGGTGGGTCAAACGATGCTGGCAATGGCCGATCATTTCTTTCGCGCTGAACCCGGTCATGCGCTCCGCCGCCGGGTTCACAAAGGTCGTCATCCCCTTGGCATCGACTCCATAAATCCCCTCCCCCGCCGCCTCGAGGATCAGCCGGTTCAAATGAGAAATCCC
>QJZQ01000048.1 GCA_003246675.1 Nitrospirota bacterium | reverse complement strand
GGTGAGAGAGACATTGGCTGTTTTCCCCCGCTTCGCGGAGAGGCTCGTGGCGGCGGATAATGAACAGGTTGAGCCTGTCCTGGAACGGGCCTGGCCGGCACACGCTGAGTCGGAGGGGAGCCCCTGCATCTTCCGTGATGAGGTTGGCCTTGAGAGGCACGCCGAGGTCTTGCGCGCCATTGTTCAGTTTTCGCAGAAACTCAGCCGCCGAATCGCCGCCAATTTCCTCAAAAAGGTTCTGGAGTCGACATTCAGGCGCTTGACCTTGCCCGATTCCGGTCATGGCTATAGCCGCGGAATTGGCGAAGACGATATTTCCCTCTTTATCGCAAAGAAGGATTGCATCTGAAATATTTTCAAGGAGGCTGTCAAGAAGGGCCAGGCTGGCGGGGTCTCCTTTGTCATCTATCGTTAAATACCATTCGGCTGGAGGAGGGAAATCCATATAAATCCTTGATTAGCCTAATATATTGATTGTATTGCCCATAAAATAAACTGCGACTGACCTTCTGAAGCTATCGGAAAGCTGATAGTTCGTTGTATCGGCAGAAATCAGGCTGGCATGAGTCGGGCGAGTCTTTTTATCAAGGGGAGGGGGGCATGGCCTGCTTGCGGGAGAATTTCGAGGGCCGGGATAAGGCGCTGAAGAGTTTGCGCGTCGAGCAGGGGGTCGAGAGCCCCGGCAAGGGCGATCAAATCCGAGGCGAGGGGAGATTCCGCGGAGGTATTCAGCAAATATTCCAGGCCACGAACTAAATCATCGATTCCGGGGGCTTCGTTCAGGGCATCGTCATTCAGGGAGAGCCCGGCATCCTGATAAAATGCGCGGAGAATGGGCCGTGGGTCCTCGGTGCGTTTTAGTGCGCGGATCAAGTAGCGAAGCTGCGTCGCGGATACGCGGCCTCCCCGGTTTTTTTCGAGGGGAAACTCCAGTATCGGCGCCAGAAGAGCCACTTTAGCCCCGGCTGGGCGCGGGTGAAGATGTTTCATCAGCCACAGGCTGCCCAGGGAATAGCCGAGATAAAGATCCGCCGGCGGTGCAGAAGGGGTGAGCCCGGACAGGGCATCGGTGTCCATCGGCTGGATCACCGTGATGGCGGCCTGGGGGAACGCCGCCTTAATCTGCCCGCTGAACCAGAGGGGACCGAGGCCCCAGCCGTTCACTGCGATGATTTTCATACCCGGGGGCAGGCCATGAGATGGCGGATAATTTCATCCAGATCGTCCTCCGTGACCCCGGAATGCAGCGATATCCGGAGGCGCGCGGTTCCACGCGGAACGGTGGGCGGTCGCACCGCACCCACGAGAATTCCCGCCGCAAGCAGACGATCGCGGATTTCGATGGCCCGGCCGGCATCGCCGGTGATCACCGGGACGATGGGGCTGTCACCTTCGTCCGCGGGCCAGCCCAGTTCTGCCAGGCGCTGGCGAAACGCTTTTGACATGCTTCTTAGCGCCTGCCGCTCTTTACCCGATGCCTGCACCCGTGCGATGGCCGCGAGCGCCGCTCCCGCCTGAGCGGGAGGGAGGAAGGTGGAATAAATGAATTCACCGGAAAAGTTGGTCAGGTAAGCAATGACTCGTTCGTCGCGGGCGAGGACGTACGCGCCCATGCTCGCCAGCGCCTTGCCCAGGGTGCCCACGAGGATGTCGACCGCATCCTCGACACCGGCTTCTTCGGCGAGCCCCGCGCCGCTTGGGCCGTAGACTCCTGTGCCATGGGCTTCGTCGAGCACCAGCACGAAGGGAGTGCGCTCCTTCATGGCGGCCAGGCGCTTGAGGTCGACCCGGTCGCCGTCCATGCTGAAAACGCTTTCAGTGGCCACGAAAACGGTTTCGTATTTGCCGGCGCATCCCGCAAGCATCTCCTCCAGCCGGTCGAGATTCAGATGGGGGTAGCGCATGAAGCGTGCCGGCCCTCCGGCCAGGGACTGGGCCATGGAGTGATGAATCAGGCGGTCGGCCAACACCACGTCGCGCGGGCCGGGAAGGTGCTTGAGGATGGCCTGGTTGGCCATGAACCCGGTGTTGAAGAGCATCCCGCAAGGTTTTTTCTTCCAGGCCTTAAGCTGGTCCAGCAAGGCGGCGTGGCAGGGGAGGAAGCCGGAAAGCAGGGGAGATGCGGCGCTGCTGGTGCCGAAGCGTTCCTCGGCTTCCCGCGCCCCCGCCAGGATATCCGGGGACTGCCGGAGCATGAGATAATCGTTGCCGCACAGGTTGAGGCGAAGCCTCTCCCATGGGCGGATTTCGCGCAGCAGGTGGTCCCGGCGGCGGCGTTCGAGTTCTTGCTCGAGACGTTGGTAAAAAGGCGAGGTCAAGGCGGAAGGCCTCTTTCAAATAAGTATATAGAGCCCCGATTATGTTATAAAAGCCGGGGCAAGTCAAAAATCCTCCCTTGTTTATGAAAGGGCGAATGGTGAAGCGGATCGAAGATACAGGAAAAATCTGGCGTCCGGGCCGGTTTCAGCCGGAGGCCGCGGTGCGGGTGGGGGAACAGGTGTTCGTACTGGGCCAGGAAGAGGGGGAGAACGGCCATTGCCTGCCCGGTGAGGAAGCGCTGCTGGTGGACCTGCACGACTTGAAAAACGGCCGGCGGCGTGGCCTGCGTTTCCCCTATTCTTTACAGCCGAGGCAAAAAGCCACGTTGTTCAATGGCTTTACCCGAACGCCGCATGGCGATGTGGGGGTGATCGCCGCCGACGACCCCGGGGTGGAAATCGTTGTATTGGAAAAAGAAGCCTACCTTGAAGCGGACGCCAGCCACCTCGCCCCGGAAGAGTTTTTCCGCCTGGCCGGTTTGGAGCGCGGCGGGGATCAGTAAGCGCCTTCCCGGACCAGCCGCGTGGCCTGCTGATCGCGGGTGTCGGCGGGAACGAATTCTTTGCGGCCGTCGTAAAGATCGATGCGCAGGGCTTCACCCTTGTCGTTGGTCTCGCTGGTCCAGACGTATCGGGCGCAGCGGGGGACAAACGCCTTGGGCAGGTGGATATCGGTACCTTCCCAGTCCTGAACGACGTGGTCGGGGTCGTAAAGGGTAAGAGCCTCCTCGGGTGTCGGCAGGCGCCAGTCGCTGTGGCCGCCGGCGTAGACCTGGCGCATGATCTGCACGTACTGCGAGGTTTCCTGCCAGGTTTGCCATTTGCCAAGATCCTGGTAAGAATCCTTGGGCAGCCAGTGACAGGAACTCTCGGCATCGCTGATGACGCCTGAAGGGCTATCGTGAAATCGTGGGTTTTCGCTCATGACATTTCTGTGATTAGGGTTGTCTTAGTCGAAGGTTGGAACGTTAGCACTTTTCAATTTCCGCTTCAACGGTTTTCGCGTACTGCTTGCCCAGCCTGCGGGTGACAGGGCCCGGTACGCCCGAACCGACCGCCGTATCGCCGATCCGCGTCACCGGCAGGATACCGATGCGTGTATTTGTGATGAAGACTTCCCGGGCTCGCATCAGCGTTGTTGTATCGATGGGTTCCTCCCGCATCGCCAGACCCTCCCGCCGGCCGATGTCCAGCACCACTTCGCGAGTCACGCCGGGAAGCACCCAAGGCCCTACCGGCGGGGTCAGTATTTCTCCGTCCGTGACGGCAAAGACATTGCTCGCGCTGCCTTCGGTCAGGCGATCCTGGGAGTCGATCGCCAGACCCTCCTCGGCGTCCTGCCGCCGGGCCCGTTCGCGGAGGATTATCTGCCGGAGGTAATTCGCCGATTTTATCAGCGGGCTCTCCCCGGCACTTTCCCCGATGAGCCCCGGCACGAGAACGACTTTCACTCCGCCCTTGTACGATTGCGCAGGCGGCGGCCGGAAGGGCCGTGCGCTGATCACCACCGTCGGCACGGCCTCCGGATCGATCATCAGGCCCGGGGCCTGCTCGCCGCGTGACAGGGCAAGGCGGACGATGGCCTGCTTTTCACCGCTTCGCTCCAGTGTCTGCCTAAGAGCGTCGGTCATCTCCCCGCGGGTCATCGGTATCTCAAGGTAAATGCTTTCGGCGGCGGCGTACAGCCGGTCGAGATGGCGGCCCAGTTGAAACACTGCGCTGCCGCAAGCACGCAGGGTTTCGAATAAGCCGTCTCCGTAACAGAAACCTCGATCGAAAACCGATACGCGTGCGCCCTCTAAATTCGTGAACAGGCCATTGAGGAAGATCATTCGGCGGTTCATGCGGTTTTGGGCTCCATGGCCCCCAGGGCCTGCATGAGGGCGGCGGCCTTATCGAGGGTTTCC
>QJZQ01000061.1 GCA_003246675.1 Nitrospirota bacterium | reverse complement strand
CGAGATCGTAGCTATTCTTAAGCTCCTGCAATACACGCTCTCGGTCCAAACGGATGAAGCTATTCTGCTCTTCCGCTTTCTTGAATTTATTCCAATGGTCATGAGCCAGATCCCGCCCTCGGATCGTCTGCTTCAGGTTCCCCTGCGGGTCCATCACTCTCACGTCGTAAAACATAATTCACCTCCTCGCATTGATCGACACCCCTGGGTTCCGGTGCCCCTATTATTCGCAAGCCTGCTCCTGCAGGTGGGACCCGGATATATTCAACCGGCGCGTTGATACAAGGATAGGAAATCGGGATCACGAACTAATGGAGTTCGAGTTACAGAATTGTCAATTCGGCGGAAGTCCGATATCGGAAGGGAAAACAGGGGGCGGGGGTGCCGGCGAGGACGAGGCAAAAAAAAACGCGCCAAGGAGAAAAACTCCAAGGCGCGCTATTCCTGCGTACTTTTATTCTATTTGGATTCTGTGTGTTCCAGGCGGGCGATGGCGCGAAACAGCTTGAGCTGGGTCTCCTTGAACTCTTCTTCGGAAAGGTCCGCCCGCGCCAGAATTTTCTCGGCCTTTTCCCGCGCGACCGTGGCACGCTGCCGGTCCACCTCGTGAGCGAATTCGGCGGTTTCGGCCAGGATGGTGACGCGGTTATCGGTCACCTCGGCGTAGCCGCCGCTGACCACCAGCTCCACCGTTTCATTGCCCTTCTGATAGGACAACGGCCCAGGTCGAAGCGTCGTGATGATCGGCGCATGGTCGTACAGAATTCCGATGTCGCCTTCGGAAGCGGGGATATTAACCTGGTCCACCTTGTCGGCGACCAGTTCGCGCCCGGGGGTGACCAGGCTGAGTTCCAGTAATTGATCGGCCATAGTTTATTTCGCCTGCAGTTTCTTTTCTTTTTCGAAAACCTCTTCCAGCGTACCCACCATGTAAAACGCCTGCTCGGAGATGTGGTCCACGCGGCCTTCCAGAATTTCCTTGAAGCCCGTGATGGTGTCGCTGACCTTGACGTATTTTCCAGGAGACCCGGTGAACACCTCTGCAACGAAAAAGGGCTGTGAAAGGAATTTTTGAATCTTCCGGGCTCGCGCAACGATGAGCTTATCTTCCTCGGAGAGTTCATCCATGCCGAGAATCGCAATGATGTCCTGCAGGTCCTTGTAGCGCTGCAAAACCCGCTGCACGCCACGGGCGGTGTCGTAATGATCCTGCCCCAGTACCTCCGGGTCGAGAATCCGCGAAGTGGAGTCCAACGGATCGACGGCCGGGTAAATGCCGAGTTCGGAAATCCGCCGGTTCAAAACCGTCGTGGCGTCGAGATGCGAGAACGTCGTCGCCGGCGCCGGATCGGTCAGGTCGTCGGCGGGAACGTAAATGGCCTGAACGGAGGTGATGGAACCCTTTTTCGTCGAGGTGATGCGCTCCTGCAGGTTGCCCATCTCGGTCGCCAGGGTGGGCTGATAACCCACGGCGGAGGGAATGCGCCCAAGCAGCGCCGAAACCTCGGAACCCGCCTGGGAGAAACGGAAGATGTTATCGATGAAAAGGAGAACGTCCTTACCGCCAACGTCGCGGAAATACTCGGCGATGGTCAGCCCGGTCAGGCCCACGCGCATCCGCGCACCGGGGGGTTCCGTCATCTGGCCGTAGATCAGCGCGGTCTTGTCGATAACCTTCGACTCGATCATTTCGTGGTAGAGGTCGTTGCCTTCCCGGGTTCGCTCGCCGACGCCGGAAAATACCGAATAGCCGCCGTGCTCAGCGCCGATATTGCGGATGAGCTCCATGATGAGAACCGTCTTGCCGACGCCAGCGCCACCGAACAGCCCGGTTTTGCCACCCTTGAGGTAGGGCTCGAGAAGGTCGATGACCTTGATGCCCGTCTCAAGCATTTCCATACTGGTGTCCTGGTCTTCGAACGGAGGCGCGTCGCGATGAATGCTCCAGCGCTCCTTTGATTCGACGGCGGGTTTCTGATCCACCGGATCACCGACCACGTTGAGGATGCGGCCCAAAACCTCTTCGCCCACCGGCACCTTGATGGGAGCTCCGGTGTCCACGCCTTCCATGCCCCGCACCAGCCCATCGGTGGGCTGCATGGAAACGGTGCGGACCGCGTCGTTACCCAGATGCTGAGCCACTTCGCAGGTGATGAATTCGCCTTCATTGCCACTCGGGCTTTGGATGCGGATCGCGTTGTACAACTCCGGGAGCTCGCCGCCCTCGAAGCTGAAATCCACCACCGGGCCCATTACCTGGATAATTTGTCCGTTGCTCATTTGCGTTCCTTCCTCTCAGTAAACAAAATTTTTCCCGGTCCTCAGCCTTTGAGCGCCTCGGCCCCGTTGACGATCTCTATCAGTTCCTTGGTGATGTAAGCCTGTCTCGCCTTGTTGTAGGTCAGGCTGAGCCCGCCGATCATATCTCCCGCGTTGCGCGTGGCGCTGTCCATCGCCGTCATTCTTGCGCCATGCTCGCTGGCGCTGGACTCCAGAAAAGCCCGGTACACCTGCACCGTCATGTACCGCTTGACCAGGTCTTCCATGATGGTTTCTTCATCGGGCTCATAGATGTAATCGACCACATGCCCAGCCTCCCGGCCAACTTCCATTTCCTCGGGCACCACGGGAAGGAGTTGCTCCACCACCACATCCTGCTGCATGACGGATTTGAATTCGTTATAAACGACGTACACCCGGTCGACGGCTTTCTCGGCGAACATTCCGGCCAGCAGGTCGGCGATTTCGTCGGCTTTCATGTAATCGAAGTCCCGCGTCCAATCCAGATACTCGTGGAGAATCTTCTGCGGCCGGACGCGGAAAAATTCCTTGCCCTTCTTGCCGGCGATGACAAAGGAGATATCCTTGCCCCGGTTAGCCTCGACTTCACGCATCGCCCGCCGCAGCACGCTGCCGTTGAAGCCGCCGCACAGGCCCTTGTCGGAGGTGATGACAAGATAAAGGACCTTGTTTCCCTCGCGGTTCTCCAGCAAAGGATGAAGGTCCAGGTTGCATCGCGCCGTAAGGTGATTGAGCACATGCATGATCTTGATCGCGTAGGGCCGGGCCACCAGGATGGCCTGCTGCGCCTTGCGCAGCTTGGAGGCCGCCACCAGTTTCATGGCCTTGGTGATCTGCTGTGTGTTCTTGACGCTGCGTATGCGCCTCTTGATGTCTCTCAGATTTGGCATGGTTTAGGCGTTGAACAGGTCCTTGTACTCCAGGACCGCGGCTTTCAACTGGCTCTCAACGGTCTCGTCCAGTTTTTTGGTTTGGTTGATGGCGTCAATGATGTTCTTGTGCTTGTCTTCGATGAAGGCCAAAAGTCCATTCTCAAATTTCTTGATATCGGACACTTTCACGCCGTCCACCAGACCGCGGACACCGGTGAAAATAGAAATCACCTGGTACGCTACCGGCAGGGGGCGGTACTGGTCCTGCTTGAGAAGCTCGACGAGGCGCTCGCCGCGAAAGAGCTGCGCCTGCGTCGCGGCGTCGAGGTCGCTGCCGAACTGGGCGAAGGCCGCCATCTCGCGGTACTGAGCCAGGTCCAGCCTGAGCTGACCCGCCACCTGCTTCATGGCCTTGATCTGCGCGGCGCCACCGACACGGGAAACGGAAAGTCCAACGTTGATGGCCGGGCGGACGCCGGAGTAGAACAGGTCGGTCTCCAGGTAGATCTGGCCATCGGTGATGGAAATAACGTTCGTGGGAATATAGGCCGAAACGTCGCCCGCCTGGGTTTCGATGATGGGCAGCGCCGTCAACGAACCGGCTCCCAATTCGTCGCTCACTTTCGCCGCGCGCTCCAGGAGGCGCGAATGCAGAAAGAAAACGTCACCGGGATAAGCCTCGCGGCCCGGCGGGCGCCTCAGAAGCAGGGACAGCTGGCGGTAAGCGGCGGCCTGCTTCGACAGGTCATCGTAAACGATCAGGCAGTGCTGGCCATTGTCGCGGAAGTACTCGCCCATGGCGCAACCGGCGTAGGGGGCGATGAACTGCATGGGGGCCGGATCGCTGGCCGAAGCGGAAACGACGATAGTGTATTTCATCGCGTCGTGCTCTTCCAGCGTCTTGACCACGCGGGCCACCGTCGATCGCTTCTGGCCGACGGCAACGTAAATGCAGAACACGTTCTGCCCCTTCTGATTGATGATCGTGTCGATGGCCACTGCGGTCTTACCGGTTTGCCGGTCGCCGATGATGAGTTCCCGCTGGCCTCGGCCAATGGGGATCATGCCGTCGATGGCCTTGATGCCGGTCTGCATGGGCTCGTGAACCGATTTCCGGTCGATAACGCCCGGTGCGGTTCGTTCGATGGGGCCAAAACGCTCGGCCTTCAGCGGCCCAAGGCCGTCGATGGGCTGACCGAGACCGTCAACGACCCTGCCCACCAGCTCTGGGCCGATGGGCACTTCCATGATGCGGCCGGTGCGCTTGACCTCGTCACCTTCTTTAATCTTGTCGTCAAAACCGAGGAGAATCGCGCCGACGTTATCTTCCTCCAGGTTGAGCACCATACCGGCCAGGCCGCCGGGAAACTCCAGCAGTTCGCCGGCCATGGCATTCTCCAGGCCGTAAATGCGTGCAATGCCGTCGCCGACGGAAATCACCCGTCCGGTTTCCTTGAGCTCGACCCCTTCTTCAAACCCCTCGATCTGCTTCTGGATCAGGGAACTTATTTCATCGGCTCGCAAATTCACTTACAAACCCTCCTCTGTTTCAATTTTTCGTTTCAATATCGCCAGGCGATTTTTCATCGTCGCGTCCACCACCCGATCCCCCACGCGGAGCTGGACGCCGCCGATCAGGGACTCGTCCACCTGGCTTTCGATCAGGACGGTTTTACCCAGCACCCGGCCGAGCTCGCTTGCGAGGCGCTCTTTGTTAGCGCCGGACAATTCGGTCGCCGAGGTGACGCTGGCGCGCACCTGGTTCTGCCGCTGGTCAACCACGCGCTCGAAATAGTCGGCGATTTCACCCAGCTGGAGAATTCTGTTGCGCTGGACCAGAAGGAGCAGGAGGTTGGTCACCGCCGGGCCAGCCTTGAGGCGGCCGGCCAGGTCCCGGATGAGTGCGCCTTTCTTCTCCCGGGAAATGCCCGGGTGCGCAAAAAACCTGCCCAGACGATCCTCGGTCTGAAATGCCGCGACAAAGGACTTCAGGCTGTCCAGCACCGCGTTCAACCCCGCGGTATCGGGAACACTGCCAGACAATGCGTTGGCGTATCTTTTTCCTATGAGATTTTCAATCATAAATCAGCTTTCCATGCCGCCGTGGCGGGGCCTTCAGTTCCTGGAGCGCTCTTCCATTTCCCGAATCACTTCCTCGATCGATTCATCGGCGAGCCGTTTTTTATCCTTTTCGTCGAGGGACTTCTTGAGGAATTTTTCGGTGGAGGCAATGGTGAGCTGGGCGGTGTAGCTGCGGATCTCCTTCAGGAGCTTGATTCGAGAGGTCTCGATCTCGCGTTCTACATCGGCCTGCATCTGCCGGACTTTGGCCTGTGTTTCGCTCAGGGTTTTTTCCTGTAATTTTTTAGCCTCGTTCGAAGCCATCTGCACGATGGATTCGGCCTTGGCGTGCGCCCCCTGGAATTCCTTTTCCAACTGCAGTTTAATTTCCTGGGCTTCTTTCTTCAGGGTCTCCGATGCTTCTATTTCAGACCGGATCTTCTCCTGGCGTGCCTCCAGAGCCTCCAGGATGGGAGGGAAGGCATACTTTTTGAGAAGAACAAACAGAAGCCCGAAGGAAATCAGGGACCAGAAGATCAGGGAACCGAATACAGAAACCTGCTCAAATTGTGGCATCGTAATCTCGTCAGTGAAAAATTATTCGAGAACCCGCGGCAGAATCATGCCCTGCCCCGAAACGGTTCACTAGGGCATGATGATGAATGCGATGACGAGGGCGTAAAGCGCGATCGCCTCGACCAGAGCAAAACCGATCCAGCAGTATTTAGCGACCCGCGCCTCGGCGTTGGGCTGCCGGCCCACGGTCTCGATGGTTTTGGCAAAAATGTAGGCGATGCCGAGCGCAGCACCGAAAAAACCCGCAGCACACAATCCCATTCCTATTAACGCAGCTGCTTCTGAAGCCATTGTTTCTCTCCTCTCTCTGTTGAGCGAAAATTAATGCAATTTGATCACATCGCCGATGTACACGCAGGTCAGCGTTGTGAAGATGTAAGCTTGGATTATGGCGATGGCAATTTCCAGGCCATTAATGATGACAGTGAAACCGAACGGCAGCCAGCCCACCCAGAGGGGGGAGCTCATGGCCAGGCCAAACAGCACGGCGAGCACGGTATGCCCCGCCGTCATGTTCGCGAAAAGACGAACGGCAAGGGAAATCGGCCGCGCCAGCATGCTGATGATCTCGATAGGGATCATCAGGGGAATCATGACTTTCGGAACCCCCGGCGGCACCAGGACAGACAGGAAATGCATGCCGTGACGGCCAAAGCCGATGACCAGGGTCATAATAAATATGCCGACCGCAAAGGCCCCCGTCACCACGAGCTGGCTGGTGATGGTGTAACTGCCCGGGATAAGACCGATGAGGTTGCACGCCAGGATGAAGAGGAACAGGGAGGCGATGAAGGGCAGGAATTTGGCCCGGTCCGCCTCGCCGATAAACTCTTCCACCATGCCACCGATAAATTCGAGGATCATCTCCGCCAGGCTCTGCACCTTGCCGGGGATGAGGGAAACGCCGCCTTTGACAACCAGCATGAAAACCCCGAAGATCACCGCCGAGCCTATCCACATGGCGATCACCGCTTTATTGATGGAGATATCCAGCCCCATGACGGACATGGGGATGATCGGGTGCAACTCAAAATGATGTAACGGGCTTTCCATGCTCAACTTGTGGGATCTCCTTGATCGTTTGGACCGTCGTCGTCTTCAAAGGTTATCTCTTGCGCCGCGCGATACACGTTGAGAACGCCCGCCGCCCCGCCCAGAAAAACACCCGCCACAAAAAACCAGGGCCGGGTGCCTGAAAAATAGTCGATGCTGTAACCCATGAGCCCCCCCAGGCCGATGGCCACCGCCATCTCTATGCCAAACCTGAACGCGATACTCAAGCCCTGACTCAAGCCGCTTTTATTTCTCATCGATGCGCTGGCTGGGGGAGTGGACCGGCATGCGGGCAAAAAAAGGTTTTTTATCCTACAACAGGTCCCGCCTATTGTCGAGAAAATGTTTCATTTTTATTCGCCATGGCTATAAAAGAGATGCTTTCAGGCGGGAGGGAGGGCTGACCTCTTCATTTTCTCAGAGAATGGACACCGGGCAACCAGCCCCCGGCAAGCGGGCCACTCAATCCCCAACAGTTAACTTGAAAACAGCCCGCGGGTAAAAAGAGGAGGCTCAGTAAGGCAGCTCGCCGTACTCCTCTTCATATTCTTCGAGCGAGACCATGTCGATCGCATCCCAGGGGCAACCTTCCAGGAACGTGTCCATCGGCCCCTTGGACGTGCATTTTTTGCAACCGATGCACAGCAAGGGGTCCACATGCACCCGGTTGAAAAAGGGCGCGTCGGGGTTTTCCACCTCGTACATGCAACTGTCCACCGGGCATTCGGTGATACAAATGGGGGAACCGCCACACCCCGTGCAGGCGTCGTTGATGACCGCCAGTATTTTAGGTTTTCTTTTTCTTTGCTGGGACCTTTTGGCTTTTTCGGCAACCGCCATAAAATTTACCCTGATTGGCGTTAACGATGAGGGCTTCAAGAGGGAGCCCATTTGGAAACCCCTTCATACTAGCAAACAAGCCACCGATTAATACCAGAAACTGAAGGAATATGCAATCTCTTCGCAACCCGAGCGGCGGTGCCCGGCGGATGGAGGCCACGTGCGGCTCCGAAACCCTTTGAAATAAAAGAGTTGATCTTCTGCTTCCGGCCGGCGCCGACACCGGAGGAAACCTCGATTTTTCATTTACAGGGTCCCACCGCATGTATTATGATGACTTGAGAAATCCATGATTTCAGAAGCCTTGGGCCGTGTCACCCCTCGGCGGGCTCCGGGCGGGTTTTCCTCGGCCTCCCGATACGATTATATTATCAATCCCGAAAAACGCTCTGTCTCATCCCCGCGGCGAGCACCGCCCGAGGGGAAAGAGACGGCTTCATATAATTTAATCCGCCATGCCGTTCGAACGAATCCTCGGGCAGGATCAGCCCGTCCAGATTCTCAAAAAATCGATCGAAAACCAGACCGTTTCCCACGCCTACCTGTTTTACGGGCCCGAGGGAGTCGGCAAGAAGCTCGCCGCCATCGAACTGGCCAAGGCGCTCAATTGCCTGACGCCTGGGGGCGAGTGCTGCGGCTGCGACTCCTGCCGTAAAATAGACAACCGCATTCATCCGGATTTTTTCCTCGTTGAACCCGAGAAAAAGACCGCCACCAGCCGCGAAGCGGCAATTCGCATCGAACGCATCCGCGAATTGCAGAAAAAGCTGATCTACATGCCCTACGAGGGCCGGACCAAGGTGGCCGTCATCGACGGGGCGGAATCGATGAACCCGCAGGCCGCCAACACGCTGCTCAAAACGCTGGAGGAACCGCCCCGGGAGACGACCCTCATTCTGACCGCCGTCAACCCGTTTCAGTTGCTGCCCACACTGGTGTCGCGCTGCCAGGGCATCCGCTTCAGCCGGCTCCCGGCGGAAATCATTCTCAGGGTCCTCGAAAAGGAACTGGAAGAAGACATCGCCCCCGACCTGCTCCAACTCCGGGCCCGGCGCGCCGAAGGCTCCATCAGCCGGGCGCTGGAACTCGATGAGGACCGGGTGGAAGCCGGGCAGCAGAGGGAAAATCTGCTCGACCTCATCGGCGGCGTATCGTTCGACCGGATGGACGCGGTGTTCAAATGGTCAAAGACGTGGGCGAGGAAGACCAGCGCTCTGCAGCCATTGCTCGACGAACTCCTGGGACTCTTGCGCGACCTTGCGGTCATCAAGGTGCGCGGCCAGGGCTCGCTGCTGTTGAACCCGGACCTCCTTTCTCAAATGCGGCCGGTGGCGCAGGTGAAACCGCTTCCCGCCTTGCTCGACATGTTCGATTCGGTGCGCGAGACCAAGAGGCAACTCGCGGGGAACGCCAACACGCAACTGGCGCTCGAAACCCTGCTCATAAAATTCTGCGAAACCCGGGGGATGCCATAATGGACGTACAGGAAAAACCTCAGCGCCAGGAAGCCAGGAAAGCCCCGCCGAAGTTTCTTATCGGCATTCGGGTGAAGAATGAAACCACCTCCGAATTGTTCGACCCGGGGCCGCTGCCCCTGCGCGTGGGCATGGAAGTGGTGGTCGAGGTGGGCCGAAGCACCCGGGTGGGAACGGTCGCCTCCAACAAGATTCCCAATTTTCGCCAGACGGCGGCAAAGAACTTCCGCCGCGTGTTGCGCATCGCCGATGAAAACGACCAAAAGACTCTGGCCCGGAAAAAAGACATGGAAGAGCAGGCGCGGTCGATCTGCACCGGGAAAATCGACGAACTCAAGCTGTCCATGAACTTGAGCCGGGTGGTGCACGTCCCCGAGGCAAACAAGACCATTTTCTTCTTCACCGCCGAGGGCCGGGTGGATTTCCGCCAGTTGATCAAGGACCTCGCCGCAAGCCTCAGGCACCGCATCGAGATGAAGCAAGTGGGCGTGCGCGACGAAGCCCGGGTCATCGCCGGTTACGGGGTGTGCGGGGAATCGCTGTGCTGCGCCACGTTCCTCAAGGATTTCACGCCGGTCACCATTCGCATGGCGAAGGACCAGGGGCTTGCCCTCAACCCGAGCAAGATCTCCGGTGTGTGCGGCCGCCTCATGTGCTGCCTGCAATACGAGCACGACAATTACCGCAAGATGATCAAGCCTCTGCCCAAAGTGGGCGCTCGTATCGAAACTCCGGACGGGCCGGGAAAGGTGATCAACCTCGAAATCCTGCTACAGAAAATCGTCGTTCGCCTGAACGACGAAAGCATCATGAGTTACGACCTCGATGAGCTCAAGGAGTTCCTCCCGGCTAAAAAACCGCAACCCGATAAGAAAAAACCTAAATAACGGAACAGGGATGACCCAAAACGCAAAGAAATTCTACGTCACCACCCCCATTTATTATGTTAACGATGTCCCGCACATCGGCCATGCCTACACCACCATCGCCGCCGATGTGATCGCCCGTTACAAGCGCCTCGAAGGCTTTGAGGTTTTCTTCCTCACCGGCACCGACGAGCACGGCCAGAAGGTGCAGCAGGCGGCCGGCAAACTCGGCATCCGCCCCGAGGAACACGTCGACCGCCTGCACCAGCGATTCAAGGAACTCTGGACGCGGCTCAACATCACCCACACCGACTTCATCCGCACCACCGACGAGCGCCATAAAAAGGTGGTGCGGGAAATCCTGACCCATCTGCACGACACCGGGGAAATCTACCGCGACAGTTACGAGGGCTGGTACTGCACGCCGGACGAACGATTCTGGACGGAAAAGGATCTCGTCGCCGGCAACTGCCCCGAGTGCGGACGCAAGGTCGAAAAAATCCAGGAGCATAATTATTTTTTCCGCATGGGCAAGCACCAGGACTGGCTGCTGAACACCATCCGCGACAACGAGCGCTTCATCCAGCCCGCCTCGCGCAGGAACGAGGTGCTCGGCTTTCTCGGCCGGCCGCTGGAGGACCTGTGCATCTCGCGGCCCAAGGAGCGGCTGCCCTGGGGCATCCCCCTGCCCTTCGACGAAGATTACGTCACCTATGTCTGGTTCGACGCCCTGATCAACTACATTTCCATTCATGGCGGCCTGGAAGAAATCCGCAAAAGCGGCTTCTGGCCGGCGGATCACCACCTGGTGGGCAAGGACATCCTCACCACCCACGCGGTTTACTGGTCCACCATGCTGAAGGCGCTGGGCCTCGAGACGCCGAAGAATATTTTCGCGCACGGCTGGTGGACGGTCAACGGCCAGAAAATGTCGAAAACGCTGAGAAACGCCGTTGACCCGCACCGGCTCATCGACCAGTTCGGCGTCGACGTGCTCCGCTATTTCCTCATGCGCGAAGTGCCCTTCGGCCAGGACGGGGACTTCTCGCACAAGGCCCTGATCGGCCGGCAGAACAGCGACCTCGCCAACAACCTCGGCAACCTGCTGAACCGCACCGTCAACATGATGCAAAAGTATTTCGACGGAAGCGTTCCCGAACCCGCATCGGCGGGCGAGGAAGACGCCGCGCTCACCGCCCGCGCCCAGGAAGTGGTCGGGCAGGTGCGCCAGGGCTACGAGGACCTGGCTTTCAGCCGCATCCTCGCCAAAATCTGGGAACTGGTCGACCAGACCAACCAGTACATCGACAAAACCGGCCCGTGGAACCTGGTCAAAACGGAGGACGGCAAAAAACGCCTGCAAACGGTGATGTACAACGCCGCCGAATCGCTGCGCACGCTGGCGGTGCTGGTTTACCCGTTCATGCCCGAATCGGCAAATCAGATGCTGACGCAGCTCGGTGTCGGCCAGCCCGTCGAGGCGGGGGGCATGGCATCGGTGGAGGCGTGGGGCGGGCTTCAGCCTGGCAGCCAGGTCAAGACGGGAGCGCAGCTGTTTCCGAGAATCGACGATAAGGCCGCCGCGAAAATCCTCGCCCAGCTGGAAGCGCCCGAAGCACCGCCGGCGGCCCCGGCGGCGGAGGAAAGCGGCCCCGAGGCCATTTCAATCGAAGACTTCATGAAGGTCGACCTGCGCACCGGCAAAATCATCGAAGCGGAACAGGTGAAAAAATCGAAGAAACTCGTCAAGCTCAAGGTGGACATCGGCACCGAAGTGCGGCAGGTGGTGGCGGGCATCGCGGAAGGTTACGCCGCTGAAGATCTGCCGGGCCGCACCATCATTCTGGTCGCCAACCTCAAGCCCGCAAAACTCATGGGCATCGAATCCCAGGGCATGATCCTGGCCGCCAGCGACAACGGGAAAATCATCCTCGCCGGTTTCGGCGAGGAACCCGGAAAGGGCCTTCGCGTCAAATGATCATCGACACGCACGCGCACCTCGACATGGACGCCTTCGCGGACGACCGCGCGGAAACCCTGCAACGGGCGCGGGAGAGCGGCATCGGCTACATCCTCAACATCGGCTGCGATATCGAAAGCAGCCGCCGCTCGGTGGAGCTGGCCGAATGCCATGATTTCATTTACGCCAGCGCCGGCGTGCACCCGCACGATGTGAAGAACATCGACGAGAGCACCTACGCCGACCTTGCGGCCCTGCTCGCCCACCCCAAGGTGGTGGCGGCGGGAGAAATGGGGCTGGACTATTATCGCAATCACTCCCCGGCCGAGCTGCAACGCGAGCACTTCCGCAGGCAGATCGAACTGGCGCGCGAGCATGGGCGGCCCATCATCATCCACTGCCGCGACGCGAAAGAGGACATGATCGCCATTCTCGCCGAATATTACCCGCAGAACGACAAGGCGCGTTCGGGCATCTTCCACTGCTTCTCCGGCGACCAGGAACTGGCCGACCGGGCGCTGGCGATGGGGTTCTACATCTCGTTCTCCGGTTCGGTGACGTTCCCCAAAAGCGGCGAGCTGAGGGCCGTGGCGCAGACCATCCCCGCCGACCGCCTGTTCGTCGAGACCGATTGCCCGTACCTCGCGCCGCAACCCCGGCGCGGCAAGCGCAACGAGCCCGCGTTCGTGAATTTCACGGCGCAGACTCTGGCCGAGGTTCGCGGCCTCACCCTCGATGACCTGCACCGCGCGGCGGAGCTGAATTTTTTCGAGCTGTTCGGCATCGGCACCAATGCCAAAACCGGGACGGTGGCCTACCAGATCCGCAACTCGCTGTACCTCAACCTGACCACGCGCTGCACCAACGACTGCGTGTTCTGCAGCCGGCTCACCCGGCCCGTGGTCCAGGGCTACAACCTCAAGCTCGACCGCGAGCCCTCGGCCGAGGAGGTCTGGGAAGCCGTCGGCGACCCGAAGAAATACGACGAAGTGGTCTTTTGCGGCTACGGCGAACCGACGCTGCGCCTCGACGTCCTCAAGACCGTGGCGGCGAAGATCAAGGCGGCGGGCGGGCGCGTGCGCCTCAACACCAACGGCCACGGCAACGTCATCCACAAGCGCAACATTCTGCCCGAACTCAAGGGCCTGGTCGACGAGGTCTCGGTGAGCCTCAACACCGACTCCTCCGAAACCTACGACGAAGTTTGCCGGCCGCTGCCCTCGTTTCGCGGCCGCATTTATGACGAGATCAGGACATTCATCCAGGAGGCGAAAAAATACATCCCCGATGTACAGGCCACCATCGTCACGCATCAGGAGGGGGTGGACGAAAGCCGCTGCGAGGATATCGTGAAGAAGGAATTCGACGTCAATTACCGGCCACGGCGTTACAACCTGGTCGGCTGAGGAAAAATATGAACGCGGACACAAAGATAAAGCCAGCGGCGGGGCCATGGATCGCCCTCGGCGCGGTATGCTCCGGCCTGAGCGTGATGCTCGGCGCCCTCGGTGCGCACGCGCTGAAAGATCGGCTGGTCGAAAAAAAACTGGCCACGTTCCACACCGCGACGGACTACCTGGGCTATCACGGCCTGGCGCTGGTTCTGGTGGGGCTGTTGATGATGGTTACCGGGGAAGCGGCCTACCGTAAATCGGCCCTCTGGTTCACGGCGGGCCTCGTGCTGTTCTCGGGCAGCCTGTATATCCTGGCGTTCGACGGGCCGCGTTTCTTTGGCCCCGTCACACCGCTCGGCGGCCTCTCCTTCATGATCGGCTGGTTCACCCTCGCTTTCACCGCCGCCCGCAAACGCAAGGACGGCTAGCCCCGCCTCACACCGAAAAAGCCAGGGGCCTTCTCGCCCTGCGATAAAGAAAAACCATAAACAACGCCAAGAGACCCACCGCCGCGGCGTGCGGCGCTAGCGAAGCCCATAGCGAGCCGAAGCGGACCCTGCCCTGAATCTCGCCCGTGAAGTGGGTGAGCATCTCGCCGTATTCGATGGTCAGGTGAACGGGATAATCGCCATCGCGGCTGCCCGGCGCCCGCTTGACCGGCACCTCGAAGATTTTTTCTTCGCCGCCGCGCAGAGTGAGCCCCATCATTCCCTTGAATTGATCGACGATCAGCTCCGGCGGCACCAGCAACATCATCTGGATGTTCTTGAGGCCCGCGGAATGGTTTTTAACGAGCACCGTGAGCAGGGAGCCCTCCCCCACCCGCGCGGCCTGGATTTCCCCGCCAATTTCCGACACTACTGGTTCCTGGTAATGGAAAGAATCCGTATGAAGCGCCGTCTGCGCCTCGCCCGTTGCATCGCGGTAGTGCACCATCGCCGCCACGGGGTAGCGCCCGGCGCGGACCACCGGCGGGTGATCGGTGTTCTCCAGGGTCACGCTCTCACCGGGAGAAAGGGTCGGCACCTGCGGCATCATCGAATAACTGTGATGGAAATGAAACATGGGGTGAAGGTGGGAAAGCGTTTCACGGCCGGCATTGGTGAGGGTGAGCCGAAGCCGCACCGCCCCCTGCTCGTCCACCGCGCTGCCGGTGGCGATGTGAAGCGCCGCGCCGGCGAACCCCGGCTGTGAAGAAACCGCCAGGAAAAATACGAGCATCGCAAAAAGGATACGCCTCATTCTCCCTCCAAATCTCAAGGTTTTTGAGACTCGTTTCATCCCTTTAGTTTACCACAGGAAACAAGATCGATGAATTCACCTTTCCCCAGCGAAAGCCACCGCGGAAACCAGGGCCTTTTTCACCTCGATATTAAACGGCGATGGAGATTTAAACTTGGTATGATGGGGAAGCGGGACCCCGACAACTCAGAAGGAGGATTCGCCATGGATGGATTTTTGACCATCGCCGTTTTACTGCTCATTCTGCTTTTATC
Organism: Nitrospirota bacterium; assembly: GCA_003246675.1. Classification (GTDB taxonomy): domain Bacteria; phylum Nitrospinota; class Nitrospinia; order Nitrospinales; family VA-1; genus SZUA-259. The sequence continues at coordinate 829 of QJZQ01000061.1, read as the reverse complement.
TGCATTCAAAGTGCTTCGCGAGTACGAGCGCGGGGTCATCTTTCTGCTTGGAAAGTTCTGGAAGGTCAAGGGGCCGGGCCTCATCATCGTGATCCCGGGGATTCAGAAGATGGTGAGAGTCAGCCTGCGCACCGTGGTCATGGACGTGCCGCCGCAGGACATCATCACGCGTGACAACGTCACGGTGAAGGTGAACGCCGTGGTCTACTTCCGCGTCATCGACCCGAAGCGCGCCATCATCGAGGTGGAGGATTTCCTGTACGCCACCTCGCAGCTGTCGCAGACAACGCTCAGGAGCATCCTCGGGCAAAGCCAGCTCGACGACCTCCTTGCGCAGCGTGATGAAATCAACTCTCATCTGCAACGGGTGATCGACGAACAGACCGAGCCGTGGGGCGTGAAGGTGGCCAACGTCGAAGTGAAAAACGTCGACCTGCCGCAGGAGATGCAGCGCGCCCTGGCCAAGCAGGCGGAGGCGGAGCGCGAAAGGCGCGCCAAGATCATCAACGCCCAGGGCGAATTCGAAGCGGCGGAGCAGATCAGCGCGGCCGCCGACCGCATCGGCGCGCACCCGCCGGCGCTCCAGCTCCGGTACCTGCAAACGCTGGTCGACCTGTCCACCGACCGCAACACGACGACGTTTATCCCCTTTCCGATCGAATTGCTCGAAGGTCTGAAAAATTTAACCGGCAAGCCGAAAAAGGACGGCGAAGCCTGATCAATAATAAAAAACCGCGCCAGAACGGCGTTTGGAATTGTTCCCCCCGGCCGCTATAATGCGGGGATCGCTATAGTTAAGTAGATTGGCGAATCGGGGAATCGCGCCATG
>QJZQ01000064.1 GCA_003246675.1 Nitrospirota bacterium | reverse complement strand
CACGAGGCCCTGGAAGGCGGCTGCGTTTTCATGCTCGCGGGGCATTACGCGACGGAAACCGGCGGGGTTAAAGCGGTGGGACGCCATCTTCAGGAAAAATTCAATATCGAGACGGAGTTCCTGCATTTTCCCACCGGCCTGTGAGGAAACGCTAAAGCAGGGGGCCGGCGGGAGGTCCGCTTGAGCCCGGCCCAGGCAAACCCGTTACGGGAATGCCGGCGGGGAAAAATGTCCCTTGCCGGGTGCAGGATCGCGGATGAGTGTTTTTCGGGTGGAACCTCGCATCGCCTGCGGGGGAAACGGCGGATGAACCAGCCCGCGCGGCCGGACGGACGGGCCGGGGTTTTTTGCGGCCTGGCTTTCCTAGAAGCTGAAACGGTGCTTCTGAAACAGCTCCGGGGTGACGAGGTCCTTTCCTTCCTTGATGACTTCCTGCTCGATGCGCTTGATCGCCATGTCGCGGATGAAGGCAATGGGAATGCGGCGAACTTTTTCCAGCGCCTCGGGGTGCCATTCCATCCCCAGTTGGGGGGCGGCTTCCTTTTCCTTTTCGAGCTGTTCGTCGCGCTTGAGGTCTTCCTCGGTGACCTCCATGCCCATGGCCTCCTTGGCCGAGGCGGGCATGATGTTGGTGAACACCTCTTCGATCATGTCGGGGGTGATCATCTTGTCGCCACGCTCGCGCGCCCGTCCCTCGATGGTCTGCTTGGCCATGCCGAGGACGAAGGGCGGCACCTTTTCCATTTTCGCCAGGGCTTCCTTGCTCCAGGGCATGCCCATGGTCGGCGCGACGTCCATGTAATTCTTGAATTTTTCGATGATGTCGTCTTTTTTCTCGGTGCGCATGGCGAGAAAATCCTGAATCTCCTCGATGACCTCCACCTTCCTCGGGCTTTCCTTCATCTTCTCCTTCGCCTGGTCAAACGCGCCCATCGACAATTCCTCGAAACCGAACTGCTTCACCCGCTTGGAAACGAGCATCATCGACTCGTTGCGGATTTCGGTGAGAAAATCGGAGGTGATGCGCTTGTAGCCGCGTTTGACGGCGCGCTGCACCATCAGCTTGCGGATGCCGGGGCGGACGAATTCGGGCGCCTGCTTGACCCTGTCCCAGGCCTCGGGCGTCCATTCCACGCCGTTTTCCCGCGCGTAAGGGTGATCGATATTTTCCACAGGAGTTTCGTTTTCACTCATGGCGCAACCTCTCAAACGGCCGAAGAAATGCGTTTTCAGTATGATCCGGGATAGCTACCTTTAAAAATAACTTGAAGCGGCGGGCATTGTCAATTAATTTGAAGGACATCCGAAACGGTCTCACAACATAAGGTTTTTCAATGAAGCGGTCTCCCATCGTCTATTTTCTTTTCTTCTGCTCGGGCATCACCGCGCTGGTTTACGAGATCGTCTGGACGCGAATGCTCACCCTGGTCTTCGGGCACACGGTCTTTTCGGTCTCCGTCGTGCTCTCGGCGTTCATGGCGGGGCTCGGTTTCGGCAGCTACCTGTTCGGCGTGGCGATCGACCGGCTGACCGCCGAAGGCCGGGAGGGTGAAGCGCCGGAGTCCCTCGCCGTCTATGGCTGGATCGAAATCCTGATCTTCGCCTTCGCGGCCCTGCTCTCCCTGCTGCTCGCGAATTTTTCCAACCTTTACGCCTGGGTCCACACCTGGCTTCCCGAGTCGGCGGCGTTGCACAGCACCGTCAAGGCGGCGCTGGCGTTCGGGCTGATCTTCGTTCCCACCACGCTCATGGGGGCGACGCTGCCGATCATCAGCAAGTATTACGTCACGGACGACACGAAGCTCGGCCCCCAGGTGGGGTATTTGTACGCCATCAACACCCTGGGCGCGGCGGTGGGCTGCCTGCTGACGGGGTTCATCCTCATCAGTCTGCTCGGCGTCCTCGAAACGGTTCTTTTCACCGCCGCGGTCAATCTGTTCATCGGCATCAGCGCCATCCGCGTTTACCAGGACACGGGCGGCCGCGACTGGTCGTTCCGGCTGCCGCCGCTTTCCCTGCCCCGCCTGGAAGCCGCCGGTCCGGACAGGTTATTGATGGCCGTCGCCTTCATCTCGGGCTTCACGGCGCTGGCCTACGAGGTGCTGTGGACCCGCCTGCTGGTGTTCAGTATTTCCAGCACGGTGTATTCGTTCAGCATGATGCTCGCCGTGTTCCTGATCGGGATCTTTCTTGGCAGCCTGCTGGTGGTGCCGCTCACCGCCTGGCGCGTCAACCTGCGGGCGGTGCTGGTTTTCCTGCAGGCGGGAACCGGGTTGTATGTGATCGCCTCGATCTACAATATGGAAACGCTGCTTTCTCCACCGTGGAACAGCTATAGCCTGGGGAACCCGGCGGCGGCGTTTATGCGCTATTTCAGCGATTCCGCGAGCCTGATGCTCGTGCCCACGCTGCTCATCGGCATGTGCTTTCCCATCCTCATCCAGCTGATCTCGCGCGGGCACGCGGGCATTGGCCGTGGAACGGGGCAAATCTATTCCGCCAACACCCTGGGCGCGATTCTCGGGTCGCTCCTCACCGGGTTTTTCATTCTTCCAAAACTCGGCAGCCAGGACAGCCTGGTGCTCATCGCCACGCTCAACCTGCTGACGGCGGCCTGGGTGTTCGCCACCGGTTCGGCGTCCGGCGCCCGGACCCGCCTGGTCATCGGCTCGGCGGCGGCGGGGCTCGTGCTGTTCGTGGCGTTCGCCATTCCGGCCAACCTCCTCGACCGGTTTTTCATGCGCGACAGCACCGGCGGCCGCTCGCCCGGAAATCTCCTGTTTTTCGAGGAAGGGCTCACCGACACCGTCGCCGTGTTCAAGGACGAGTACGGCCCCCTCGACCCGGAGGCCAAGCGCCTCATCACCAACGGCATCTCCATGTCGGCGTCGAACATGATCGCCTCGCGCTACATGAAACTCCTGGCTCACATGCCCATCCTCCTCGCGGAGCGGGCCGAGGACGTTCTCGTGGTCTGCTTCGGCACCGGCCAAACCACGGGGGCCGCGACGCTGCACCCCGAGGTTAAAACGGTGGACAGCCTGGAACTTTCGCCGAGCGTGATCCGCGCGGGCAAGGTGTTCGCCGAACAGAACCACGACGTGCTCAATAACCCGAAAGTCCGCTACGTCATCCAGGACGGAAGAAACCACCTGCTCACCACACGGAAAAAATACGACGTCATCACCGCCGAGCCGCCACCGCCGCGAACCGCCTTCACCGTCAACCTGTATACAAAGGAATATTACCAGTTGACGAAAAACCGCTTGCGGCCCGGCGGCATCGTGGCGCAATGGATTCCCCTGCACAGCCAGGGGGAGAGGGAGGTGGCGATGCACCTCAAGACCTTTCTCTCGGTCTTTCCCAACGCCATCGCCTGGATGCCGGTCGCCAACGAAGTCCTGATCGTTGGCTCGAACGGGCCCATCGAGCTCGACTATCAGCGAATCCGGCAACGCATGGAGAACCCGGCCGTCAAGAAGGCGCTCGCCGATATCGAGATCCCCGGCGCCGCGTCCTTCCTCAGCAACATCTGGTTTTTCGAGGAACAGATGATCGCCCTCGCCGCCGGGCAGCCGGTGATCAGCGACAACCGGCCGAGCATCGAATTTTACCTGGACCTGGGCAAAGCCATCGGCATCCCCGGCCGGGAAAAACTGGTCTTCAACCGCGTCCCGTTCGCCCAACTGGCCGGGCGCGTTGCCAGCCTCACACCCGAGGACCGGAAAGAACTCGAGAGTCAATACGAGATGATGGATCTGTACCAGCGCGGCGTCATGTACTCAAACCGCGGCCAGCTCCTGAAAGCCTTGTCCCTGGCGAAGGACGACGATTTGATCCGCTACCATTTACAGGCCAGCCGGGACCAGATCGCTCAACTGGAGGAGAAACTCCGGCAGAACCCCGAGGACCTCGAAACCCTTCTCAACCTCGGCCATGTGTATTACCAGATGGCTCAATACGAGCAAAGCAGCGAGTATCTCCAGCGGGTTCTGGCCCTGGAACCCGGGCAAAACTTCGCCAACCTGTACATGGGTTACAACCATCTGGAGATGGGAAAGTGGGCAGAGGCGCGAAAGTTCTTCGACAGAGCGGTGAAGGGCAACCCGGGCCAGCTCCGCACGGTGATGCAGGAGATCGGCCTCATCGAACTTTTAGGGAAGTACGAAGCCGACCCGGGCAACCTGGGGCTTATCAATTCGGTGGCGCAATTTTACAACATCAAGAACGAGTTCCTGAGGTCTCTCAAATACTCGCTGCCCGCGCAGGAGCAGGACCCCATGAACCTGCCGCTGCTCAAGAGCATCATTTTCAGCTACCGCGGCCTCGGGGAGCCCAACGAGGTGCTCATCTACGGTACCCGCTACGAACTCACGGAGCCCGACGACATCAACCTGCAATTTCTCATGGGCGAAGCCTACGCCACCACCCTGCGTTGCGAAAAGGCCCTGCCCTACCTCGAAAAGGTCCTCGATCAGGATGACAACTTCCGCAACGCCCGGGAACTCATGAACCAGTGCCGGAAAACAGCAGGCGCCTGAGGAACTCCCCGGGGCCGGAGCGCCTTGAGGAGCTTTCGGCCTCTATGTTATGTTAGAGGCAGCGGAACATTGCCACAGGCGGGCCGGAGCGGACCCCCATCATCCTTATTCAATTACTGGAGATTCAATTCATGGCGGCAAAACAGTGCTCGTTCGATATCGTCGCAACCACCGACATGGCGGAGGTTCTCAACGCGGTCAACCAGGCGACGATGGAAATGCGCCAGCGGTTCGATTTCAAGGGCAGCAAGAGCGAGATCACCCTGGACAACAAGGAAGCGCAGATCGTGCTTCTCGCCGACAGCGATTCCAAGCTCACTGCGGTGATCGACATCCTGGAAGGCAAACTGGTGAAGCGCAAGGTTTCCCTGAAGGCGCTGTCTTACGGAAATGTCGAGTCCGCTTCAGGCGGCATGGTGCGGCAGACGGTCAAGCTTCAGCAGGGGATTTCCTCCGATAAAGGGCGGGAGATCGTGAAGTTCATCAAGGAAATGAAAATCAAGGTGCAGGCGCAGATCATGGACGATCAGGTGCGGGTGACGGGCAAAAATCGCGACGATCTGCAAGAGGTGATCGCCGGCCTGAAGGAAAAGGATTTCGACATCGCCATGAACTTCACCAACTACCGGTGAAGCGCGGCGGCGCTCAGCGATGGGCGGGGTTGAACGCCTTGATGAGGTCCTGCTGGTCCTGATCGGAAAACTGGTCGAGGATTTCCACCATGTCGGGCAGGATGCGTTTGAACATCGCCACCAGCCGGGGCTCGAAGTCCTGCCCGCTTTTTTCCTCGATCATGTCCACCGCCTGCTGAATGGGGATGGGTTCCTTATAGTGGCGCCGGCTGGTCAGGGCGTCGAACACGTCACAGATGGCCACGATACGGCCGACCAGGGGGATCTCGTCGCCCTTGAGCCCCAGCGGGTAACCGCTGCCGTCCCACCGCTCCTGATGAGTCAGTGAAATCGTTTCCGCCATCTGCATCAGCTTCGAGTCGCTGCCGGAGAGAATTTCCGCCCCGATGACGGGGTGCATGCGCATGATCTCCCACTCTTCCTCGGAAAGCTTGCCCGGCTTGAGCAGGATCTGATCTGGAATACCGATCTTTCCCACATCGTGCATGGGGCTCGCCTGCAGAAGCAGCTCGCATTCGTTCTCGGTGAGACCGACCTCGCGGCCCAGCCGGAAACAAAGATGACTCATGCGGATGACGTGCAGGCCCGTCTCGTTGTCGCGGTATTCCGCCGCCCGGCCCAATCGGTGGATGACTTCCAGGCGAGAGCGCTCCAGCTCGCGGGTGCGCTCCTTGACCTGGTTATCCAGCAGCTGGTTCTGCTCCTGGATCTTATTGTGCAACATGCGGACCTCGAGCATGTTTTGAATCCGCATTTTCGTCTCGGTCATATTGAAGGGCTTGGTGAGAAAATCCTTCGCCCCGGATTCCAGCGCCCTGAGCCGCGTGGGGTGGTCGCGCTGCGCGGTCAACACCAGAACGGGAAGGTAGGAGCCCCTGTTGATCCGCTTGAGCGCCTCCATCACCTGAAACCCGTCGAGATGAGGCATCTTAAGGTCGAGCAACACCAGGTCCGGCTGGAATTCAATGAAGGCGTTCACCGCCTGACGGGAATCGGATACGCTTTTCAGGTGGCTGTAACCCGCCACCTTGAGAAAACGCTCCAGGACCTTGATATTGCCCTTTTCATCATCGACGATGAGAATTCGGCCGGACTGCGTGTTCAGTTCTTGCATCGAAAGGGACCCGGTTCAAACGCCTGGGTTCTTCAGGAACCCGATTAATAACCGATTGCGCTCAGGACATTTACATTTACTTGGATATGCCTCCTATATTAGACCAGATTGACTGCGGAGTCAATGGGGTCGACACAAAAGTTTTCATAAACGATTACTTAGGCCGTAACCTCTGCGGGCCGGAACTGATTTTTTGGCCCGGCTCACCGGAAAAAGATTTTTCCGAAAAGAGCCCGGCCCTGGCGCTGAAGATCGGCAAAGCGGTTTCTGAGGACGGTGGGCAAGCTGAAAAGCCGGCGGTGGGTTTCCTTCAGTAAACGCGGAATATCGAGCCGCTCGGGGCAGCGGGGCAGGCAGTCGCCGCATTCGGTGCAGTTCGAGGCGAACCTGCCGGGAAACCAGTGGCCCTTGCCTTCCAGCATATTGTAGCGGTACCGGCCATACGCCTTCATATCGAAGCCGCGGAGCAGGTTGCGGAAACGCAGGACCTCGGGAATATTGATCCCCTCCGGACAGGGAAGGCATTCGTCGCACAGAGTGCAGCGGCTGGCAATGGTCGGCCACACGGCGTCCATTCGTTCCTTCACCGGCAAGTCGGTGGCGGAAAAATATTCGCCGCCGCCAAGGGCCGCGAGGTTTTGCCGGAAATGTTCCGGGGCATGCATCCCCATGCTGAGGGTGGTCACCTCGGGATGGCTCAGGCAGAAGCGGGCGTTGAACTCGATGGCGGAAAGCGGCTGACACAGCGCGCGGACCTTTTCGGAAGGGTTCCACAACATGCCGCCTTTTTCGTTGGGAGAGATGATGAAAACACCCAGATCCTTTTCCCCCGCCCGCTGCACCGCGGGCAGGTGGCGCTGAAAAAAATAATAGTAGTGCAGGTTGACGAAGCTGAACAGGTCGGTCTCGATCGCCTTGAGGATGATGTTGAGCGGCGCGTGGGTGGAAAAGCCGATATGGCGTATGAGCCCTTCTTCCCGCAGCCGGTGCAGCGCCTCCACCGGCCCGCCGGGTTTCACCGCCGCCTGAAACCGCTCCTCGTTATTGATGCCGTGCCACCCGTAAAAATCCACATAGTCGAGGCCGAGCGCCGCCAGCTGCTTCTCCACCAGCGCGCGGGTTTCCACTCCCGTCATGGGCGCGCCCTTGGTCATCACCTTGTACTCGCCCCTCGGACGGCCGATCTCCCGGAGCGCGGCACCGAACAGATGCTCGCCCTTCACATAACCGTAAGCGGTCTCCAGGTGGTTGATACCGGCGTCGAACGCGCGCCGGGTGCTGTCGATGCAGTTGTCGACGGCGTCTTTGGGAAGGCGCTCGCGCGGAGCGTCCCAACCGTGCTTGAAGCGCATTCCTCCCAGAGTGATCACCGAGAGCATTTCGTTGGTTTTCCCGAAGCGGCGGTATTCCATGATCCGAGTCCTGTAAGCCAAATAATAATTTCCGCGTCCCGCCGCTCAAGGATAAGGGCCGCTCACCCGGGTTGCAAGAACAAGAAAGCCGGGCGCGCGCGTAAAAAACGGCGGCGGGCCGCCGGTCCGGCAAGGGCGGGTAAAGAAACCGTAGCCGAACGGGAAAACCCTGACGATACATCGAATCCTTCGTCACCGCGCCCGAGCCCGCCCGGAAGGAAAAAACCCTTATTCCGGGCAAGAACCCGCTATAATAAAATGCCGGTGTTGGCCGCGTCATGAAAACCGAACTCTAATGATCATCCCACTGTCCATCATCAGACGCATCGTTCACCCCTCCCTGCGCCCGGGAGTGCGCCTGCCCCTCGTTCTGGTGATAGCGCTCATCATCATGATCTTCATCTTCGCGGGGGTGTTCGCCTGGCTGGAGGACGATGCGGGCTTCGGCGACGGCTTGTGGACCGCCTACATCACCCTCACCACCATCGGCTACGGGGACTACAGCGCCAAAACCACGGGCGGGCGGGTGATCACGGTGCTCACCTCGATGTTCGGTATCGGCTGTTTCGGGGTGTTCACCGGCATCATCGTCGAAAAAGCTATCAAACGAAGGAGCCGAAAAATGAAGGGAGAAGGGAATTTCAGCGGAGAGGGGCACCTGGTCATCGTGAATGTGCCGTCCTACCAGGAGGTCAAGGAACTGCTCAAGGAGCTGGACCTCAGCCCGGAGTATAAGGATGCGCCGCGGTTGGTTATTGCGGATTCGCTCCCGGGAAACGACTCCGAATTTCCCGGCGACCTTTACGAAAAAATCGACGGCTTCGTCAGGGGCCCGCTCTCGACGGTGGATACGCTGAAACGGGCGAATATGTCGCACGCCCGCGCCTGCCTTTTTCTATCCTCCACCGCCCAGCCCGCCCTCGACGACACCAACACCCTCACCGCCGGGCTCATCGAGAGGCACTGGCCGGAGGTCATTACCATCCTCGCCTGCAGCCGCCCGGACACCCTGAAGAACCTCCGGCTGTTCAACATCGACGGCGGCATCAACGCCATCGACCTGCAGATGGGGTTTCTGGTGCAGGAGCTGGAAGACCCGGGCGTGTTCAACGTTTACAGCCAGCTTTCGTCCAACAGAATCGGCAGCCAGATCTACATCAGCCGCACCCCGGTCGGCGAATGGAACCGGAGCGGTCGAATGATCACTCTCGGCAAACTCAAGCAGGCCGTCGTCGCCCTCAACCTGCCCACCGAGATTGTCGGACTCAAGCGCCAATCGGAAGCCGATATTCTGCTCCTGCCGCCCAATGAGATGGAGCTTCTGCCCACCGACCGTCTGGTGTACATGGCGAAGGAACGCTTCAACTGGCGGGGACGCGGCGACGAAATCGTACAGACGATCGAAAAAAACATGTGACACCGGCGGCGCGACACCAGCCGCCGCCCTTGGAAGGCTTCATGACGACGTTTCGTTTCATTCATTGTGCGGACCTGCACATCGACAGCCCCTTCAAGGGCCTGTCCGCCATCGAGCCGCGCCTCACCGAGCAGCTGCTTGAATCCACCTTTCAGGCGTTCAACAACATCGTCGACCTCGCCCTTTGCGAACGGGTGGACGCGGTGATCATCGCCGGAGATGTGTACGACAGCGCCGACCGCAGCCTGAAAGCGCAGTTCAAGTTTCGTCGCGGGCTCGAGCGATTGAGCCGGGCCGGCATTCCCGCTTTTATCGCCCACGGCAATCACGACCCTCTCGACCGCTGGTCGAACCGTCTCGACTGGCCGGACCTCGTGACCGTGTTCCCCGGCGACCGCGTCGAAGCGCATCCGGTGATGAAAAACGGCGAAACGCTCGCCCACATTTACGGCATCAGCTTTCCCCGCCGCGATGTGACTGAAAACCTGGCCCTCCTCTTCAACCGCGAAGGGCATCCTGGCTTCGCCGTCGGCGTATTGCACGCCAATGTCGGCGGCCGGCCGGGGCACGACCCCTACGCCCCCTGCACCGTCGCCGAGCTGCATGCGCCGGGCATGGACTACTGGGCTCTCGGGCACATCCACACGCGCGAGGTGGTGCAGGCGGATTCTCCGGCGATTGTCTATTCGGGCAACACGCAGGCGAGAAGCGTCCGGGAACCCGGCCCCCGGGGCTGCTACCTGGTGACCCTGGCCCAGGGCGCGCCGCCCGAGGCCCGCTTCATCGCCACCGACGCGGTGCGCTTCGAGGCCGAGACGCTCGACGTCTCGCGCCAGGAGACCCTGGACAACATCCTCCGCGCCATTCTCGCGCGCGTCGAGTCCCTCGCCGGGGAGGCGGGCGGGCGCGGCCTCGTCGTCCGTCTCACTCTCACCGGGCGTACGCGGGTGCATTCGGAGATCGTCTCCACGGGCGGGCGCCAGGGCCTCGGCGAGGAAATTCAGAATTATTTCGAGACGAGCGACCCCTTCGTCTGCGTGGACCTGGTGGTGGACACCCGCGGCGACTACGACGTCCGCGCCCTCGGCCAGGGGCAGGATTTCATCGCCGACGTGGTCACCCTGTTTCAGGAAGCAGCCGTTGGCAAGCACCCGGAGGCCCTCGAGAAAGCGCTGGCGCCGCTGTTTGCCGACTGGGGGGGGAACAACCTCCTGAAGGATATGACGGCCAGCGACCGGGCGGCCTGGATCGAAAAAGCCCAGAGCCTGGTGCTCGACCGGCTGGTGGATCACCGGTGAATTTTTCGAGGCGGTCAATCCATGCAAATCCGTGACATTTATATCGAAGGCTTCGGGCGCTTCCGCGACCAGAAGGTGGGAACCTTCGAGCCCGGCCTGAACGTCATCCACGGGCCCAACGAAATGGGCAAGACCACCCTGCTCGAACTCGTGCGCCGGGTGCTGTTCGGCTTCCCCGACCGCCGCGAGAACACCAACTTCTATGGCATGCAGCCCGGCCCCGGCCAGGGCGGAAGACTGCACTGCGTCACCCGGGGCGGCGAGGTGATCCACATCTCGCGCCAGCCCGGAACTTCCGGCGGCCCGGTGATCATCGGCACCGAGGCGGGCGACCTGCACGGCGACGCCATCCTGGGCGGCTACCTGGGCCACGCCTCGAAAGATATCTTCCGCAACATCTTCGCTTTCACCATCGACGAGCTGCAAAGCCTCGATTCGCTCAGCGACAAGGAAACCCAGAGCCGCCTCTACGGCGCCGGTCTTGGCAGTCTGTCCCTGGCCCAGGCGGAAAACGAAATCGAAAAAATCACCCAGGACCTGTTCAAACCCCGGGGTTCCGCGCAAAAGGTCGCTCAGGCCTATAAACGCATTCGCGAGCTTGCGCGGCGCGTGCAGGAAATCCAGGACGGTCTCGGCACCTACGACCAGAGAGTGAGCGAGCTCGACAACCTGCGGCAACAAGCCGAACGGCTCAGGCAGGAAATCGACCGGCTGGAAACCCGCCGGCACGCCCTGCAAACGCGGGTGGACCTGTTCCCCGTGGCCCTCGAAGGACAGCAGGCAAAAGAGGAGCTCGCGGCGCTCGAAAACATCAGCGATTTTCCCGAGCACGGCCTGGAAACCCTCGCCGCATATAAATCCGAGGAAAAAAACCTGGCCCGGCAAATCGACGACGAGCGAAACGGTCTCAAGCTCACCGAGCAACGGCTCGAGGGCCTCACCGTGGATCAGGACCTGCTCGGCCAGGAGACGGAAATCCTCGCGCTCAAGGAATCCACGCAGGAAATTCGCAACGTCCTCAAGGACCGCCTCACTCTCGAACGCGACCGCGACCAGGTCAGCGCGCGCATCGAGGAAAACGCCCGGCAGATCGGCCCGCAGTGGGACGAGGCGCGGGCAATGGCTTTCGCATGGTCCGAAGCGGAAAGGGCCGCCGTCCAGCAGCAGCAGCAAGCGCTGGAAGAGGCCCGGGGCGAGGTGCGGGCCGCAAGGGAGAAGCTCAACTACCACCGCGAACAGCAGGCCAGCGGACAGGCCCAAAAACCGAACGCCCCCGGCTGGGTCGCCTTATTTGCCTGGTCTCTCCTGGGGGCCGGGGCCGCCGGCGCTTTATGGGGGCTGGCTGCGGGAGAACGGCTCTTCGCCTTCGCCATGGGGTTGATGCTGGCGTTCGGCCTGGGCCTCTTTGTTCTTCAACGCCGGGAAAAACCGCGCCCGCCGGAGGAAGACCCCCGGGAAATCACCTTGCGGCAAAACCTGGAACGCGCCGAACAAAACGCCGCCGGGCTCGCCGCCACGTGGCGGGCGTGGCTGGAGGAAAAACACCTGGCCCCCGGCCTTATGCCGCAGGACGCCGAACGGGTGGCGGCCCTCGTCCGCGAGATCCGGGCCCAGGTTCGTGAAAGAGACCGGCTGAGCGAGCGCCTCGCTAAAATGAGGGAAACCATCGGCCAGGCCGCCCGCCGCCTGCACTCTTTTTCTTCCGGCCCCGAACTGCCGCCGGAGGACCTGCCGGCTCGAATTCAGCACCTGGGCCAGGCGCTCGAGGCGGCCCGGGCAAACCAGCGCGAGACCGCCACACTCCAAAGCCAGTGCCGGGAACAGGCGGACAAGATCGCCCGGCTGGAAAAACGCCGCGCCGAGAACAGCGCTGAACTTGCGCGTTTCCTAGAGAGCGCAGGCGCCAGCGGCGAGGACGACTTCAAGCGCCGGCAAGCCGTATGCGACCGGCGGCGGGAACTGAGCGTTCTCATCGAAGGCACCGTCCGCCAGATACAGGCCCGCGTGGGTACGGGCGAGGCGTTTGCGGATTTTTCCGAATCCATCCGCACACTGGTTCCCGGGGAGGTGGAGAGGGATCTGGAGCGGGTGTCCGCCGAACTGGCCTCCCAGCAAGAACAGAAGGACGCCTTGAATCGGCGCATCGGCGAAACCCAGACCCATGTCGAACAACTGGCTTCGAACGACGACCTGCTCAAAACCCAGGCCGAACTCGAGATGGAAAAACACCAGCTGCGCGGCCTGGCCGGCGAATGGGCGGCGGGCCGCATCGCCCTCGCGGTTCTCGCGGCGGCGCGGGGAAAATACGAACAGGATCGCCAGCCCCAGGTGCTGATTTCCGCCGGAGACATTCTCTCCACCATCACCGGGGGAAAATACGTCAAGGTCATCAAACCCGTCGATGGCGACCTCGTCATCGAAGATGACTCGGGCGGCCGCCTGGGCATTCTGGAGATGAGCCGCGGCACCCGCGAGCAACTGTACCTCGCCATGCGCCTCGGCCTCATCGAGGAATATGAAAAACGCTCGGAGCCCCTGCCCGTCATCATGGACGACGTGTTCATCAATTTCGACGACGCCCGCGGCGAACGCGTGGTCGAGCTTCTCGCAAAATTCGCCCGCCCCCGGCAGGTGATCGTGATGACCTGCCACGCACGCTCCCTCGAGATTTACAAAAAGCACGGCGCCCGCCCCATTCACATCTAGACCCCCGGCGAAAGAAAATTTTCTCCATCAAGGTTGACAAAATAATAAATGTTTTATATATTATTTAGCAAATACAACGAGACCCGAGTCATGACGCATTCAACCCAGACCACCGACGAGATCAAAAGCCGCATTCTTGACAGCGCCATCGAACGCTTCGGGAAATACGGCTTCGGCAAGACCACCCTCGCCGAAATTGCGGCGGACTGCGGTATGACCGCCGGCAACCTGTACCGCTATTTTCCGGGCAAGCTGGACATCGGCGCCGCCTGCGCCGGACGCTTCATCGCCGAGGCCGAGCGCCTGCTGCGCCAGGTGGTTCAGCGCCAGGGTCTGACACCGGTCCTGCGGCTGGAGGCCTTCGTGCTGGAAAAGCTGCGGTTTACAGCCGATCAGATGCGGAACCAGCCGGCGATCCACGAACTCGTCACCTATATTTACCGGGAACGGCGGGATCTCATCGACCGGCATCTGGAGGTGCAGCATTCCCTGCTGGCGGAGATTCTGGCCGAAGGCAACCGCACGGGGGAGTTTCACCTGCCCGGCGTGCTCGCGGGCGCCCGGCTGGTGCATGCGGCCACGACCAAATATCACGATCCGCACTGCATTCAGGGGCAGGATATCCAGGCCATGGAGGAAGAGGCGCGCGCGGTGGTCGCGCTGTTGACCCAGGGCCTGAAAGGAGCCTGATTTTTTTTGACCTTTAAGTAAATATTAATCAAATTATTTATTATTTATCAATTGTCCCCCTATACAGGAAGGAGGCTCCCATGGCTTCCCCAATAACAGAATCGGCTCCCCGGCCCCGGGCCGCCGGGCAAACCACGGCCCTCCGCCCGCCGGAGATAAGACAGCGCATGCTCGAGCAAGCCCGGCGCGGCGGCTTCGATGTCGCCATCGTCGGCGGCGGCATCAACGGCGCCTGCCTGTTCGACCGGCTCTCGCGTCAGGGTGCGCGCGTGCTTCTGATCGACCGGGGCGATTTCGCCTGCGGCACCAGCCAGGCCTCGGGCATGATGATCTGGGGCGGCTTGCTGTACCTTCGCAATCTCGACCTGCCGACCGTCTGCAAACTCTCCCTCGCGCGCGACCGCATGATTCGGCAAATGCCGGAGGAGGTGTTGCCCGCCCGCTACCGCTACCTCATCGACAGCAAGGCAGGGCGCGCCCGCTGGCTCGTCCAGTGCGCTCTCGCTTTCTACTGGCTGCTCAGCCGGGGGCGGCGCACCCCGCCCCGCTTCCAGAGCCAGTTCGAGGAACAGGCTTTCCTCCACAAAGGCCTGCGGGAAGGCTCGATGGTGTACGAGGAGGGGCTGCTGCGTTTCTCCGACAGCCGCTTCGTCCTGCACTGGATCACCCGAAATATTTCGCCCCGGCACACGGCTCTCAACCACTGCGGCCTCGAGGGCGGCGCGTTCAACCGGCAAGACCGGCTCTGGACCCTGAACCTCAAGGACACGCTGAGCGGACGGGAGTTTGAAACGCGCGCTAAATCCGTCGTCAACTGCGCGGGCGTATGGACCGACACCGTCAACCACGCCTTCCGCATTCAGACACCGTATCGGCACGCGCTCAGCAAGGGGGTGTACCTGGGCCTCCGCCGGCCGGAGGGCCTGAAGAATCCGCTGATCTTTGAGATGGGCGAAGAGGGCGATACGCTCACCCTCACCCCCTGGGGCCCTGTCGCACTGTGGGGGCCGACGGAAACGGCCGTCGCCTCCATCGAAGAAGGCCGCCGTATCACCGAGGCCGACATCGAATTTCTCATTCGCCATCACAACCAGAACCTGCGCGAGAAAATCACCCGGCAAGACATCGTGTCGCTGAGATGCGGCATCCGGCCACTGGCGGTGCGCGCCGGAGACAACAACGCCGAGCGTTACCCCCTCGACCTGTCGCGCCGCCAGCACGTGGTCCGCGATGCCACTGTGCCGTGGATCTCCACCTACGGCGGCAAGCTCACCGGTTGCGTTTCCCTGGCCGAAAAGGTTGCGCGGGCGCTCGGCCCCGCCTTGCCTTCGCCCGGGAAGGAGGAAAATCACCACGGTCTCCAGCCCCCCGAAGCCGCGCCCGGGGTTCGCTTTCCCGGGCTCGCGGAAACCGTCCCCAGCCTGTCGTGGTGCGTCGAAAACGAATTGTGCTGCACGCTGGAGGATTATCTCAGGCGGCGCACCAATCTGGCGCAGTGGGTGCCGCGGGGCGGGCTGGGGGCGGCGGATGAGAACCGGCCCCACCTTCTCAAGCTCGCCACGGCCCTGGCTGGCGGCGACCGGGAGGAAGGAACCCGCGCTCTCGATCGATACGCGGCCGGGGTCGACGCCTTGTGGAGCGCGGCGCTGGGGAAAACCGCCGCTCCACTCCCCGGAGACGAACTCCTGATTGAATCCGCAAATTCCCTGGCCCGCTTACCCGGCGGCGAGCCTCAACCCCGTCCAGCGATTTAATGATGAAGGAGACGAACTCATGAAAGCTTACGTTCAAACGCTGCCCGCGTTTCTCGGCGGCAAGCCCGTCGTTGATCCGGCCCTGCCGGTCTCTCATAAGTGGCCCATTCTGACCGATGCGGACGAACAGGCCGTTCTGGAAATCCTGCGCGACGGCAACCTCT
>QJZQ01000215.1 GCA_003246675.1 Nitrospirota bacterium | reverse complement strand
GGCCGCGTGTTCGAAGATGCGGACCGCATCGGCAAAGCGCGGCGGGCGATGGATTTCGTGCTCACAAAGCTCAAGACCCCGGAAGGCCGGCTGCTGCGCCGCTATCGCGAAGGAGAGGCCCGCTACGACGGCTATCTTTTCGATTACACGTCCATCGCCGCCGCCTGCCTGGACCTGTACGAGGCAACGTGGGACCCGGCCTTCCTGGCCCATGCCCGCGAGCTGATGAGCCTCGTCGAGGAAAAATTCGCCTCCGAGGGCGCCTATTACGAAACCGCGAGCGATGCCGAAAACCTCATCGTCCGCCAGGTGAGCGGCTACGATGGCGTCGAGCCCTCGGGCAACAGCGGCGCCGCCCTCGTGCTGCTTCGTCTCTCGGCCTACCTGGCCGACCCGGCCCTGGCCGCGAAGGCGGAAAAGGTATTCCTCGCGTTTCACGAGGAACTCATGGAATACGGCCTCAACTCCGCCGCCATGATGCAAGCGCTCCACCTCTACCTCGGCGGCCTTAAAGAAGTGGCGGTGGTGGGGCCGAAAAACGACCCCTCGACCGAACGCATGCTCCGCTTCATTCGCGGCGGCTTTTTCCCCAACGCGGTGTTCGCCTTCGCCACCAGCGAAGAGGTGGACCGGCTGGGCCGGGACATCCCCCTTCTGGCCGGCAAGGGCCCGGTGAACGGCCAGGCGGCCGCCTATGTCTGCCGCCAGGGCGCCTGCCAGCGGCCGGTCACCCGTATCGAGGATCTTCAAGACCTGCTCAAATATGATTAGCCGCCGGGCCGGGAAGGTTATATAATGGCCCGCACAACCCAGGAACCTCAGGAAATGATGAGAAAAGAACTGATCGACAGCATGGTGGAGCGAGCGCTGGCGGGCGAGGGAATCACCCGGGAACAGGCGCTTGCGCTCGAAAGCTTTTCCCGCGAGGAGCTCGACCTGCTCTTTGAGGGCACAACGCGCATCCGCGAAAAATACAAGGGCCAGGACGTTAAGATCTGCTCCATCGTCAACGCCAAATCCGGGCGCTGCGCGGAGGATTGCTCGTTCTGCGGCCAGTCGGCCGCGTTCAAAACCTCCAGCCCGGAGTATGGGCTGATGGAAGTGGAAGAGATCGTCGCCGCCGCCAAGGAGGCCGAGGCCTTCGGCTCCAACGAGTTTTCCATCGTCACTTCCGGAACCGCCCTCGACGACCGGCGCGAGCTCGACCGCGTCATCGAGGCCATTCGCCGCATCAAGGCCGAAACCCGGCTCGAGGTCTGCTGCTCGCTGGGGCTCATGCAGGTGGAGCACCTGAAGGAACTCAAGGCCGCCGGTCTGGACCGCTGCCACCACAACCTGGAAACCGCCGCCAGCCATTTCGAACAGATCGTCAGCACCCACTCTTATGAGGATGAGGTGCGGGCGGTGGAAAACGCGCGCGAGGCCGGGCTCAAGGTCTGCGTGGGCGGCATTTTCGGGATGGGCGAAACACACTCCCAGCGGGTGGAACTGGCCTTCGATATCAAAGACCTCAAAACCCATTCGCTGCCCATCAACTTCCTGAAACCGCTCGAGGGAACGGGCCTTGAGCACCTGGGTCTGATGGACGCCTACGAAGCGTTAAGAACCATTGCCCTGCTGAGGCTGGTGCTGCCCGAAATGGACCTTTTCGTCTGCGGGGGGCGCGAGGAGGTGTTTGACGACGGTCAGGAGCGCCTGTTCGCCGCCGGGGCCAATGGCATCCTGGGTGGCAACTACCTCACCACGAAGGGCCAGGACCCGAAAAAAGACATTGAGATGATTGAAAGCCTGGGGCTTAAGCCGGTTTACGAATCCGCCTGAGCCGCACGGTCGGGGTCAGGTGAAGCCGGCAACAGGTTTTTGCGTTGCGTGCGTGGAGGGGGAGTGCGCCCGAAGGCGGGAAGATAAAACCCCGGGGCGCAGGCGGGCTCAAGCGCATTGATCCACGCCGCCCACCGCACTCACCGGTTTGTTATAAAGCCGAAGGGGCCCCTCAGGAGGAGGCCAGAAGATTCTCTTCGATGGTTTTCTTGATTTCGGCCTTGGATTTCACGCCCACCAGCTGCTGAACGACCTTGCCATCCTTGAAAAATAACAGCGTGGGAATGCCGCGGATGCCGTATTGGGTGGCGGTAGCCGGGTTGTCGTCCACATTCAGTTTGCCCACCACGACCGTGTCCTGATATTCTCCGGCAACCTCTTCCACCGTGGGGGCGAGCATCTTGCAAGGCTGGCACCATTCGGCCCAAAAATCCACGAGAACGGGTTTGCCGTTCTCAATCACCGACGCCTGGAATTCGTCGTCTGAAAAAGTGACTACTTTTCCGCCAGCCATAAAAAACTCCTGAAAATAAGGGGTTGCGATTATTCCACACCGGCAACACGGCAGGAAATATCAAAAGTCGGACGCGGTCTGGAAAAACATACGGGCCAGAACCGAACAATCGTTATATAATACTCTACAGGGTAATCCAAAGAAAAAATAATGTGGGGCAGATGGCGTTATAGTAACATACAACATTTACACCAGCAACCCTTTTGCCGCAACAGGACCCGCCTCGGAAGTCGAACCCTTCGAGCATAACCGCTTTATCCCCGGGAGCACGTAAATGAAAAATGTGATCAACTTCTTCGCCTACGGCGAATTGATGAACAAAGACATCTTCAGCCAACACGGCCTGGAGTGCCTGGCCCGGACCACCGTCACCCTTTCGGCCTGGAAGGTGGTTTTCAATCGAATCCCGAAGGAGAAGGACAGCCCCGAAGGCCTGGGCCTGACCAACATCGAACCCACGCCCGATAGCGACGGCATGCTGTATGGCGTGCTTTACGAGATGGACGATTCGTTCCTGCCCCGGCTGGACGAGATCCACAACTACCCCGAAGAAACCCTGCGCAAGGTATTCCGCTTCACCCGGCACGATTTCAACATGGTCAACGGTTTCGCCTATGTGGCGCGCCCCGAAAATACCGCCACCGGCCTGAAACCCAGTAAGGCGATCAAGAAAACCCTGAAATCCTGCAAGCCTGATCTGCCGATGCTCTACTTCTCCCGCATGATGAACGTGCGCACCATTGACTGACCCGCAGCACCCGCCGCCCCTCACCGCTTTGGTGAGAGAACCCTCCCCTTCTTTCGTTCGCGCGATTTCCACGCACCCGGGAAAAAACGCACTCAACTTCGAGCGCGCGCTCCTTGAGCACCGCGCCTACACCCGCGCCCTTAAGGCCGCCGGCGCCCACCTGCTATTCCTGCCGCCGGACGATGCGCTCCCCGACGGCCCGTTCGTCGAGGACACGGCGGTGATCTTCGCCGACCATGCGCTGATCTGCCCGATGCGGGAGGTGGCGCGGCGGCCCGAGACGGCCTCGGTGGCGGAAGCGCTTCGCCCCCTCAGGCGCATCGAGACTCTTGCCCCCCCGGCCACCCTCGACGGCGGCGACGTCATGGACACCCCGCGGGCGCTCTTTGTCGGCCTGTCCCGGCGCAGCAACCGGGAGGCTGCGCGGGCGCTCGCCCACCACGCGCAAAAACCCGTGACGGCTGTGGCGGTGCGCTGCGGGCTGCATCTTAAAACGTCCGTCACGTACCTCGGCCGCGACGTGCTCGTCCTCCACCCGGCCCATGTGGACACCGCTCCCTTCAAGGGCCTGGACTGGATCGTGGTATCCGAGGCGGAGCGCTACGCCGCCAACTGCCTGGCCCTCGGTGAAACGGTGCTGATGCCGGCGGGGTTCGGCCGCGTTGCGGGAGAGATCCGCAAGCGCGGTTTTCGCGTGGTGGAGCTGGAAATGACCGAATTTGAAAAGGCCGATGGCGGGGTGACCTGTCTCAGCCTGCGGGTGCCGGGCTGATCTCAGTCCGCAGGTTGCGGATCAGAGGCCGGCCGGAGTGGCGAATAACGCCACCGCCAAAAACCCCGGGGCGACAACAAGCCTCAACCGGCAACGCGCAAGCCGTTTCAGCCCTCCCCTCCCAGAAGCTGCGCGATTTTCTCCCGGCGGTGGAGAAAGATCTTTTCCAGGTCGGCGCGGATGAAGGAATGCAAAAGGAAATCCCCCGGCACGCCCAGCGGAATCTTGTAATGGGCATGATCGCGGATGACCGTGCCGCCGTCCTTCGCATCGAACTCGTGCCGGTGCCGCCAGAACGTATAAGGCCCGCGCGACTGCCGGTCGGAAAACCGCAACCCCGGCTGCCAGTCGTAAATTTCGGATTGCCAGCGAAAGGGGATTCCGTGCAGGCTGAGGCGGTAATCCAGCGTCGTGCCATCGGCCAGGCCGTCTGTGGAAACCCGCAGAATGCGAAAATTTATGTAAGGAGGCGCCAGAGCTTCCAGGTTGCCCGCATCGGCGCAAAATTCAAAAGCGCGGGCTGGCGGCACGGGAACCCACTGTTCCAGCGACCATTCGTGCCCCTCCGCACGGGCAAGATCGCCCAGGGCGGCGGCGAGATCGGCATGGGAAAACCGGAAACCCGACTCGAGCGCCCGGTTGGCCGCCACCCGTTGCGAGGCCAGCAGAAGCTCACTGCGCTCGCCGAGAAACCACTTCAGCGCGCAAGCGGGAGCGGGCAGGAAAGCGGGCCGGCGGACCGCGCGAGCGAGCGCGCGGCTGAAATCGCGATGGGTGACGGGCGCGGGCGATACGGCGTTCATCGCGCCGCGCAAGCCATCGTCCTCGATCGCATGGACGAAAAGGGCCGCCAGATCCTTCAGATGAATCCAGCTCATCCACTGCCGGCCCGAACCGGCCGGGCCGCCCAGCCCCATTTTGAACAACGGCAGCAGGAAACGCAGCGCCCCGCCCTCCGGGCCCAGCACAACGCCGATCCGCATGGCCACCGTGCGCACGCCCAGGGCCTCGGCCACGCTGGCCGCTTCCTCATTTTCCGCTGATACCCGGGCCAGAAAATCGCTTCCCGGCGGGGAGCTTTCTTCGAAAATCGTGTCGCCTCCATCGCCGTAATAGCCCACTGCCGAAGCAACGATGAAAGCCCGGGGAGGCCGCGCAAGCTTTTGCATGGCCGCAACGAGCAGGCGCGTGCCCTCCACCCGCGAACGCGCGATGGCCCGCTTACGGCGGGCGGTCCAGCGCCCTTCCGCCACGTTCTCCCCGGCGAGATGCACCACCGCGTCCACACCCTCGAGCGCGGCAGGGTCGAAGGTTCCGCGCTCCGGGTTCCAGCGGTGGATTTCGGCCCGCACCGGCAGGCGCACCCCCGCCATTCGGGCGTCGCGGGTGAGCACGACGAGAGAGTGCCCGCGCCCGGCAAGCTTTTGTGCAAGCTCGCGGCCGATGAACCCGGTGGCCCCGGTGACCAGCACCTTCATGGCCGGCCCCTGGGCATCAAATTACATTGCAGAAACCGCACACACTCCGCCTTTCGAGCCACGGCCTTTTTATTTGACAACCGATAAGTTATCTGCGATTTTCGATACCGCTACTCCGACAACTCATTCCACAAGGGGATGCCATGGCTTACCAGAATTCGCCCCATATCATCGACGAAACCCCCGGCCTCAAATATTACTGCACCTGCGGGAAATCCGCCAATAAACCTTACTGCGACGGCGCTCACGACCGCGAGAACACCGGCAAAACCCCCACGGAGTTCCTGGTCCAAAACAATAAACGTATGGCCATCTGCGATTGCGGAAAAACCGGCAACCCACCCTTCTGCGACGGCACGCATTCGAAGTAAAGTAAGGAACCTCTGCCTTGAAAACTGTACAGGTTGAAGGTTTAGTAATAGGGTAAAATTGCGGTTTTAAATGCGGGATTTTGCCTTGAAGAAGCGATTTTCTGAGGGGGCAGATGCCTTTGCCATGCAGCAGACGGAGACGGGAGTGCCCGTGGTGGAATGCAAGGTTGGCGAAGCTTCAGGAGCAAATGTTGGAACATACGTTTCACCAGGAGTTGGCACTATTGAAGGTGCTGCGTGGGCTTCGCTGTAGGAGGCATTGGTGGAGTCTTTACAGACTTTGCGGCTGGCCTGGAAGAAAGGACGATAAAGCGGATAATTTATTTTCCGGTGAAGAAGGCAATGGAAAGGGTTAATGATGAGAGTTGTTAAAGCATTCCAACCACGAGCGTCGTTTCGACGCGCCCCATATAATAGAAATGGTGGGAATCCTGATTCATAAGAACCGCCTAAATATATTCCATTTATAGATTTTTCTCGCCAGGTAATTACTTATGTCGCATAAATCTAAAGACATAGAGGTAAAACAATTCCTTGATGGCGATGGAAATCTTATTGAAGAAGGTCGCCTTAAGAACGGCATTCTGTATGGAAAAAGAAGGTTATGGTCTCTCCATGGCAAGAACTTGGCGGAATCCGACTACCATAATGGGTAGCTCCATGAAAAGTGTCTTCTCTGGAATGCCAAGGGACAGGAAGGCTCTCGAAGAGCATTAATAAAAAGATGGCAATCCATGGCCCCTACAGAATATTGTGGGATAATGGCAATAGGAAGGGAGAAGGGGAACGTAACCGACAAGACTTTAAACTTCCGCCACCAAGTTAACAAATTCCAGGATATTATTGGGGGGATTCCCCCGATTGATTGTTCTTCTGGCAATGCGCGCCTTTCTCCCAGACAAACGTTCCCAGGGCCCCGACAGATAATGACCGGCCAAGTATGACAGAAATATCGCAACATCGAAGGAGTGATATTTCCTGATTTCTTTGCGGGACCGGATAATTTCAAGCACGTTTTTCCCCACCTTTTTTCTACAGACCGCCCACATTGCACTGTAATTAAACTTGATATCTCCGTAAAACTCGGGAAAAAGTTCCATGGCAACCAGGATGGTATCGAGGAGAAAATACACGTACCGAGGCCATTTTGTATTGAGATTCGGATGCCATTGATAATCTCCGAATTCCTTAAGAAACCTTTCCACAATCGCATCGTCCCCACTGCTATTAGCCTTGGGCGATCTTCCGCTCACGGTGATGACTCGGCCCAAATTGATGGCCCTGTTGGTAAAAACAGGTAAGGCATAAGCAGAGAAGATATCCGGATTGACCGAATGAAAAATTTTACCTGTCTTTTCCTTAATTTTATTCAGGACTTTTTGGGATACGGCTGAGTGGTAAACCATTGGCAGCCGTGCAATTTTATTGGTTCCCCAGGTGATGGTTTCACGCACCATCTTTTGCACATTCATCGGAGAAGGATTTTCTCTGACGGCAATATAATTGATTTCAGCTTGCTTCCCCTGCTTTGGCCAAGTGTAGATATGGTTGTCCCAGTAATAAATGTCTGAAGGATTTTCCTTGATGAAATTTTCGAGATAATCGATGGATCCGGGCATCACCCCATCATCGTCGCCAATTATGATGATGAATTCTCCGGAGGCCTTTTCGCAGGCAAAGTCCCAGTTTTCACACATGGACAAACGTTTTCCCGTATTAAAATACTTGATTCGGGGGTCGTTGAAACTTTCGGTGACTTTTCTGGTATCATCCTGGCTGAAATTATCGCTGACAATAATTTCATAATTCGTGCTTTTCTGATTTAAGGCTGTTTGCAGGGAATACTGAAGAGTATGACACCGTTCTCGGGTAGGAACCAGCAGGGAAATTAAAGGGTTATCCATGGGGGGTCGTTGGTTTTGGCTGAATTATTGGGGATGGCTCGAAACCGGCCAGCTTGTTTGAAAATGATCGGGCGTAAAACCCGTTTGAAGAGAAAGCCCAGGCTCTTATTTGAGAAGGTTTTTCCCGGCAAACTCATCTATATTTATTGAGGAAATTATGTTAAAAATATTGAATTGACAAAATCTAATCTATCGGCCTTCTTTCTTTTATATCATAAGGTATGATATTCTCAACATTATAATACGATTAGAGCTGTTCCAGTTTTTTCCTTTACGCCGCACTATTCCCTCTTTTTTAGACATAAAATCGCGGTTTTTCATAACGCAATTTTCATCCGGATCATTCATGTTGATAGTTGACTTATGAAGGTTGTTATATTGGCTGGAGGAATGGGCACTCGCATCAGCGAGGAGACTCAGATGCGCCCCAAGCCCATGGTGGAGGTTGGCGGCAAACCACTTCTCTGGCACATCATGAAAATTTACTCGTCCTACGGATTGAATGACTTCGTGGTTTGCCTGGGGTTTAAGGGCTATATGATCAAAGAGTACTTCGCCAATTATTTTTTGCACATGTCCGATGTCACCTTTGATGTCGCCAAAAATAAAATGGAGGTTCATCAGCACACGGCCGAACCGTGGAAAGTGACTTTGGTGGATACCGGGGAAGAGACCATGACCGGCGGAAGATTGAAAAGAATCAAAAACTACCTGGATCAATCGGATTTTTGTTTTACCTATGGAGATGGCTTGGCGGATGTGAATATCAACCAACTCATCGCTTTTCATAAAAAGCAGGGAACCCTCGCCACCCTCACCGCCACCAAGCCACCCGGTCGATTTGGCGCAATCAATTTGCAGGGGAACAAGATCACCACCTTTCAGGAAAAACCTGAAGGAGATGGAGGGTATATCAACGGAGGTTTTTTTGTGCTGTCTCCACAGACTCTGGACTATATCGACGGCGATAAAACAGTCTGGGAGCGCAAACCTCTTGAGACTCTCGCCCGCGAGGGAAACTTGTCCGCATACACTCACCAGGGATTCTGGCATGCCATGGATACCCTGCGCGATAAAAACTACCTGGAAGATTTATGGCAATCCAATAATGCCCCCTGGAAAATCTGGCGATGAATCCCGACTTCTGGAAAGGAAAAAAAACATTTATCACCGGACATACGGGATTTAAGGGGAGCTGGCTTTCCTTATTGTTGCAAGGTTTTGGTGCCGAGTTAACCGGTTATGCTCTGGAACCTTTGACGGACCCTAATCTTTTTGAAAGAGCGGGGGTCGCGAAAGGAATGCATTCCATCGTCGGCAACGTGTGCGACTTGGAGAGCTTAACTTCCGCGTTGAAAGAAAGCCAACCGGATATCGTGATCCACATGGCGGCCCAATCGCTGGTAATTCCCTCCTACAATCAACCTTTGGAAACCTATGCTACCAATGTCATGGGAACGGCTCACCTGCTGGAAGCAGTCAGAAGTTGCTCACCCACCCGGGTGGTGATAGTTGTAACCAGTGACAAATGTTATGAGAACAAAGAGTGGGACTGGGGCTATAGGGAAAATGAACCTGTCGGTGGCCTGGATCCTTACTCCAGCAGTAAGGGATGTGCGGAACTGGTGACCGCCGCCTATCGCCACTCCTTTTTTGAAAACCGGACGTCTCAGGCAGATATCAAGGGTATTGCTTCGGTCAGGGCCGGCAATGTGATTGGAGGAGGCGACTGGGCCCCAAATCGCCTGATTCCGGATATGGTCAATGCTTTTTTGAAAAAACAGGCCGTGACCATTCGCAACCCGGATTCCATCCGGCCCTGGCAGCACGTTCTAGATCCCCTCAATGGTTATTTGGTCCTGGCGGAACATCTATGGGAAAAGCCGGCGGAGTTTTCGGGCGCCTGGAATTTTGGCCCGCTTAGAAAGGACGAACAAAAGGTATCCTGGATTGTTGACCGTCTTGTCAAAATCTGGGGTGACAACACCTCCTGGGAACTCGATTCCACAGCGCACCCCCATGAGTCAAAGACCCTTCGACTGGATTGCTCAAAGGCGAATATTCACATCAACTGGATACCTCGGCTTAACCTGGAGGAAGCATTGGGTTGGACTGTGGAGTGGTATAAGGTCTTTGAGAACCGAGGCAACCTGAGAAAGATCACCGAAGAACAGATCAACCGATTTCAATCTCTAGCATGAATATCCCTCTCCAAACATGCAGATCCTGTGGCGAAGTCCTAAGAGTCACTTTTTGTGATTTAGGAATGACTCCTCTTTCAAATTCGTTTTTGAAAGCCAAACAACTGAAACAGTCCGAAGCATTTTATCCACTCCATGCCTACGTATGTGAAGCTTGTTTTCTAGTTCAATTGGAAGAATATGAAAGTCCGGAAAATATTTTTAGCGATTACGTCTATTTCTCCTCTTACTCCCAAACGTGGCTTGAACACGCGCGTCAGTATACGGAGATGATGGTGAAGCGCTTTGGACTTGCCCCGTCCAGCAGGGTCATAGAAGTGGCCAGCAACGATGGTTACCTTCTCAAAAATTTTAAAGAAAGGGGCTTTCAGATTCTGGGGATCGAACCTGCAAAAAACGTCGCCCAGGTGGCGGAGGATTCAGGCATCCCCATGGTCACGGATTTTTTTGGTATTGCTCTGGCGGAACAGCTGGTGGAGCAGAAGAAGCAAGCAGATCTTCTTCTGGGAAACAATGTTTTGGCTCACGTTCCCGACCTGCATGATTTTGTCGAGGGACTTAGGATCCTCCTTAAAGCGGATGGGATTCTGACCCTGGAGTTCCCTCATGTGCTCCGGTTGATGGATGAGACTCAATTCGATACGATTTACCATGAGCATTTTTCCTATTTTTCCCTGGTAGCGTTGGAAAAGGTTTTTGAAAAACACGGGCTAGTGTTGTTCGATGTGGAAGAGCTCAAAACCCATGGCGGTTCCTTACGTATTTTTGTCAAACATGAAGGAACCAAATCGTTTCCGCCCTCTGAAAGCCTGAACCGCTTCAGGGAACTGGAGGTAGCGGCAGGGCTGAATCGGCTTGAGGCGTATGAAACATTTTCACAAAAGGTGCGCGACAAGAAACGCGAAATTATTACCGCTTTGATAGACCTCAAACAAGAGGGCAAGTCAATCGTGGTTTATGGCGCCGCCGCCAAGGGCAATACGCTTCTTAACTATTGTGGCATTGGGAAGGATTTCATCGATTATGCAGTGGACCGGAACCCAGCCAAGCAAGGTTGTTTTTTGCCGGGAACGCATATCCAGGTCTTTCCTCCGGAGCGAATAAGAGAAACAAAGCCCGATTACCTGTTCATCCTGCCCTGGAATATTCAAAACGAAATCATGGATCAGATGAGCCTGATCCGGGAATGGGGGGGAAGGTTTGTTGTCCCCCTGCCCAAGCTGAAGATATTGTAGTGATATTCAAGGAAACATTTTTGAAGGGCGCTTTCGTCATCGAACCAGAACGGATTGAGGACGAGCGAGGTTTTTTCGCCCGAACGTACTGCCGCGAAACATTCCAATCGAACAACCTGAACCCCAATCTGGCGCAATGCAATATTTCGTTCAACAGGCGGAAGGGCACCTTGAGGGGGATGCATTTCCAGATAAAACCTTATGAGGAAGCCAAACTCATTCGCGTGACCAAGGGATCGATCTATGACGTTATCATTGATTTGCGCACCGATTCCCCCACGTTCAAAAAATGGATGGCGGTCGAGCTTTCGGCGGAAAATCGCACCCAACTTTATATCCCGGAAGGCTTTGCCCATGGGTTCCAGACCCTTCAGGATGAGACCGAGATGTTTTACCAAATGTCAGAGTTCTATCGCCCGCAAAGCGCCCGTGGCATTCGATGGGATGACCCGGCCTTCGGAATCGAATGGCCAATTTACGAAAAAATAATCTCCATAAAAGACCAGCAATATCCCGGCTTTGAAGGATGAAAAAAGTTCTAGTGACGGGTGCGTCAGGGTTTATCGGCCGCCATTGCCTGCCATTTCTTAATGACAAAGCTTTTGAGGTCAACGCCGTCTGCCGGAATCCCCCCGAAGACAATACTTCAAATATCAAATGGCATCAGGCTGATCTTTTAGCCCCTGGCCAAATCAAGAGATTGATCGATTTGATCCAACCCACGCACCTTCTTCATTTTGCCTGGTATGCGGAGCCGGGGAAATACTGGCATTCCACAGAAAATATCCGCTGGGTGCGTGCCAGCCTTAACCTGATGCAAGAGTTTGCCGAAAGAGGTGGAGAGCGAATCGTTATGGCCGGAAGCTGTGCCGAGTACGACTGGAATCAAGGCGTCTTTTCGGAAACCATAACCCACTTGCTCCCCAAATCGTTGTATGGAGTATGTAAAAACTCCTTGCAGGCCCTGTTGAGTGCTTACAGCAAACAGGTCGGGATAAGCAGCGCCTGGGGGCGTATTTTTTTCGTCTACGGTCCATTTGAGCACCCTGTCCGGCTCGTTCCGTCGGTGATCAATTCTCTTCTTGAAGGAAAGCCTGCGCAATGCTCTCATGGTAATCAAATTAGGGATTATCTATATGTTTCCGATGCGGCGGAAGCGTTCACGGCCCTCTTGGAAAGCAATGTAGAGGGGCCTATAAATATTGGTTCCGGAGAACCGGTCAAAATTAAAAAAATTATTTCACATACCGCTGAAAAGCTGGGAGAGTCACGACGGGTCCACTTCGGTGCCCTGCCCTCGCCGGAGGGCGAACCGCCGGTTTTGGTGGCCGACACACAGAAATTATTTACACAATTAGGCTGGAGACCCAAAATCGATTTGGATGAAGGATTGAATAGGACTATAAACTGGTGGAAAAGTCTCGCCGGCAAATAAAATAAACCTGCCTAACCGCGAAAGGCTTTACAGAGGAAAAAATGAAACTGACGATCGATTCCGAAAAAAAGACCCTGTTACTGGAAACCAATGACAAGAGTCGAGAAATTGACCTCTACTCCAAGGAAGCGTTTGAGCTGATTTCGCGGCAGTGGCTGAAGATGGGATGGAATCAAAAATATACCTACACCTTCTCCTGGATGGGCAGGCCGGTGATCCAACTGCCTGAGGACATGATTCGAACTCAGGAAGTGATCTTCAGTCTTCGGCCGGATGTCATCATTGAAACCGGAGTCGCACACGGCGGTTCACTGATATTTTCCGCCAGCCTGTGCAAAGCTCTGGGGAAGGGGAGAGTTATCGGAATTGATATCGAAATTCGCCCACATAACCGGAAGGCCATCGAAGAGCACGATTTATCCCCATACATCACCCTCGTGGAAGGCAGTTCGATCGCGCCGGAGATCGTGGAACAAGTCAAATCCCTGATACAACCCGGGGAAACCACCCTGGTTATTCTCGACTCCAATCACAGCAGGCAGCATGTGCTGGGTGAGCTGCAGGCATATGGGGATCTGGTGACACAGGGCTCCTACATAGTTGCGACCGATGGAATTATGCAGGATCTGTATGATGTCCCCCGAGGAAAAGAAGATTGGGCAGAGGATAATCCGGTAATGGCAGTGGAGAACTTTATTTCGGAGCACCCGGAATTCGTCCTTGAAACCCCTCCCTGGCAATTTAACGAAAGCAACCTCGATCAGAATATCACCCATTGGCCCTGCGCCTGGTTAAAGAAAAAATAACCTTCGATCTCTGCGGCGGTTTCCACCGCGAGTAATTTAGCTATCGCAAAAGGACTGGGGATGATGGCGAGGAAATGATATAGCCCGGAACGAAGTCAGAAGTTGGATAACACGATAAATTCATTATGGAGTGCCAGAACGCCGCGAGGTGGACTCCAGGCCAGTGTCGGGCAACTTAAAGATACATTTCAAGAACAGAAAAGGACGGGGACCGGCCAGGAACGGATGTTATCCGATGCGCCAGCGAGTTGGGGCTGTTGGATAACATCCCGGGAAATAAGCCGAATATGCAGATTGTGGATGTCTTTTACCGAGAGCATGCACAAGGCAAATTCAACAGCTTCATCTCATATCCTCTCATCTTTTCCCATAGAAATGGTTTCAGTAACGTTCAAAATCGATTTACAAACGTTGAGTATATTGATCACGGGTATCGGAAATTCACGCGAGGTGCATTGAGCCCCTCCGAGTAGCGTACCCATTGGTTGAGGCGGCTTTCGAGCTTGAAGTCAGGGCGGCAAAACCAGCCCACCCCGGCGCAAGTTCGAGGCCCAAATACGAACCCGCTTATTTTCATGACCCCGTGAAAATCAAAATTAAACTTCCAATCTCCCAACCCTGTCCGTGAAAATCTTCTTTCTTCTACCGCATGTCCGTCTCAGTGGCGGGGTCCGGGTGATCCTGGAATACGCGCAGCGCCTGCACGCCCGCGGCCATGAGGTCCACCTTGTCGTCCTGCCTAAAAAAGAGCGGTGGTACCGCCTGCTAAGAAGGCTGGTGGCTCACTTCAAGCAGGTTCGAACCCTGCCGGCAAGCACGGTGGACTGGTTCGACAATCAAATTCCCATTGACGTTTTGCCCAGGCTGGACACCAGCCTGCTGCCCGATGCCGACATCCTGGTGGCCACGGCCTGGCAGACCGCCGAGTTCGCCGCCGAGTGCCGCCCGGCCCAGGGCGAAGTATTTTATTTCATCCAGCACCACGAAAGCCTCTGGTCGGGCAACCGCAACGACGCGGAGCGAACCTATCGCCTGCCGTTTAACAAAATCGTCGTTTCCACCTGGCTGAAGACCATTCTCGAAACTGATTATCAGCAGACGTCCGAGGTGTTCATCACCCCGGTCAACCGCGCGCAGTTTTTTTGCGAAAACAAAACATGGAACCGGCCACGCCGGGTTTTGATGCTGCACCATAATTACGAATGGAAAGGTTATAAGGACGGCATCGCCGCGGTGCGCCAGGTCCGTGAGATGGGAAAAGAAATCGACTTGGTGGTGTTCGGCGAAAAGATGAAGGACCCTCGCCCTCTGTATGCCGAGGCGGGTTTCGAATTCGAATATCACTACCGCCCCACCGGTGAGGCCTTGCGAAAAATTTACGCATCGGCGGACATTTTTCTTTGCACCAGCTGGCACGAAGGGTTCGGCCTGCCCGGCATGGAGGCCCTCGCCTGCGGCGCGGCCCTGGTGACCACCGATACGGGCGGCTGCCGCGATTACGCCATCCACGAAGAAACAGCCTTGGTCTCCCCGCCCCGCAACCCGGAAAAACTGGCGGCAAACCTGGCTTCCCTTCTGGACGATGAAGAGCGTCTGCGCCGCCTGGCGGAAAACGGGCGACGAAAGGTTCTTGAGTTCGATTGGGATAAAAATACCGAACGGCTGATCGGCATGTTTAACGATGCCCTGAAAACCACACCCGAAACATGATTTTCCCCCTTCTATTCTTTATCCTTTAGAATTTACCTTGAGAGGAATTTATTGCTTGCTCCAAGGTTGAGAGCGTGATTTTTCCGGCAACGGCCCTGCTCCATTAGCGGGAGCGGATCACATCCTCATAGATCGCCAGCATCTCCCGCGCGTTTCTTTCCGGCGTGTACCGTTCCGCCAGTTCCCGCGCCTTCAGGCCCATGCGCGCGCGCGTTTCTTCATCGAATAGCGTGCCAATGTGGCGGGCGATCTCGTCCGTGTCGGCGGGGTCTTGCAGGATCAGCCCGTCCTCGCCGTGCTCGATGATCTCCGCCGCCCCGCTCATCCTGCTTGCGATCACCGGCAGGCCCGACGCCAGGGCTTCCAGGTAGACGTTGCCGAACGGTTCGTAGATGGAAGGCAGAATGAACAGATCCGCCGCGGCGTAATACTTCTCGACATCGTCGACAGGGTCGAGGAAGTGAACCCGGTCCCGCACGCCCTCCTCCGCGAACTCCAGATAGCTCCGGCGCTTTCCCTTGCCCACCACCCACAGCCGCCATCCCCGCTTTTCCAGGCGGGAAAGCGATGCGAGCAGAAACCTCAGCCCCTTGCGCTCGAACCCCGAGCCGACGAAAAGGATCACCACCTCCTCTTCCGGGGTATCGAGCTCGCGGCGCACCGAGGCTCGCAAGCGCGCCTTGTTGCCGGGATGAAAACGCTTGAGGGGCACGCCGTTATAAACCACGGCAAACTTATCTTCGGCGATGGGGTAATGCCGGAGAAAATCCTGCCGCACCATTTCCGAGATGGCGACAATTTTTTTAAGACCCGGGTCCATCACCAGGCGGCGCTCCAGCGCAAGGATCAACCAGTGAAGCGGGCTGAGCGCGGTCAACAGCCTTTTAGAGAAAGGCGCGTGCCTGCCGCGCTCGACAAGCCACTGCCGGTGGCACCCGTCTCCGGCGCGGTAAACATCCTGACACCAGGTTTTTTCGTGACTCTGGACAACATCGAACTCTTCCCGCCGAACCGCCCGCGCCGCGTTCCAGACAAACGACAGCGTGCGGAGGAGGGAATTGAACGTGAGCACGGGGACCGGCCGCAGATGAATGTTCTCCTTCGCCGAGGGGGTCCACCGGTGGGCGAATATATGGATCTCGTGCCCATGCTCCGCCAGCCATTCGGTGTATTGCTGGACGAAACTCTCGGCTCCGCCATAGTTGACGTACTTTTGCCTGATGATGGCGATCTTCACGCAGCCTCTCTGTTCGCTCTTTGCACCCCACCCATGCGGGCTCCTGTTTTCTGAAAAAAAAATCCACGCGGCGGGCTCAGCCCTCGCCGGCCCCCTGTATTTACTCGAAAGGCTTTACCAACTCCAGAAGCCGTGCTTCCATCACGCGGGTATCGTAAAGCTCGATGCAGCGCTCCCGCGCCCTTCGGCCTCTTGCCGCCGCCTCTTCGGGGTGCCTGGTCACGTGCTCAATGGCGCGGGCGAGTTCGTCCACGCTCCCGGGCTCAACCAGATAACCGCTCTCTCCAAGGACTTCGGGGATATCCGACACGCGCGTGGAGATGATGGGCTTGCCCATCGCCATGGCGTCAAATATTTTCGCGGGCATCTGCCCCACGGTGTCGCTGGTGCGGCGCTGGGGAATCACCATCGCATCCGCCGCCGCAAGGTATCCGGGCAGCTCCTCCAGGGGAACCTTCGAGAGCGCCGTCAACCTCGCTACAAGCTCCTCTGGGCGCCCGGCCATGAACTGTTCGGGGTTGTCCAGACCCACGACCACCAGGTGAACCTGCGGGTCCTGCACCTTCTGGACGGCGGCCAGAAGATCCTCCACGCCCTTGTGGCCGCGCGGCGTGCCAAGGAACATCACCACTTTCTTATTCTGCAACCCCAGCTGTTCGCGGATTTTCCGTCCATCGTGCCGGGCCGGGTCGAGAACGCGGGTATCCCGGCAATGCGGAATCAGCGTTCCGGAGAATCGCTCCTGCAAAAAACGGTTGCTCACCGTGATGCCATCGGCCTGGCCCACCAACCGTTCCATCAGCCAGGTGTAAGGCAATCCATTGGGATTAGACAGGTTGAGGAAACGGCCCAGCTTGCCCCAGAAGCCGGTGTGATAATAGAAACCCAGTTCCCAGTCGTCGATGTCCACCAGCAGGGGAATTCCCGATTGCCGTTTTTTCAACACCCCCACGCCGAAGCTGGTGGGGCGCAATTTACACGCAAACAACAGGTCGGTCTCTATGGAGCGCAGCACTTCCCGCACCGTGCAGGCAAAGCGGGGCAACCGCTGCCAGGGAAACGGCCTCACCGCCAGGTCCAGATCTTTGAGGGGAAACCACACCGCTTTGCCCTTCATGGGGCCAACCAGTTCCACCTCGTGATGGCGGGCCAGCCCGCCTGCAAGCAGGGCCGCCCGGCCAAGGGAATTATCCGAAAGGTCAAAGCATAAAAAGGTGATCTTCAATAAGGGCCTCTTCCATCAAGAATATTCAGGCTAACTCGCCAGCGCCTCTTGCGGCGAGAAGCTTTTCGGCCGCCGCAAGAACGTCCTCCACGGTGATCTCGCTTTTACATTCCGCGGCGGTGGCGCGGCATTCCGGCCGCATGCTGCCGAAGCTGCACGGGTGGCAGGGCAGATCTTTATACAGGATGGCGGTCCGGCCCAGGGGCGGCCCCCAGATTCTCGGGTTGGCGCCGCCGAACAAAGCCACCACCGGCGCGCCGACCACGGCCGCCAGGTGCATGTAGCCGCCATTATGACACACCACCAGCCGGGCGTTCTCGGTGATAACGGCGATCTCCTGCAGGCCGGAGCTAAAATAAGCGGTGCGGGCTTCCCGGACCCGGGATCTCACGCTCTCCACCTGCTTTTCCTGCCCGGGGCCGCAGGTGAACAGCACGCGGTAGCCGTACTGGCGATGCACCTCGTCGGCCACAGCGGCGAAGTTTTCCGCTGGCCATTGGTCAAATGCCCGCGCACCGGGATGGAGGATCATATAAGGGGTCCCGGGGCCAACACCCAGGCCGCGCAGAATTTCTCCGGCCCTGTCGCGGCTGGCTTGCGAAATATGAATCGCCGGCGCCGCCTTTTCGGTAAATTCGACACCCAGCCGGCTTATGATGGCGGCCTGATAATCGAGCGGGTATTGCAGCGTATAACCATCCAGCGATAGCGGCAGGTTATACAAAAACGCCCGCCTTCCCCGGTCGCTGCCGGCTCGAAAACGGGAGCGGGTGATATAACTCATCAGCGCGGCGCGCGGCCCCCCATGCATGTCCACCACCAGATCGTAACGGCGGGCGAGTAACCGGGCGTAAGAGCCCGCCTGCTCGAGCCAGGTCCCTTTTTTAAAACAGAACACCTCGTCCACATCGGGATGATCCCGCACCAGGTCGTACGCCGCCGGCTCGACCATCACCGTTAAATGCGCGTCCGGCCAGGTCTTCTTGAGCGGGGTGTAAACCGCGGTGTTGTAGATCACATCGCCGATGGAACGCAGCTTGATGATGAGGATCCGGGCATTGGCGGGAAGATGTTCCTTGAGGTCTTCGGGACGCATAAATTTTTCCAGGTCAGACCACCGGTGCCAGGCAAGCGGTCACAAATACCGGTTCAGGCGCTCCTTCTCTTCCTCGGCAAGCCCCGGCGCATAGAGAAAACCGAATGTTTCCAGCCGCCAGACGATGACATCGATGCCTTTGAGCAGGTGGAAGCCGTGCAGCAGGGCGGCGGGAAGCGAGCGCCGACCCATGCCCTCCCGGCAGAAAATGAAATTGATCAGCTGTTTGCGGGAGTGCCGGATCAACTTCCAGTTGCCGCGCTCGTTCAGGATCTTGATCAACTTGAGAAGATGGGTGATCCTCTGGATCATGCCGGCCCTTCCAGTGAAACGCGCGGACGCGCCGCGCAGCGGGGGTTCAGGGGCAAGTGAATTCCCTGTGTTTCAAACGATCATTATATTATATGATCGAGGCGGCCGTGTACAGGCAAAGCAGGCCTTTGGCCACCCCACACCGACCACCGGGAGACGATGTCCGTGAACCTGAATGAACTGGATCAACAAGCGAGGGAAAAAATCCGCCCGGGCGCGCCCCTCGTCGAGCGCCACCTTAAAGCGCTTGCCGCCATGGTGAAAATCGACAGCCGCAGTTTCAACGTGAACGAATTCGAGGGCGACCGCGAAACGCCGAGCGACATGCAGGAGATCCTGGCCTGCGCCGAGGCCTACCTGCGCGGCATCGGGTTCCCGACGGTGCGCATCAACCGCCCGAAGCCGGGCCCCGTGCGCTCCACGCCGATCCTGATGGCGGAAATCTTCGCTTCCCGCGAAAAACCGACGGTTCTTTTTTACGCCCACCTGGACAAGCAGCCGTACATGGACGACGGCCGGTTCCTGCAGTGGGACGGTGTACCCCCCACCGAGCTTCGCTGGAACGAGGACAAAAGCCGCGCCTTCGGCCGGGGCGCTGCCGACGACTTGAGCGGCGTGGTGGCCATCGGCATGGCGGTGGAGGCTTTGCTTTCCTGCCTCGGCCTCGTTCCCGGCGGGCCGCCCGAGCAGTTCGCCGCCCTGCCGTGCAACATCAAGGTCATCTACGAAACCGAAGAAGAAAGCGGCTCACACACGCTGGTGGAGCAGATCCTCGACAACCGGGATTTTTTCACCGGCACTGATTGCGTCATCATCACCGATGTCATCAACCCGGCGCAGGGGGTGCCGGGGCTGACCACTTCGCTGCGGGGCATCGTGCAGCTCACCGCCTGTCTCAGGCCCCGCAACGGCTCCGCCCGGCTGGACGCGCAAACCGCGCTCTACAAGACCCTCGCCTCCCTGATCGACGAGGATCACAGGATCGCGATACGCGGCATCGACGACACCCCGGTGACCGAAGAGGAACGCAAGGGGTACTCCCAGGTGCCCACCACGGTTCGGCAGCTGCGGGAAAGCGCGGGCCTTTTGCCCGAAACCCGGCTCACCGTGCCGGAGGATACCGCCTCGCTGCTCATCGCCCAATTGCGCCAATCCTACGTCAACTGCCGTCCGGGGCATCGCGTTGCGGGAGGC
Source organism: Nitrospirota bacterium (assembly GCA_003246675.1). Taxonomy (GTDB): domain Bacteria; phylum Nitrospinota; class Nitrospinia; order Nitrospinales; family VA-1; genus SZUA-259. Next base: position 51,458 of record QJZQ01000215.1, on the reverse strand, counting down.
GTGGTTTTCGGTGCCGCCGGAGCGCGGCTGATTTTTCCGGGCTCGCCCAAAAACCCCGGCGAACTGCAAAAATGCCTGGAGAATTTCATTCAGGCCCACAACCGGTTCGGGCTGCGGCTGAGCGTGAACGCGGCCGAGGATGAAAGGCAGGGACTGGCGTTCGACCTCGTCGTCCGCGCGGCGGTCAAGGACCCGCATTCCGGCGTCCACGGCGGCCCCTTCCCCATTGCCGAGCTTTTGCTTGCCCGCTTCATCGACCGCCTGGTGGCGGACGATGGAGCCCTCGCAGCCGAGCTTGAACCCTGGGCCGATGCGTCCGCAGAAGGCCCGGCGCTCTCTACCCGCTCCCTGCGCGTGGAAAACGACGGAACGGCCCGGCCCTTCAGCGAGAGCTTGGCGAAAGCGGTGGTCGAGGTGCGGCTGGCTCCCGGCAACGACGAAACAAAGGCGGGTGAAGGGCTGATCCGCCATCTCAAAGACCACACGCCCGCCGGTTTCGCAATCGATCTCCAGCTGGAAAAGGGTGCGTCGCCGTGGAGCACGCCGATCACCCACCCGGTGTACCCGCTGATCATGCAGGCCCTGGAAAAGGGTTACGGGCAAACGGCCTGCCTCTACGGCTGCGGCGGCTCGATCCCGTTCGTCCCCAAATTGATGGATGCGCTCAAGGGCGGGTTGCCCATCTGCCTCGGGCCCTATGACCCCGACTCACGGATGCACGAGCCGGGCGAAAGCCTCTCGATGCCGGATCTGCTCGGCTGCACGCGCTCCATCATCCACTTCATAACCCGGGTGAGGGAGGCGTTCCCCGAAAAACGCTGACGCTGCGGCCACGGCGCAACGCTTGATATAGACCGGGCAAAGGGCCATAATGACGAGCGAAACCTCCGGCAAAGGCCAGCGAATGAACGATCCGCTTTCGAATCCAGTACCCGGCCCGGGCGACGCCCTCGTCATCATCGACCCGCAGAACGATTTTCTTCCCGGCGGCAGCCTGGCGGTGCCCCACAGCGGTGAAATCCTCGCCGTCATAAACCGCTACCTTGGCATTTTCCGGGAGAGAGGGCTGCCGGTGTACGCCACGCGCGACTGGCATCCGAAAAACCACTGCTCGTTCAAGCCCCAGGGAGGGCCCTGGCCAGGGAGGGCCCTGGCCGCCGCACTGCGTTCAGGGCACGCCGGGGGCCGAGTTCGCTGTCTCACTCAACATCCTGCCGGGTGACGAGGTGATCTCCAAGGCGGTGAACAAGGACGCCGAGGCCTACTCCGACTTCGACGGCACCGGCTTTGCCGACCGCCTGAGGACAAGGGGCATCCGCCGCCTTTTCATCGGCGGGCTCGCCACCGATTACTGCGTGCTTTACACCGCGCGCGATGCGCTCAAGCTCGGTTTCGAGGTGTTCCTCCTCACCGATGCGATCCGCGCCGTGGACGTGAACCCCGGCGACGGCGAGCGCGCCATCGACGAATTGCAACGGCTCGGCAGCCGCCTGATCACGGTGGACCAGCTCGCGCCCGCCCCGGCGCGGGAAAACGCCCTGTGGACCGACCTGTACCAGCTCACCATGCTGCAGGGCTACCACGACCACGGCATGAACGCCACGGCGGTGTTCGAGTTTTTCGTGCGCGAGCTGCCCGCGGGGCGCAACTTTCTTGTCGCCGCCGGCCTCGACCTCGTGCTCAACTTTCTGGAAACGCTGCGCTTCACCCCGGCCGACCGCGCCTGGATGCGGCGCTCGGGTTTTTTCCATGATGCGTTCATCGACTCGCTTGTGGATTTTCGCTTCAGCGGCGAGGTCCACGCCCTGCCCGAGGGCACCGTCTTTTTCCCCGACGAGCCGGTGCTGAGCGTCACCGCCCCGCTGGCCGAAGCGCAGCTGGTTGAAACGCGCATCATCAACCTGTTGCAGCACTCGATTCTCGTGGCCTCGAAGGCGGCGCGCATGGTGCTGCAAACGCCGGACAAAAAACTCATCGATTTTGGCTGCCGGCGGGCGCACGGTTCCGAAGCGGGCCTGCTCGCCGCGCGCGCAAGCTACCTCGCCGGGTTTGCCGGCACCGCCACGGTTCAGGCCGGCGCCCTTTGGGGTGTCCCCGTGTTCGGAACCATGGCGCACTCGTTCGTTCTCGCTCATGATAGCGAAACAGACGCCTTTCGCAATTTCGCGCGCTCGCAGCCGGGAAACGTGGTGCTGCTTATCGATACCTTCGATACCGAAAGGGGGGCCGATAAAGTGGTGGCCCTCGCCCCGAAACTCGCCGAAGAAGGCCTATCCATCCGCGGCGTGCGTCTCGACAGCGGCGACCTGGCCGACCACGCATTCAAGGTGCGCGCCATTCTCGATGCGGGGGGCCTGAAAAACACCGCCATTTTCGCCAGCGGCGATCTCGACGAATACGCCCTTGCCCGCTTCAAGGCCCTGAACGCACCGATCGACGGGTTCGGCGTCGGCACCCGGCTCACCACCTCCGCCGATGCGCCTTACCTCAACTGCGCCTACAAACTTCAGGAATACGACGGCCGGGCGCGGCGCAAGACCTCGGAAGGCAAGGCGACCTGGCCGGGCAAAAAACAGGTGATACGCCATTACGATGGCGACGGGCGGCTTCTCGAAGACCGGGTGGAACTCGCCTGCGAGAGCCCCGGCGGCAAGGGCCTTTTGCAACCCTTCATGCGGGCGGGGAAAAGGCTCGCCCCGCCCCCGCGCCTGGCGGACTTGCGGGAACACACGCGCCGCGAGATCGAACGCCTGCCCGAAACCCTGCGCAGCCTGGAAAGCGCTCCGCCCCACCCCGTCACATTCTCTCCCGCCCTCAGGGAACTGGCGGAAAACCTCGACCGCGAGGCCCGGCAGCGCTCCTGAACCCATGGCCTCCCTGGCCCCTCGAAGTCAAAATAATGACGAATTATCCCCGTGCGGCGGCACCCGAAGCGCATTTTCCGCCCTGCCGCGAAAACTTAATAATCGTCCTACCTGTTTAATATCAAAGGGTTTTTCATTTCATCCAGGGCTCGGATCGAAACCCGGGCGATGACCGGCGTGTGGTACAGATATTGCTGTTATATAATTGTCTTATGAACCCGCAATCCCCCGCAGACAAATAATGGCGCGATTTTATTTCTACATTTTCCTGATTCTCGCCGGGCTTGCGATGTCCCCCGGCGCAGGCGACGCCGCAAGCGAAAACGAAGACGCCGCGCCACGGGTGGAACGCATCCGCCTCGGCCCTCACCCGAGCGCTACCCGCCTGCTCATCGATTTGAGCGGACCGGTGGATTATCAGGTGAAAACCGATCCTGCGAATAAAACAGTCACGCTGACCTTTCCCGGAGCGGTGCTCGATGCTTCGATCCGGTCGCGCAGCTACCAGGACAAGAACCTCGCGTCTCTTAGGGTTGAACCCTCTTCGGGCGCACCCCGGGTGACCCTCGGCCTGCAAGCACAGGACACGGTTTTTTCTCACTTTATCGACGGCAAAACATTCCAGGTGGTGATCGATCTCAAACCGCCGGGGGCGGAACCCGCTGTCAAACCCGCACCGGTGGCCGCACCGAAACCCGCACCGGTGGCCGCACCGAAGCCCGTACCCGCCAAGGCGGCCGACAAACGCGAGCCCCGCAATAGAAAAGCCCGCATCGCGGGATTGAGCGAGGAACAGCTGAGCGGTATCAATAAAAAGGACGACGACGAAAAAACCCGGCACGGCCACACCGACTACCTGAAGGCGCTCAAGAAATACCAGGCGCACGATTACCCCGGAGCCATCGAACGGCTCGAAGCCTTCTGGGAAAAGCACCCCAAAAGCAAATACGCGCCCGAAGTCCTGTACCTCATCGCGGAGAGCCGTTACCAGGCCGCCCACCTGGAGGCGAACCCCGTCTATGACCGCGCGCTCGACGCGTACAAGTTCGCGCTCAGGCAATTCCCCGGTTCCCGTTTCGCGCGCCACGCGCAATACAAAATCGCCCAGATCTATAACGAGATCGGCTACACCATCGAGGCCAAGGCCCTGTACGAGGAGGTCCTGAGGAAAAACGCCGCCGACCCCTACAACCAGGCGCGGCAGATCGACCTGGCCAGCATGCTCATGAGCAAGGGCAAATACGTGGAAGCCTACGATGCCTATCAGGATGTGCTGAAGAACGCGCCCAAAAACATCGCCGCCCGCGAGGCGATTTTCACCATCGCCCGGCACCACTACGACGAAGGCAATTTCCCCCGGGCGCTCAAGATCTACGAGGAAGGCGCCCGCCGCTGGCCCAGCCAGTTGAACGAGCAGCCGGAAATCCATTTCTACATGGGTGAGATCTATTTCAGCAACGCGAACTACCCCAAAGCACGGAGCGCACTGTACCAGCTCGTCAACCTGGCTCCGGAAGACCCGCGTGCACACCGGGCGCTCAACATCATCGGCGATTCCTATCTGATCGAAAAGCAGGATATGAAAGCGCTATCGGTGTTCGATGAATCGGCCCGGCGCAAAACCCAAAGCTCCGAAGGGCGCTACGCCCTCATCCGCATGGCCGACATCGGCGTGCGTTCGCCGAACTTGCCGGTGAAAGACCACCTCGTCGACGCCACCGCCTACCGCAACCCCTTCAAGACCTATCAACAAGTTGCAGGCCAGACCGAAGACCTGGGAACCCTGGCCGAAATCACCCTGAGCCGCGGCAACTCCTTTCTCGAACAACAGAGCTACCTGAAAGCGCTGGAGGAATTCAAGAAACTGCTCCCCCTCGGGCCGGATTCCGAGCACTACCCGCGCGCCCGCGAGCGCATCCGGGAGACCCTGAAACTCCTGGTCGACAAGTATTCCAACCAGGGCGGCGCCCTGCCCGTTTTATACAGCTACAGCGATTTCATGGGCCTGTCGCTCGGCGAGGTGAAGGACCGCAAGACTCTCCTGCAAATCGGCGAGGCCTACCAGGCCATCGGCCTCTACCCCGAGGCGCTCAATTTTTACGAGCGCGTGAAACTCAAGGACCCCAAAGGCGTGTTCAGCGACCGCATCCTCATCAACCTGGGAGAAATCCACCTCGAACGCAAGGACTACAAGGAGGTGGAAGCGGTCGCCCGGGCCTTCCTCAAGCAATACCCGGCAAGCCCGCGCGCGCCCGAGGCCCTGAAAATCCTCGGCAAAGCCTATTGGGGGCAGAAAAGACTTCGCGAGGCCGTGGACACCTTCGAAAGCATTCTCAAGCGGCGCGTCAAGGACCCCTCGGAAGTGCATTTCCTGCTGGCCGAGGCCCACAGCGCCCTCGGGCAGCTGGACAAGGCGGCCCTGCAATACAAAAAAGCGATCGGCGCGTTCGATCCGGATGTCCGCACCATTCCCGCTTACATCCGGGATTCCTACTACCAACTGGGTTCCACGTACCACCGGTCCGGGCAATACTCCGAAGCGGTGAAGGCCCTCGACCAGGCACGCAAACTGTTTCCGGAACACTCGCAGAAACCATGGGCCGACTACCTGATTGCCGACAGCCATGAAAAACAGAAGAACACCCGCAGCCTCACCCGGGAACTGAAACGCATGGCCGATTCGGAAGAAGGCGATGACCTGATGAGGCAAGCGGCGGAAAACAAACTCAAGGTGCTCGATTGGGAAAAGAACATCAAAACCCGCTTATGATCCCGCCCGCCAGGGGCCGGACTCCCGAGGATATGGAAGCCCTCAACCAGGCCTTCCAGGCGTTCAACGAGGCGACGGCCAAACTCCAGGACTCCTACGACAGCCTGAAAGAGCGCGTGAAACAGCTCGACCTCGAGCTGGCGCGTAAAAATCAGGAACTGTTCGAAAACCTGCGGGAGAAGGAGGAGGTCAAGAATTACCTGAGCAATATTCTCGAGAGCCTGACCAGCGGCGTTCTGGTGGTGGACAACCAGGGCTTCATCACCACTTGCAACCGGACCGCGGGCCTCATCACCGGGCAAGCCCCGGCGGATTGCCTGAACAAACCTCTCCGGAAAGTCTTCACGCACGACCTTTTCGAAATCCTCGTGCAGCGCGTGACCGAAAGCGGCCGCTCGATCAGCCTCGACCGCGAGCTGCCCGGGGAAAACGCAAAGCCCCTCTTCCTGCGCATCTTTGCCTCGCGCGTGTTCGACCAGGATCAACAACCCATCGGCACGGTGCTCATTTTGCAGGACAACACCCGGCTGCATACCCTGGAAGACGAGGCCCAGCGCAACCAGCGCCTGCGCGCCATGGGGGAGATGGCCGCGGGCATCGCCCACGAAATCCGCAACCCGCTGGCAAGCATCGAACTGTTCGCCTCCCTGCTTAAGAAGGACCTTGCCGGCGACCCGGGCACGGCCCCGCTTGTCGACCACATCCGCGCCGGGGTGAAGAACATGGACCGCATCATTTCCTCGTTCCTGCTGTTCGCCAAGTCGCCGCGCCCCTCACGCCAGAAGTGCGACGTACGGCAACTGCTGACCGACCTGCTTGAGGCTTCGCCGGATCTTGAGCTGCCTGAAAACATCCGCGTCGTCCGCCAGTTCGCCCCCGGCGAATGCTGGGTGAGCGGCGACGGCGAGCTTCTCAGGCGCGTGTTTCATAACCTGCTGAGAAACGGTCTTCAGGCCATGCCCGAAGGGGGCGAGCTTGGCGTCTCGATAGAACCGGCGGGAACAGACGACGAGGGATGGAACGTCGACCACCGCCGCTTCGTCACGCTGTCGATCTCCGACACCGGCGGCGGTATCGCCGCGGAGCACCTGGAGAAAATCTTCGATCCATTTTTTTCCACCAAGGACAAAGGCACCGGTCTCGGCCTCGCCATCTGCCACAACATCATCAAGGCCCATCAGGGCACCATCGATGTCGAAAGCGCCATCGGAGAAAAGACCACCTTTATCGTGAGGATTCCCGGCTGGGACGATGAACTCGACTAAAAACAACACCGCAAAAAAAATTCTCGTCGTCGATGACGAAAGCGAGATGCGCCTCGCGCTGGAAGCCACCCTGGAGCGCGAAGGCTTTACGACCGTCTCCGCCAAAGAAGGGGAGGAGGGCCTGCGGCGCTTTCAGGAAGGCGGGTTCGACCTGGTGATCTCCGACGTCAAGATGCCGAAAATGAGCGGCGTCGAACTGTTGCGCGCGATCAAGAGACAGTCGCCCGGCACCGAGGTGATCATGATGACCGCTTACGGCGATATCGACAACGCCGTCGAGACCATGAAGGAAGGAGCATTCGATTACCTGCTGAAACCCTTTTCCGCCGATATCCTTGTATGCGCCGTGAATCGGGCGTTTCTTCTCCGGGAGCCCGCCGCCGCCCCGCGCCGCCCCGCTCAAGCACCTGGCCCTGCACCGTCTATCCTCACCCAGAGCCCGAAGATGCGCGAGCTGATGGCCTACGTCGACAACATCGCTTACAGCAAGTCGACGGTGCTCCTCATGGGAGAAACCGGCACCGGTAAGGAACTCTTCGCGCGCTACATCCATCAGCAAAGCCCGCGCGCCGGCAAACCGTTCATGCCCATCAACTGCGCCGCCCTGCCCGAGGGCCTGCTGGAAACCGAGATGTTCGGCCATGAAAAGGGAGCGTTCACCGGCGCCGCTCAGACCAAGGAAGGAAAATTTCAACTCGCCCATCAAGGCACCCTGCTGCTCGACGAGGTGACGGAAATGCCGCTCACCCTGCAGGCCAAGCTGCTGCGCGTGCTGCAGGAGCACGAGATCGACCGGGTCGGCGGACGCGAGCCGATCCCCGTGGACGTACGCGTCATCGCCACCACCAACCGGGATATCCGTAAACGGGTGCGCGAAAACCTGTTTCGCGAGGATCTTTACTACCGCCTGAACGTCATCCCCGTCAAACTCATGCCGCTTCGGGAACGCATGGAGGACTTGCCCCTGCTCGCCCGGCATTTCATGGAGGTGAACTGCCGCGCCAACGGCCGGGCCGTCCCCCGGCTGGCAGAGGAAACCCTCAGCCTCCTGCAAAAATACCACTGGCCGGGCAACATCCGCGAACTGGCGAACATCATCGAGCGGGCGGTCCTGTTGTGCCCGGGCGATACCCTGCTGCCCGCGCACCTGTTCTTCGACGAGGACGTGGGTGCGACGGATCAACCCGGCGCGCCGTCACCACAAATATTCACCGGCACCCTGCAGGAAATGGAGAAAGCGCTCATTTTGAAAACGCTCGAAGAGGCCGGGGGCAACCGAACGCGGGCGGCCCAATGCCTGGGCATCAGCATTCGCACCCTGCGCAATAAACTGAACGAATACAAAAACCTGAGCAGCTATTGAAGCGAATGGGCGGCAGCCGCTTTCGTGGGCAAAATCTTCCTCCATCGTCAATTAAGTGACATTCTGCCGCCGGTTCCGTTAAGAGCCGGAACCCGGAACCCGCACCGGAGCCGGGCTCACCGGGCAACCCATTGAAACTTTGCGCATTAAGCGCCTGTATTTTGCGCATGCCGCAAGCGCCCGATTTGCCGCCCGTGGTACGGATATTGCTTTATTTTCCATGACCGGGCCGCAAGGGTGCGAACAGGGCTCCCTGCGGGTCATTTTTATCATCGGGAGAGAGAAACCATGGATTTTTTGACGTCGATCAATATCAGCTCATCGGGCCTGTCGGTGCAGCGGCTCCGAATGGAAGCGCTGGCCAGCAACCTGGCCAATGTCGAAACCACGCGCACCCCCGAGGGCGGCCCCTACCGGCGCAAGGACGTGGTCGTTTCCGCCCTGCCGCTGACGGATGATTTCGCTTCCCTCCTCAAAACCGAACTGGGAGAAAACCTTCAGCGCGCCCTGGCCACGGGCATCATCGAAGACAGCGGCGACCCGAGAAAGGTGTTCAACCCCACCCACCCGGATGCCGATGGGGAGGGCAACGTGGCGATGCCCAACATCGACCTCGTCGAGGAAATGGTGAACCTGGTGACGGCGACCCGCTCGTACGAGGCCAATGTCACCGCCATCAACGCCGCGAAATCGATGGCGTTGCGCGCCATCGAACTGGGGCGATGACCTTGTTTATGAATCCTGCATTCGCCCGACGGCCGCGATAATTCATGGAATCCGCGTTGGATTTTATTAAAAACCTCGACACCCGTTTTCAGGCGCTGCCGCCGGGGAGGAAGGCAGGCGCACTGGCGCTGCTGGCTGCGGCCATTGCCTCTATCTTCGCCATGACGCTGTGGCTGCAAGCCCCCGACCTGGAACTTCTTTACGCCAATTTGTCCGAGGAAGACGCCTCCGCCATCGTCGAGCGGCTGAAGTCGCAGAAAACCCCCTACGAGCTTACGAACCGGGGCCGCACCATCTACGTTCCCTCCAACAAAATGCACGAAATCCGCCTGCAACTGGCCAGCGAGGGCCTGCCTGAGGGCAGCGAGGTGGGGCTTGAGATCTTCGAAAAATCCGGCCTGGGGATGACGGAATTCGTGCAAAAGCTCAACTACCAGCGCGCGTTGCAGGGCGAACTGGCGCGCACCATCAAGACTCTGGATGCCGTGGAACAGGCGCGGGTGCACCTCGTCATTCCCAAGGAGACCCTGTTCATCAAGGACAAACCGCGCGGCAAGGCGTCGATCACCATCAAGGTCCGTGCCGGACGGTCGCTCGCCAAGGAGCAGATCCAGGGCATCGTGCACCTGGTGTCGGCCAGTGTCGAGGGCATCGAGGCGCGCGACGTGGTGGTGGTGGACATGGAGGGAAACCTGCTGTCGGGCGGCTCCGACGCCACCTTGAACGCGCTGGCCACCGCCACCAATTTCCAGCACAAGCTGCGGGTGGAGCAGGAAATGGAAAAGCGCATCGTCGATATGCTGGAAGACGCCCTCGGTCCCGGCAAAGTGCTGGCACGGGTGACCGCCAATCTGGATTTTGAAAGGGTCGAGCGCACCGAGGAAATTTTCGATCCCGATTCGCAGGTGGTTCGCAGCGAACAGCTGGTGACCGAGGCGACCCTCGGCGCGCTTCCCCCCGGCGGGGTGGCGGGCGCCCAGTCTCTGGTTCCCGGCGGCCGCGGCGGCCAGGGGGACGGCCAGCCCGCCAAGCGCGACAAGGAAAACCAGACTTTCAATTACGAGATCAACAAGGTGATCCGCCACGTGTCGAAACCCATCGGGGAGATCAGCAAACTCTCGGTGGCGGTGTTGATCGACGGCACCACCCAGGGCGACCCTGCCGAATACCAGCCGCGCTCTGAAGAGGAAATGAAGAAATACCTCGATATCGTGAAGTCCACCATCGGCTATAACCGCGACCGGGGCGACCAGGTGCAGGTGGAAAACATCCAGTTCGACCGTTCCCTGCTGGAGGAGCAGGCGGACCTGATCTCCAACGCGCAGACGATGGACTGGGTGCTGCTCATTGCAAAAATTGTCGGCGGTGCTATAGTGATTTTGCTGTTCTTCGCCTGGGTCATCCGCCCGATCATGAACTGGATGACCACCACCCTCGAGGTGGTGCCGGATACGGCCCGGGAGTTGGCTCACGCCGAGATGGATCAAGCGGAGCGGGAAAGCGCGATGATCGCCGAAGTCAGCCAGGAAATAGCGAACATGCGCAAATCCGTGGAAGAGTTCGCCCAGAACGATCCCAAGTTCACCGCCAGCGTCATCCGCAAATGGATGCGCAACAAGGGCCCCGTCAGCTAACCCCGGGGGGATACCGTGCTCGAACAATACACAGGCCCCGAGAAAGCCGCCATTTTCCTGATGTCGCTGGGCGAGGAAAAAGCCGCGGCGGTGCTCTCCAACATGGAGGAGCGCGAGATCCAGATTCTCGGCAACTACATGTCGTCGCTCGGCGAGGTGAGCGTCGCCACCCTCAACGCGGTCACCCAGGAGTTCTACAAAAGCGTCGAAGCGGGCACCGGCGGGCTGGGCATCGGCGGCATGGACTTTCTAAAAAGCACTCTCATGAAGGCCCTCGCCCCCGACAAGGCGGCGGAAATTCTTAATAACATCACCACCCCCGGCGAAGAGATGGGCGGCGGCCTGGAAACGATGCGCATGCTTGACCCCAAAGTGATCGCCGCGTTTCTCGTCAACGAGCACCCGCAAACGGCGGCCATCGTCCTCGCGCACCTGGACCCCCACATGGCCGGGCAGACGGTCAGGGAAATTCCCGAAGAGAGCCGCATGGAAATCGTCCTCCGCCTGGCCACCCTGGAACGCGTGTCGCCCCAGGTGGTGCGCGACCTGGACGAGGCCCTGCAGGCCGAGTTCCGCTCTTCGGGCAGCATGACCGGCAGCCAGCTCGGAGGCGTGGAAACCGCGGCCCACATCATCGGCACCCTCGACCGCTCGACGGAAACCTCCATCCTCGCCTCGATGGACGAGGTGGACCCCGACCTGGCCAACGAAATCCGCAACCTGCGCTTCACTTACGAGGACATCCTGAAAATCGATGACCACGGCATCCAGATGATTCTCAAGGAAATCAACCAGGAGGATCTCCTGGTGTCTCTCAAGACCGCGAGCGACGCGCTCAAGGAGAAATGGCTTTCGAACATGTCCGAACGGGCCTCTCTCATGGTTCGGGAGGATCTGGAGGCCCTCGGCCCCACCAAGATCAGCGACGTGGAAAACGCGCAGCAGAAAATCGTCGGCGTCTGCAAAAAACTGGAGGAGGAAGGCAAGCTTTCCATCGGCGGAGGAGGCGAAGAACTTGTCTAGAGATTCCAGTGGGTTTGTCCGCGGCCTCACCGCCCGGGAACCGTCCTCCGAAGGACGCGAGGCCGGAGCGCACGACTTCAAGCTGGAGAGCTTTGTCCCCCGCGGGAAAAAACACGAGTTCAAGCACGACCAGGAAATGCTGGGGAATTTCACTCCGGGCAATATCGCCCGCTCCCGCGAGGGTGCGCGCGAACTTTTGGCCGAAGCCCTGGAAAAAGCCCGGCAGGAGGCCGAGTCCATCAAGAGGCAGGCGGAGGAGAACGGCCGCGCGGCGGGCCATGCCGAGGGCTTTGCCGAGGGGGAACGGGCCGCGCGCGAACAATTCCAGCCGCTGGTGGAGAGTTTCGAAAAGGTCACCCGCGAACTTGCCGCATACCGGAAACAGATGTACGGCCGGGTGGAAAGGGAAATGGTCGAGATGGTCGTCGCCCTGGCCAAGAAGGTGATCCGCTACGAGATGGCCACGCGCGAGGAAAGCATCCAGGACATGATCCGCCTCGCGGTGCAGTCGGTGCTCGACAAGGAATTCATGACCATCAAGATCAACCCGGAGGACAAGGAACACGCGGAAAACTTCCGGCCGGAACTCACCCATCTCTACCCGGAAATCCAGAAGATCGTCATCGAACCGCAATCGGGCATTGCGCGCGGCGGCTGCGTCATCGAAACGAATTTCGGCGCCGTCGATGCGCGTATCGAAAAACTGGAAGAAGGGCTCGACAAAATCCTGCAACTCGCGCCCCGGGACGGCGAACACCCCGCCTAGCGGCCATGGCCATGGACGAGACCATCGATCTCAAAAAATACAGCGCCTTCATCGACAACACCTCGCTGATCAAGAAAAGCGGCCGGGTGAACCGGGTGATCGGCCTGCTGCTCGAGGGCGACGGCCCGGCCGCCTCGGTGGGCAGCCGCTGCACCATCCACCCCCGCAACAACCGCGCGCCGGTCGAGGCGGAGGTGGTCGGCTTCCGCGACAACCGGACCTTGCTCATGCCGCTCGGAGAGCTCATCGGCATCGAACCGGGAAGCCGCATCGAATCCCAGGAAGAGTACCCCACCTTCAACGTCAGCCAGGGGCTGATCGGCCGGGTGATCGATGGCAACGGCCGCCCGCTCGACGGCAAGGGACCCATCGAGCACGGCACCGAATATCCGCTTATGGGCACCCCGTCGAACCCGCTTGCCAAGAACCGGGTGCGGGACATTCTTGACGTGGGCGTCCGCGCCATCAACGGCCTCCACACTTTCGCCAAGGGCCAGCGCATGGGCATCCTGGCGGGCACCGGTGTCGGCAAGTCGGTGCTCATGGGGATGATCGCCCGCAACACCGGGGCCGATGTGAATGTCATCGCCCTCATCGGGGAGCGCGGCCGCGAGGTCAAGGAGTTCATCGAGGAGAACCTGGGTCCGCAGGGCCTGAAGAGATCCGTGGTGGTGGCCGCGGCAGCGGACCAACCCCCTCTGGTGCGCCTGCGTGGCGCGTACATCGCCACCACCATCGCGGAATATTTCCGCGACCAGGGCCGGGACGTCATGTTGATGATGGATTCGGTCACGCGTTTCGCCCTCGCCCAGCGCGAGATCGGCCTTTCGGTGGGGGAGCCTCCCACCACGCGCGGCTACACGCCATCGGTGTTTTCCCTTCTGCCCAGGCTGCTGGAGCGCGCGGGCACCTCGCGCGGGAAAGGCACCATCACCGGGCTTTACACGGTGCTCGTCGAAGGGGACGATATCAACGAGCCGATTTCCGACGCGGTGCGCGCCATTCTCGACGGACACATCGTCCTCAGCCGCAAACTCGCCCAGCACAACCACTTCCCCGCCATCGATGTTCTGGCCAGCATCAGCCGGATGATGATCGACGTGGTCTCGAAAGAGCATTATCAATCGGCCATGCGGTTCAAGGATTTGCTCGCCACCTACCGGGAAGCGGAGGACCTCGTCAACATCGGCGCCTACACGCGGGGAAGCAATCCCCGCATCGACCGGGCCGTTGCCCGCATCGACAAGATGAACGAATACCTCAAGCAGGACATCCACGAAAAAGTGGACTTCGAGCAAAGCCTCCATGCGCTTGCGGAACTGGCGAGGCCGGAATGAAAGGCCGTTTCGAAACCTTGCTCAAGGTCGCACGCCTCAAGGAAGATGCAATCAAAAGGGAGATCGGACAAATCGAGACCCACCTTCAGGCGCAGGAAGAGCGGCTGGCGTTCATTCGCCGCCTGGCCGAGGAAAGAACCCGTGACCTCGATGAGAGCAGGAATCGGCCGACCGGCCTCTCCACGCTCCAGCTGTATCAGAATTTTTTCAGCGGCATCAAACAGGAGGAAGGCCGCCAGCAGGCGATCATCGACGAAATCGCCCGCCGGCGGGATGAAACACGGACCCAGTTCACCGCGGCCGCGCGCAAGCGCCGCACCTTCGAGATTCTCATGGACCGCGAAATCCTCGCGCATAAAAAAGAGCTCGCCAAGCGCGAAATCGCGCTCCTCGACGAAGCCGCCACCAATCAGTGGCGGAAGGAGAGGCTGCGATGAGGCCGATGAAGTTTTCCCGCGTTCTTGATGCCACCCTGGGTCTGTGTGTTTTCACCTGCGCCGCGCTTGCGGCGACGCTGTTCTGGGAACCGGGCCCCGCCGCGGCGCAAACCCCCAAGGAGGCCGCGCCAGAGGCGCCCAGCACCGCTCCCGCAACTCCGGGCAAGCAAGGGGTCCAGCTCCCCGCCCAGGCTCCGGGGATTAACCCTGAAACCTTTCGCATGATCGAGTCCATCGAGAAAAAGAACCGGGAGCTTAAGCGGCGCGAGGAGGAACTGCACCTGAAGGAGCAGCAGCTCAAGGTTCTGGAAGAAAAAATCCGAGCCGACCTGGCGAAAATCGAGGAAGCGCTGGCCCGCAGCGAGGAGCAACTGGGAATTCAAAATGAGCGAATACGGGACAACATCAATGCGCTGGTGAAGGCGTATTCGAGCATGAAGCCTGATGAGGCGGCCGCCCTGGTGGAAGCACTGGATGAAAACCTCGCGATCAAGATCCTCGCTGGAATGCGGAGCAAGGTTGCGGGAAAAATCCTGAGCCGGCTGGATGTCAAGACCGCGAAAAACATCAGCGAGAAAATGGCCGGGCAGAAAAAAAAACCGGCGGCTAAAAAAGGCGGCAACTAAAACGCCCGGCGGCCCGCACCGGGCATTGCTAGCCCTCGTCCCGCGATCCCACCTTCTGCGCCTCGCCCGTTTCCGGAGCGCTCACCATGCCGAAGGAAATAATCATCTTCAAACCGTCTTCCACCGACATGTCGAGAATGTCCAGGTTTTCCATCGGCACCATCAGGAGGAAACCGGTGGTGGGGTTGGGGGAAGTGGGCACGAATACATTCACCGACCCCCCTTGCGTGTGGCTGGAGATCTCCCCCTTCGTGTCGCAGCACACGATGCCCAGCGTCTTGAGAGGCTCGCGCGGATAGGTGATGAGAACCATTTTTTCAAAGGTCGGCGTTTCCGACTGCGAAAGGGTGTCCACCACCTTCTTGATGCTGGTGTAGATAACGCGCACGAACGGGATCTTGTGCAGGATCAGCTCACCCGCCAGCACCACCTGCTTGCCAAAAAAATTGGTGGCAAAGAGCCCGACCAGAATAATGAAAATCACCAGCAGCACGAACCCCAGGCCGGGAACGGGGTACTCCTGCATCCAGCGCACGCCTTTCGCGCCGAGCACCTTCAGGATCACCGGCTCCATGGCCGCATCGACACTGCGGATGACGAACGACAGGATGATATAGGTCAGCGCAACGGGTACGGTGACCAGCAGCCCGGCGATGAGGTTTTTTTTAAGGTCGGTCTTGAATTTATGCATGGCCTGGTCGCCGGCCACGAGGTGGCAGGCTAATGATCGAGGGTCTCAAGGTGCTTCTTGACCTCGAAGACGAGGGCGGGGTGGCTCCTCTCTCCGAGCTTGATGAAACGGCGGTAATAGTGGAGCGCTGGCTGCGGCTCCCCATGATCCTCATATAACACGGCCAGATTGTAGTTGGTGCCCGCGTGCTCCGGGTCGATGGCCAACGACCGGTTGAGAACCCCCAACGCCTTTTGCGGCTCACTCTGATTTCTGTAAACGATGGCCAGGTTGTTGAGAGCTTCCAGGTTGTCGGGCCGGGTTTCGATGGCTTTTTCGTAATTGCGAATCGCGCCTTCGAAATCCTTTTTCATATAGTACACCACTCCGATATTATTGTATGCCTTACTGTAGTCGGGGTCGAGATAAACCGCGCGCAGAAATTCCCGAATTGCCTGGTCCAGCTCTCCCTTGGCCTTGTAGACCACTCCCAGGTTGTTGTAGGCATCGGCATTTTCGGGGTTGAGGCGCGCCGCCTCCTGGTATTCCACCAGCGCCTCGTCCCACTGTTTCGCCTGCTGAAAGAACACGCCACGGTTGAAGTGATACACGCTGGTCTGAAAAACCGCCGCCTGACCTTCCCCCGCCGTCCGCGACAGGGTGAGGTTGAGAGCGGAGGTGTCTCCTCCGGTGGTGGGCGCGGCGCGTGGAGCGGGAGCCGGGGGGCCCGGTTGCCGCGCCTGCTCAACCGGTTTCCGCACGGGCACGGCCGGGCTCTTGGCTGCTTCGCGGGGTTTCGCGGGCGCCGGTTTCTCTATTTCGGCAACGATCTCTTCTTCTATTTCCAACGGTTTCTCCTGCACCGGCGGCAGGGCAATGCGCTCTGGCTCTTCAGGTGCGGCAACCTCCTCGACGCGGGGCACCGCTTTGGCCTGCCGGGGTGCGACATCCGGCGACAAGGGCTTTACGGCCCGATCCACAACTTCAGGCCGGGGTTTGGCGGCCGGTTCGGCCGGCGTAACCGGGGCGGCCGGGGCGCTCTTTCCGAGAGCGGCGGCTTTTTCCCCGGAACGATCGGGAGCCGCAGCCTGCGCGGGAGGCTTCTCCGGCATGGCTTCGGGTTCTTCCACTTGCAGCGGAGGCGGAACTTTTGCGGGCTTCGCGGCGACGGGTTTTTTCTTTTTCAGCGGAGGGGCCGTGGCGGACGCGGCGGCCTTTTCCCCGGGACGATCGGCGGCAGCAGCCTGTACGGGGGATTTCTCTGAAGAGGCCGCGGGGTCTTTCAATGGTACCGGAGGAGTTTCCGGCTTTTTCATGGTTCCGCGAATGATCCGCTCCTTCACCGGAGGCGGCGTTACCTCCTCCACCGCCGGCGGCGCGAGGGCTGTTTCCGGCGCTTCCTTGAGAACCGCACGGGTCTCCTCGATCGCCGGTCTTTTCTCCTGGAGAGACCCGTCCCTGCCGGAAAAGGCGATATAAAGGAGCCCGCCGAGAACCGAGCAGGGGATGAGGATGAGCAGAACAAACCGGCCGATACGGGCGGTTTTTGTCGGCCGTTGCTTTCCCGGACCGCCCATCAGGGGCATGTCCTGGCGCGCGGTACCGCGGGAGGCTTTTTCCCGGGCCGCCCTTTTCAGGCTGTCGGCGATGAGGCTCAAAGCGGGTCTCAATCCGAGGAGGTGAACGACAGGAGGATCGGATGCCGGCCTGAATACTTGAGCGCGTTCAGGTGGATCCTCGCGGGCGGATTCCTGTCATAGGGGCCCACATAAACAATATACCAGTCGCGCTTTGAAGAAAACGCTTTTTTCCAGTAGGCCGGGTAACCCTCCTCGCGCAATTTATCCACTTCCTTTTCCGCTCGTTCCGCCTCGCTCATGGTGCTCACCTGGATGCGATAGTGAATCGCGTCCTGCTTGCCCGCCGTGCCATTCGTTTCGATGGCCGAGGCGGCGGTTTTAACGGCAAGCGGCGGGTCTTGCTCTGGCGGCGCTTCGGCGGGTGGAGTCTTCTCGACGTTTTCCGGGCCGGCCAAATCTGTGATGCGCCACTCCTTCTGGGCGAACTTCTGCGGCAGAACAAACAACGCCAGTCCGGCGATAACAAAAAGGATGCCCAGCACCAGCGGCATGCGCAGCCACAAAAAATCCCGCATAACGGGGGCGCCCTCGTCGCCGGCCAGGCTGCGGATGGCCTGCTTCACGTGGCTGCGCTCAAGAACCCCCGCCTGGGCGTTGAACCCCGCGAGCAGGGCGCGGTCGCACACCAGGTTGATGCGCCGGGGAACGCCTTTCGAATAATCGTGGATTGCGTTCAGACCGGAAGGCGCAAACACGAGGCGCGAACCCGCCCCGGCGACCAGCACCCGGTGCATGATGTACTGCTGGGTCTCTTCCCGGGACAAAGGGGCGATCCGGCAACGGATGGAGATGCGTTCGTTGAGCTGCTTGAGTTCGGGCAGGTTCAGCTTGTCGGCGAGTTCCAGCTGGCCGGCGAAAATGATCTGCAGAAGTTTGTCCTTTTCCGTTTCCAGGTTCGACAGGAGGCGCAGCTGCTCCAACACGGGAAGCGACAGGTTCTGCGCTTCGTCGATGATGAGCACGACCGTCCCGCCCGCCCGATGCTGTTCGAGCAGGTATTCGTTGAGCGCGTCGGTGAGCTCCTTCTTGCTCGCATGGCCGGTCCAGCCTTCGTCATCCTCCTCGTCGAAATACGGCGTCGTCTCGAATGAGGGGTGCTGTTCCACCGCGCCCGCCAGGGCAGGCGTCAGCCGGTTTGCGCGGACGCGAGGCACGCCCAGGTCGGCAAGACAGGTCCGCAGCAAGTCCATTTCCGAGCCCAGGGGGTCGAGCACCAGGGCCGTCTTCACGTCCGCATCGAGCTTCTCCAGCAGGGAGCGGCAGAGCGTGGTCTTGCCGGTGCCCACATCGCCCACCATGAGCATGAACCCTTCCCGCTGCCGGATGCCGTACAGGAGGTGGTCCAGTGCTTCCTGGTGCTTCACGCTCGGGTAGAGGAACTTGGGGTCGGGCGTCAGGCTGAAGGGCTTTTCCTGAAACTGATAGTATTCCTGATACATGGCTTTATTTACCTTTTAAAAACGGGAAACAGGGTCTGCCCGCGCGACTCGGCAACCCCCAGAGCCTTCAAGCGCTCTCTTTCGATCTCATAACGGTCGTTCACCGCGTCGCCCACCATGATCTGCGGCGTGAGGAGGATGACCAGCTCGGTCTTTTCGTCCTCTTCGCGATCGGCATGAAACAGGCCGCCGAACAGTGGCCCGCTGCCCTCCTCGCTGCGCTGCGTTTTTTTCATCAGCCCGCCGATGACGATGGTCTGCCCGTTACCGGCAAGCACCACGTTATTCGACTGGCGCACGTCGAGAACCGGCACCGCGCTCTTGCCATCCGGCGAGACGCGCTCGCCCGAGCGCTCGGTGATGCTGGTGTTGATGCTCATCATGATCGTGCCGTTCGGGTTGATCTGCGGCACCACGTCGAGGACGATTCCCTCGGTGACGGGCCAGGCGGCGTAGGACGGGGACGCTCCCCCGGTTTCGGGGCGAAAGTAGACCTCTTCGGTTCCCACCTTGATGAGCGCCCGCTGGTTGTTGAGCGTGGCGATCTTGGGGCTGGAAAGCATGCGCACCTGCCCCTGGCGGGACAGCGCTTCGATCACCCTCTCGGGGCGGGCGTTATGAACGCCGTAGGCCATCGCGCTCTCGAAACCGGCGTCGGACAACCCTCCCGCCGATGCTTCCGGGTTCACTTTTCGCCAGTCGATCCCCAGCCGGTTTTCCTCGTTGAGAGACACTTCGATGATCTTCGCCTGGATGAACACCTGGCGCTGCACCGAGCCCTCGACCTCTTCAAGAAACCGGGCGACTTTCAGGAGGGTGCGCGGGAAATGGTTCACCAGGATGATCCCCGCCTGCTGCTGAATGGAATAATAAGGCCGGTCTTTCCCGGAGGTTGCCGGGTCGGCGGGCCGCTGCCCCGCGTCATACACCAGATCGCCCAGGCCCTTTTGAATCTCCTCCCAGAGGTTCGCCTCCTCACGGGACACCACCGCACTCGAGGTCGCAAGCCCGTCGCCGAGGCCAGGGGAGGAGCCAAGGCGGCTCTGCCCCTCGCGCCGGGACAGGACGTAGTTCAGATGAAACATCCGAATTTCCATTTTCTCGCGGCTGACGCGGATGACCCCCTCTTCCACCTCCTGCCGCAGCCCGTAGGGGGTGAGCAGGTGATTGAGCGCCTCTTCCAGGGTCACGTCCCTAAGTTCGATGGTGGCCGTCTCGTCGATGCCCGGGTCGACCACGATATTGCGTTCCAACTGCCTGGCGAGGGTCAGCAGGATGGTTTCAATCGCCACCTCACGCGCCGAAAGGTTGAAACGGGGACCGCGGGCCCGGGGCTTCTTGAGCTCAAGCTCGGGCTGGGTGAGGGTGAGCGCGCCGGGCTTCACCGGCTCTTGCGGTCCCTCTTCCGCCACGGGCTCCTTCTCCGGCGATGCCTCCAGACGGCCTTCCATCTGCGGGATCTCCTCCTCCACCGAGGGCGAAGACATAGACCCCGACTGAACGATGCAGGAGGCCAGAAAACAGGCCCCGACCGGGACCAGGAGCGCCCGGCATAAGAGTGCGCGAAACGTGACCATAGTGAGGTCCTATTTGCTATAAATTTACATGGAATTATATTCTCTTAATATAACTCCAAACCCGGCGGGAGTCTAATAAATTCTTGATTTTACACCACTAATTTAATTTCAGGGGTACGCAGGGAGGGAGAAAAAGCGCCGGGAGAAGCCGCGGCCTCGGGGGGAGGGCTCTGCGCAACTAACCATTTTTAAATCAGTTAGCGAATTATGCGGCGAGGAAAGAAAAGGCGGGCGGGCCCTGCCCCCAAGCATTCGGGTTAAAACTTAAAAAAACAACGTGTTGTGAAGGGCAAGGCGGCGATGCCAAAAGGGGCCGCCCCGCGCACTGGGCGGGATTCAGGCGGTCATCGTGCAGGCATCCGGCTCCGGGACGGGAGAGGAGGGGCTGAAATATTTCTTTTTATCGCCGTTGACCTTGGGCTGCGGGTAACGGAAGACCTTGCCTTCGTAGTTCTTCACGATGACTTCGTCTTCGTTGTACTCGATGACGGAATCGGGCAGCAACCGCACTTTCCCGCCACCGCCCGGCGCGTCGATAACGAAATACGGCACGCCCATGCCCGAGGTGTGCCCCGCAAGATCGCGAATGATGTCGAGCCCCTTCTCCACCTGCGTGCGGAAATGATCGGTTCCCATGGTCATGTCGGCCTGGTAGAGGTAATACGGCTTCACGCGGATCTTGAGCAGCTTGTGGAACAGCTCCTTCATGGTCTCGGAGTTGTCGTTCACGCCTTTGAGCAGCACCGTCTGGCTGCCCAGGGGAATGCCGATGTCGGCGAGGCGGTTGCAGGCGGCCTCCACTTCAGGGGTGATTTCCGCCGGATGGTTGAAGTGCATGTTGAAATAAAGCGGGTGGTATTTCTTGAGTATCTCCAGCAAATCATCGGTGATGCGCTGCGGCAGAGTGCCCGGCACCCGGGTGCCGATGCGGATCAGCTCCAGATGGGGGATGGCGCGCAGTTCCGAAAGGATGCGGTCGAGCTCCTTGTCGGGCACCAGCAGCGGGTCGCCGCCGGAGAGAATGACATCGCGCACTTCGGTGTGAGTGCGGATGTATTCGATGCCCTGGCGCAGGGTTTCCCGCGTTACGACGCCGGGAAAGCCGATCTTGCGTTTTCGCGTGCAAAAACGGCAGATGATCGGGCACTGGTTGTTGACCATGAGCAGCACCCGGTCGGGATAGCGGTGCACCAGTTCGGGCACCGGCATGTCCTCCTCTTCATTCAGCGGATCGGGCTCGAGCAGCTCTTCATCGCTCAAAAAATCGTCGAGCTCCTCCAGGGTGGGCACCACCTGCATCCACAGCGGATCGCCCTGGCTCTTGATCTGCTCCTTGAAATAGCCGTTGATGCGAATGGGGTAGATCTCTGAAACTTTCCTCAGCTTTTCCCTGTACTCTTCGCTCGTGTCCGGGAGAAAAGGCAAATCCTCCACCTTGACCACGCTGCCGCTCAGAAGTTTCTGCCAGGATTCCATGGTGAGCCTTTTGAGAAGGTTAAGAGTTGACCGGGTAGGTCCGCTTCAGGTAATCGACGATCTGGTACTCGTCGTCCAGCACGGTGTCTCCATCGACGAGCACCGGCACCGTGTATTGGCCGGAGATCTCGAACACCTCGGTGCGCTGAAAATGCGGCCAGGGGACATCGATCTTTTCGTAATCGATATTGAGTTGCTCCAGGGCCGAGCGAACCATGGAGCAGTAGCCGCAGCCGTCGATATTGTAAAGCCTGATTTTATTTCCCACTTCGTTTAGCCTCCCAAAAGGCCGGGGTTGTCCTGTTTTTCCCGTACGGCACAGGGCACCATGATCGCGTCCACCATGCCGTGAATCTTTTTTTTGTTCGCGGGGCACAGCGTAGCGAGAACCCCGCCCAGCCGGGCCGCCCCATCGACGGTAAAATAATAAGGCGTCAATCGAACCCGGCTTTTCATCCGCTCCAGAAGGCCCGTTGCCGGGTTCACGAAAGCGGCCTCCACCTGCCTGCCCTTGTGAAACTCCTGCAGGATGCAGGGCCGCTCCGGAAACCGGCGTAAACCCTCTTCCAGCGTGGCGATCCATTCTTCCGAGGAGACGTCGTGCCCCACCACCACACCCCGGCTGCCCCAGGCATCGGGCGAAAAGCCGGAGGGTTTGATCACCAACTCGCGCTCTTTTTGCGTGAGGCCATGCAGTTCGCGCCAGCTTCCCACCGGAGCCCCACCCGCGCTCAGCCCCGGGATCACTCCGTAAGGCGGCAGTTCGCGGTTGTCGAGAATCCAGGTTTTGGGAATTAGATGAGTGAGGACGGTAAAAGTTTCAGAGCCGAGGGCATTTTCCCAGTGCTTCCGCCACACGGGGTGGTGAAACAGGGCGAAGGCCAGTTTTTCCTCCAGCCACGGCTTGTAAGGCGGGGTGGTGGCGACCCGGCCCTTCTTGTTGGCATACATCAGCAGTTCGGCCTTGGGGATGTTCCTGAGATCGAACAGCTCGTAAAACCGGTAAACCGCATCGAGGGGAAGCTCCTCCCCCGCTTCGGCCACGAACAGACCTTCCTCCCGGAAGAGAATTTCCTCCGGACGGCAAACGAACACGGGCGCGCCCTCGTCCCTGAGGCGGCTTGCGAGGTACTGCATCTCGCTCAGATAATCCGACGCTTCGTCGGAAACCACGATGGCCACCCGGGCCCCTGGCGTACCGGCCGCGCTTTCCATCATGCGGTAAAACAAGCGCGGCAGGTCACCGCCCACCAGTTCCTGGCCGTCATTGCGGTAGATATCCATCAGGCGGGCGGTCAGGCCGAAACCGCCGGGAACCGCGTCGAGCTCGGTCACCTGGAACCCGCCTTCGGTGACGATGACATCGGGCCGGATGATGCCAGGCAGCAGGCCCTTGAAACGCTTCATGCGGCCATGGTCGATCAGCTCGCGGGGCTTGCCCTGGTCGAGGTACTCCGCGAACCAGGTGGGAAGCTTGCCGCGGGCGCTGTCCAGATAAAACCGGTTGAGGGCGGAATAGAATTTAAGGAGATGGCCGCCGAGGTCCTCAAAAAACGCAACTTCCTGCCGCGTGAGGCCGTAGGCGTCGAGAGAAATTCGCCAGGTGTTGCCGCCGGTTTCTCCCTGGGCGTCGAACAGCCCTGACTCGGCCAGCGAATCGCGAATTTCCGTATAATTTTCCACCGCTTGGGTCGTCATCAGTTATGCAGACTAAAAAATATGAATGGAATTGTCAATCCGGCCTTCTCTGACAAGGCGCCTGCCCCGCTGCGGCGGCGTGTGCCCCGGCCGGCCTGGCCGCTTATTATTGCGTGAGCACCCGCGAGAAAGTGCTATGATGGCCAAATCAGTATTAGATGCTCGAAGGCCACAATGGAATCCAAAGAAAACTCCGATCCGGGTAAAAACCTGATTTCCCTGTTCCCTCTCCCCGCAACGGTATTTTTTCCGGGGACACGGCTGCCGTTGCACATTTTCGAGCCGCGCTACCGGGATATGATGGCCGACGCCCTCGAAAACGACCGCCGCATCGGCATGGTGCTCCTCAAAGCGGGATGGGAGGACGATTACTTCGGCCGTCCCGGCATCGCCTCCATTGGCTGCCTGGGCAACATCCTGGACCACACCCGCCTTGCCGACGGCAAATACAACCTGGTGCTCGAGGGGCTTTGCCGGTTTCGCGTCAAGAAGGAAATAACCGGGAAAACCTACCGGCGCGCCGAGATAGAACCCCTCGAGGACATCAACGACCATCCCCTGGGAAACACGCCGGTGGAGGCCCGCGACCGGCTGGTCGACCGCTACCGGCAATTCCTTCACCTTCTGCCCGAAAGCGAGAGGCAAAGCCTGGAGGCAAACTGGAACACTTTTGTGACACTCGGCGGGTTGGTGGATCAGATGGCGTTTCGCCTGCAACCGGCGGTCGAGGAAAAGCAGTCGCTTCTGGAAGAGCTCGATGTCGAGAAACGCGCCGCGAAGGTTTGCTCCCTGCTCGACATGAAGATCCGCCTGGCGCAGATTTCGATGAATCAGACCCGGAAGGGCATCGACGTCCGCATGAACTGAGCGCCGACTAAAAAAGCGCGTTCAGGCGCTCTTCCAGCGCGCACGCCCCACCTTCAGGACCTGCACCCCCAACAGGTAGGCATTGCCAAACAGCGCGACGAAAACCAGGTAGAGTTCCAGCCGGCCGAGCAGGGAAAACACGACCAGCAGCATGTTGCTGGTGCACAGGCACAGCGGGCTGATGAGAGTGAGAAACCACTTTTCCGCCACCCAGCCTTCCGCCTCTCCTCCGGGCCCGGCCCACCTGCGGCTGACGCCATCGAAGGCCTCTATGGCGCGATCCTGCCATCCATACGTGACCCCGTGCAGACGCTGCAACAAAAGCCCCATGCGGCTCAGGCGGCCTTGCCGTACAGCCTCAAGATCGGCGCGGCAGACGCGTTCGTCGATGCGGTTCTTCCCGTAGGCGCCGATGGCGGAGGTGTAGCTGACGAGATAGAAAACAAAGTAGGAACACTGGAGAAGGCAGCTGAGCAGCGCGAACCCGCCCAGGCCGAAGATCCAGGCCTCGCCCGTCTCGTGATAGATGCGCCAGCTGACGGCGAGGAATACCAGCACCGTGACCAAAAAGTCGGTGAGAGAATCGAGAAAACGGCCGATGCGCGAGACCTCGCCGCGCACCCGCGCCAGGTTGCCATCCACGTTGTCGAGAAAAATTTTAGCGTAAAGAAAGGCGGCGGCCCCCCACAGCCCCGCATCGGTGGGGACGAGATAAAACCCCGCCGCCGCCAGCCCGAAAACGAGGGACAGGAGGGTGACCTGGTTGGCGGTGACGGGCCGGGAATACAAAAACCGGACGGCGCTGCGGTTGGCGAAGTACCACAGGTCGTTGATATCGAAAAACCGCGCCGGGGCGGGCAGCTTGTTCATCCTGTCCAGATTGGGCGGCATGGCCGGCTCCTCGTTATCCGCGTTTGCCGGCCGAAGCCGGTGTTCGGGAAGCGGCGGTCAGCACACGCCGCAGATCTTGCACGTCGCCGTATCGCAGACGGGGGTGTGCAGTTCGGCCAGCCCGCGCTGGTAATCCCGCCAGAGGAAATCATCCCTGTAGCCGTGGTCGATGATATCCCAGGGCAGGAAGTCGTCCTTTTGATACTGCCGGTAAACCACCTGTTCCGGTTCCGGCGTGACGGCCCCCAGGGCGGCGCGGGCGTCCTCGCCGTTTTCGAGATAGGCCTCGAAAAAATCCGCCAGGCGGCGGTCGCCGCGCGAAAGGTAGGTTTGCAGAAACGCCTCCCGCGGCGAACCCATGCCGAGCTTGAGTTGGCGGAATCCGCCAAGAGCCCGGCGCACCTTCATGATTTTTTTCTTGAGCACCGCCACCGCCTCCATGGGATGAAACTGGAACGGCGTGCCGGGCTTGGGAATCAGCGGCCCGAGGCTGATGGTCACTTTGCCGATGTTGCCGCGCTTCTGGCACTCCTCCACATACACCTGCATCACGTTTTTGACGAGGGCGATGAACTGGTCGATGTCCTCATCCGTCTCCCCCGGCAGGCCGATGATGGAATAAATCTTGAGATGCAGGATGCCCTTGGCGGTGAGGAAACGGCATTTTTCGATGATCGCTTCGTCGGTCGCCGCCTTGTTGACCACGTCGCGCATGCGTTTCGACGGCGCGTCGACGGCCACGGTGATGGTCTTCTGCCCGCTTTGCAGGATCAGGTCCACCAGCTCGTCGGTCAGGGTTTCCATGCGAAGTGAGGAGAACGATAGAGTCTGCCCGCGCTCGACGATTTTTTTCGCCATCGCGGTCAAATCGGGATGGTCGGTCACCGAGGGCCCGACCAGGCCGACGGTGGAAGGCCGCTCCCCGCCCTCCAGAGAGCGGTCCAGCGAATCGAGAGTGGACTGAAGATCGGGCAGGCGCGGCGGCCGGTAAATAAACCCCGCCGTGCAGAAGCGGCAGGCCCATATGCAGCCCCGGGTCACTTCCAGGAGCGTCATGTCCCTGAATGTCGACGCCTCGCCGTGCAGGGTGGAATGCGTTATGAGCTCGCCCGGCTCTTCGGTGTAATGGCGGACGACGCGCGCGGGAACCTCGGGATCGGCGCGGTAGCCTATCAGCCGGCCCTCCTCGTACAGGGGCTCATACAGTTCGGGAACATAGATTCCCGAAACGCGGGCGGCGCGCCGGAGCGCGGCCGGGCGATCCTCCTGATCCGGCCCCCGGTAGGCGGCAAAGAACCGTTCCGCCATGCCCTCCCCCTCGCCGATGAAAAACAGGTCCACACAGTCCGCCAGGGGTTCGGGGTTGATGAACACCGCCGATCCGCCCGCCGCCACCAGCGGGAAGCCCGGCCCACGGTCCTTCCTTCTGAGCGGCAGGCCGAAATAGCCAAGCAGGGCGGCGGCGTGCAGGTAGTCCGGCTCGAAGGAAATGGAAAACGCGATCACGTCGAAATCCCGCGGCCTGCGGTGCGTTTCGTGCGATAAAAGCTCGTGCTCTTTTAATCGCTTCGCCCCGGGTTTCCAGTCGTTGGGAAGGGCGTAGCGGTCGCAGACCACGCCGTCGATCCGGTTGAGGAGTTCGTGCACGCGCTGAAACCCGAGATTGGCCAGGGCCACTTCGCGGGTGTTGGGGTATACGAGCAGCACGCTCAGGGGTTTGACGGGAGCGGCGTCCGGAGTACAATCGTTATGCGTTTCAAGGTCCGGCATCGTTGATCGAGTTGTCCCGGCCGGGTGGGCTACGCCGGGTAAGTGGCGGCCACCAGCGGCCAAACGGTGTTTCATGCCCATGATTGGGTGCGGACTTTTATCATATACCAATCCCCCTTTGCGGACCACTTTTGATATGAATAACAGGAATATCGACGACGACGCCCCCGGCGAAAGAATGAAGCACTACCTTGAAAAGATCGCCAGCGGCCCGCGAATGAGCAAGGACCTCACCGCCGGGGAAGCGGAAGACGCGCTCCTGATGATATTGAACGGCGAGGTGTCTCCGCCTCGCGCCGCCGCCTTCCTCGTCGCCTCGCGCATGAAGCTCGAAACACCGGAAGAAATCCTGGGTTTCTGGCGCGCACTCCAGGCCACCACGGTACGGCACGAGCTGCCCTTCGACCGCCTGCTGGAAATCGCCGATCCGTTCGACGGCATCAACCGCGTTCCCTACTTCGGTTTTTACGCCATCCCCGTGCTCGCCGCCCTGGGGCTTGCGGCTTACGGCCATTCGGCGCGGGCGCATGCGCCCAAATTCGGCATCACCTTCGAGGACCTCCTGGCGGGTCCTTATTCCTCCGCCGCCGGGGCAAGCGGCGAGCGGCGCCTGGCCAGCCTCGCGGCCAGCGGCTTCGGTTACCTGAGCGCCGCCCACACTCATCCCCGGCTCGAAAAACTGCGTTCGCTCAGGGAAGACATCGTCAAACGGCCGATGCTGGCGACGGTGGAAAAAATGCTGATGCCGGTGGCGGCCCGCCCGGGCGGCAACTTTCTCGCCTCCGGCTACTTCCATAAAGGCTACGAGGTGGCGATGATGTCCATCGCCAAAGCGAGCGCGTTCGACCGCGTCGCGGTGGGCAACGGCATGGAGGGGACCACGCTCTACGGCGTGCACAAGGCCGCACGGGTGTTCCTGCACGCGGGCGGCGAGGAGCCCCGGGAAATTGCGCTCGACAAGGAAAAGATGTTCGACTGCAAAACGGCGGAGAATGTGGCAGGCGCTTATCAAGACCTGAAGGCCCTTCCGGCCAGCGCTGCCACCATCGCGCAGCTCGGCGAGGCGGCGCTTAAGGGCAAGCCGGGGCCGCCCGCCACGCTCATCGCCAGCCAGGCGGGAACGCTGCTCCACCTCTTCGATCTTTCACCGAGCCCGCAGGCGGGTTTCGAACGGGCCTCGGCCGTTCTTGCAGGCGGCGCGTGTTACGGCCAGCTGATGCGCTACCTGGAAAGCCTCGGCTAAGTCCGGTTTTTACTTTTTGAGCATGGGCTTCAGGTGACGCCACACCGTCCGGGTGACCACGGCGTAGCCTTCGGCTTCCGGGTGGATGCCGTCGCCCTGAGTGTAGCCTTTTTGCGCGGCGATACCTTCGAGAAGGAACGGGACAAAGGGCAGTTCATGGCCGCGGGCCAGCCGGCTGAACACGTCTTCAAAACCGCGCGCGTAATGCTCGCCGTAATTGGGCGGAACCTTCATCCCCACCAGCAGCACCTGGATGCCCTCTTCCTTGCAGATGAGGATGATTTTTTCCAGGTTGGAATAAATTTCCTCCAGCGGCAGGCCGCGCAGGCCATCGTTGGCGCCAAGCTCGAGAATGACGATTTCCGGATCGTGCCTGAGCAGCCAGCGGATGCGCCTCAGCCCGCCCGCCGTCGTGTCGCCGCTCACTCCGGCGTTGACCACGGTTTGCGGGTAGCCTTCGCTCGTGAGCAGCGCCTGCAGGCGCGCAGGGTAACTCGCTGCCTCGGGCACGCCGTAGCCCGCCGTTAAACTATCGCCCAGCGCAACCACCACAGGCCCGCCCTCCCCGCTCGAATCGCCGACCCACGCGAGCGCCCCGCAGATGGCGATCACCAGAAGCCGGGCCGCGCTGAGCACGCGGCCTTTACAAGAAAGAAATGAGTGATGTATCTTCATAATCCTATACTGATACTATATTGGCATCGCGCAAAAAACGCAAAGGGGAACCTCTCGTGATCGAAATCAGGCAACTGACCAAAAGCCTCCACGGCGGCGGCCGCCGTGTGGACATCCTGAACGGCATCGACCTGACCGTCCCCACGGGGCAGTTCCTCGCCATCACCGGCGCGTCGGGCAGCGGCAAGACCACGCTGCTCAGCCTGATCGCCGGTCTCGATGCGCCGACCTCGGGCGAGATCCTCATCGACGGGAATGATATCACCGGCCTCAAGGAGGCGGAGCTTGCGCGCCTGCGCGGCGAGCGCTTCGGTTTCGTGTTCCAGAATTTCCATCTCATCCCGACGCTCACGGCGCTGGAAAACGTCGTGCTCGCGGCGGAGCTGAACGGCACGCCCGGGCCGGAAAAGAAATCGCGCGACCTGCTCGGCGTGGTGGGCCTCGGCGAACGCCTGCACCATTACCCCGCCCAGCTCTCCGGCGGCGAGCAGCAGCGGCTGAGCCTCGCGCGGGCCTTCGTCAACGAGCCCGACATCATCCTGGCCGACGAGCCGACCGGCAACCTGGACTCGAAGAACAGCGCCCACATCATGGAACTCATCCTCGAGCTGCACCGGGTGAAGAAAGCAACGGTCCTCCTCGTCACCCACGAGGCCCACATCGCCGAAACGTCCGAGCGGATCCTCACCATGCAGGACGGCTCCATCGTCCAGGACGAACGCACCCGCCCTTCCGCCGGCGAAAGGGACGCGCCATGACAACGGGCCGGCTGACTCTCGGGCAAACCGTCAGGCTGATCGCCGCCGAGTTCAGAGGCGTCCGCCATCGCTTCGCATTTTTTGTTCTCTGTATCGCCATCGGCGTGGGCGCGGTGATGACCATCAAAAGCTTCTCCAGCCTGCTCGATACAGGTATCCGCGGAGAATCGAAAGGCCTGCTCGCAGCAGACATCGCCATTCAAAGCAGCTGGGAGCAAAGCGCGAAAGACATGGCCTTTCAGAAAAAAACCCTGCCTCCGGGAACCGATTTTATTTTCATCAAGGAATTGCAGGCCATGGCCCGCCACCGGGCTTCCGGTGAATCCGCCTCCCTGCTCGTCGAACTCAAGGCGGTGCCGCTTGAAGCGCCCCACTATCCGCTGTACGGAACCTTCAAGAGCCAGCCGGACCGCCCCCTCGCCGACCTGCTCGCCGAAGGCGGCGCGGTGGTGGACCCTGCGTTTCTCGTCAAAACGGGCCTGACTTTGGGCGACACCTTCTCCCTGGGAAAAACAGAGGTGCAGGTCCGCGGCACGGTGGCCAAGGAGCCGGACCGGATCTCGCGCGCCTTCAGCATCGGCCCGCGCGTTTTCGTTTCCCGCGGCACCCTTGAGGCCGCCGGGCTCATCCGGCCGGGCAGCCGGGTGAAGCACCGCACCCTGGTCCGGCTTCCCGAAAATTCCATCGAACTCGAAAAGGCCCTCGTGCTCCTCGAGCGCGGGCTCACCGACAAAGCGGTGAATCTGCGCACCTACAAGGACATGGAATCGTCCATCACCGATTCCATCGAGCGCATGGGGCAATACCTCGGCGCGGTGGGCGTCATCGCGCTGCTCATGGGGGGCATCGGCGTGGCCATGATCGTCCGCACGTTCATGGCGGGCAAGCTCGACACCCTCGCCATCCTGAACTGCCTGGGCGCAAGACCGGCGACGCTCTTCAAGGTCTATCTCACGCAGTCTCTCGTTCTCGGTCTGGCCGGCAGCGTGCTCGGCGTGGCGCTCGGCTACGGGCTGCAGTTTCTTCTGCCGGACAAACTCGATGGACTGCTCACCGTCGCCGTCGAACCCGGTTTCCACGCGCGAGCCGCTCTCGAATCCCTGCTGCTCGGGATGGCGACGACGCTGCTCTTTGTCCTGTGGCCGCTGGCGCAAGCGGTGAAAACCCGGCCGCTGCGCCTCTTCCGCAGGAATTTCGAGGAGGAAGAACTCTCACCTGGCTCGCGCCTGGAGCGCGCGGCGATGGCGCTGCTGATTATCGCGGGGCTGGCGCTCATGGTGTTCTGGCAGGCGGGTTCGGTGCGGCGGGGTGCTGTGTTTCTGGGCGCGATCGCGGCGTCGGCGCTCGTTCTCCGGCTGGCCTCGGCGCTGATGCTCCGGCTGCTTCGCAGCCTGCCGCCTTCAGGGAGCATGACCCGGCGCTACGGCCTCGCCAACCTGCACCGGCCCAACAGCCAGGCCGCCGCCATCATCACCTGCCTGGGCATGGGGATCATGCTGGTGCTCACCGTACGCCTGGTGCAGGTGGACACGGTGGCCATGCTGAAATCGAACACCGAGGTCCGGCCGCCGAATTATTTCTTCATCGACATCCAGCCCGACCAGGCCGAACGCTTCACCCGCATCGTCGATGAAACCGCGCCCGGGGCCGAACATTCGCTCACGCCCCTGGTCCGCTCCAAACTGTACAGCGCGGGCGACCGGCTGGCTTCCCGCTGGGAGTTCAGAAACCCGCGCGAGGAGGAGTGGTTCATCCGGCGCGATTTCGTGCTGACCTACATGGCCGGCCCGCCGCCCAAAGACAACACGGTGATTCGCGGCGCCTGGTGGGGCGAGGCGGAGGCCGCCACGCCGCAGGTATCCCTGGAGGAAGACGCCGCGCGCCGCCTCGGCCTGGACATCGGCTCCAGCCTCACCATGGATATCCAGGGCGTGCGGATTACCGCGCCGGTGACCAGCATCCGCAAGGTCGACTGGCGCAACATGCGCACGAACTTTTACATGATCTATTCCCCCGGCGCGCTCGAAGGCGCACCCCTCACCTTCGTCGCCACCGTCCACGTTCCCGACGAGCGCGAACTCGAGCTGCAGAACGCCGTCGCCCGCGCTCTGCCCAACGTCACCGCGCTCAGCACGCGCGATATTGTCGACACGGTGGAAAACGTGGTCGGCAAACTGACGACCCTGGTGGATTTCATGTCGGCGTTCGCCATTGGCGCGGGGTTGTTCATCCTTGCCGGATCGGTGGCCTCGACCAAATTCCGCCGCATGAAGGAATCGGCGGTGCTCAAGGTGCTGGGCGCGCGGCCGCGCGTCGTCGCCTCGGTGCTGGGCGTCGAATACTTCTCGCTGGGCCTGGTGGCCGGGACGACCGGCATCCTGCTGTCGCTTGCGCTCTCCTGGGCGGTGATGACATACCTGGTCAAATCGCCCTGGCACCTCCACCCCGCCGCCCTCGGCGGCACCCTGATCCTGACTCTGGTTTTCACCGCCCTCACAGGCACCCTCGCCAGCCTCGACGTGTTGAGAAACAAACCTCTCAAGACGCTCCGCGAACTCGACACCTGAACCGGCAGATTGATCTTTATT
Organism: Nitrospirota bacterium; assembly: GCA_003246675.1. GTDB lineage: Bacteria > Nitrospinota > Nitrospinia > Nitrospinales > VA-1 > SZUA-259. The sequence continues at coordinate 19,355 of QJZQ01000215.1, read as the reverse complement.
TTAATAAGGCGAAGGAATTATAATCGCAGGAGTTTCCTTCAAAGGAGGGTTCTGGGCATGCGTCCCCCCCCACCCCATCCGCTGTATTTCGCTGCCTTTCTGATTCTGCTCCAGACCGTGGCCGTGGCCGAGCCGGGGTTCGCGGGCTGGCGGGACATCGGCCCGCCGGAACCTTACGTGGCGGAACCCTACGTTCCACCGCCGCCCCCGGTTTCGAAAGTACGCCTCAAGGACAATGGCGACGGCACCCTCACCGATCTCGACTCGGGCCTCATGTGGGCCCAGGCGGACAGCTACGCCGATCTGGGCCATTGTCTTTCATGGCGTCAGTCGGTGGAATATGTGAAAAACCTGCGCACCGGCGGCCACGACGACTGGGACCTGCCGAGCCTGGCCGAGCTATTCCTCATCTACGACGACACGAAGGCAAATATCAAGGCCTGGGACAAGGACCCCGGTAACCCCATGGCGCTCGACGAAAAATTCGCCGACGGGGCGGCTTACTGGTACTGGTCGTCCGATCACAAGGTCACGGACCTCACCGACTGCTGCGCCCGGTCGTTTTATTTTGTCACGGGGATGACGCACATCCGCAGGTTTTCCTATTGCCAGAACGGCGGGGTGCGGGCCGTGCGCCGCCCGGCGGGAAGCCCGCACCGTTAACCGCGCGCGAACCGGGCGCGCCGTCCAGCTGGCTTCAGCCGGAAGGGTTGGGGGAATTTTCCCGGTTCGGTCCCTGATGCCGGATGATGACGCCTTCAACGAGATAGATGACGTCTTCGGCAATGTTGGTGGCATGGTCGGCCGCCCGCTCCAGGTAACGCGAGGCGGACAAAAGGTTGATGAGACCGTTGATTTGTTCCGGGCGCTCGCGGATGGCGGCCTCCACGCGGCCGTACACCTCGCGGTTCATTCGGTCCACCTCGTCGTCGTCGGCGCAAACCTGCCGGGCGAGGGCCGAATCGGCATTCACCAGCGCGTCGAGGCTGCGTTGCAGCATCGACTGCACCTTGTCGGCCATTCCGGGAAAATCGAAAGGGATCGCAATCTTGTCCTGCGTGGCGAGGTAAACGGTGCGCTCGGCGATGTTCACCGATAGGTCGGCGATGCGCTCCAGGTCGTTGTTGATTTTCAGGATGGCAATGATGAGCCGAAGGTCGTTGGCCACCGGCTGATGCAGGGCCAGGATCTTCAGGCACTCCTCCTCGACGTCCACCTCCTGCTGGTCGATCTCGCTGTCCTGATCGATGACAAGCATCGCCAGCGCCGAATCCCGGGTGGCCAGCGCCCGCACCGAACGGCGCACGCTTTCCTCGACCTCCGCACCGAGGGAGAGGATTTTCTTTTTGAGCAGGTCGATTTCTCTTTGCAAATGGATGGCGTGACGGGCCATGATGGGTTCCTTTATCCAAAACGTCCTGTGATGTAATCCTCGGTCCTCTGGTCAGCGGGCCGGGTGAACAGCTTTTCCGTCGGCCCGAATTCGACCAGTTCCCCGAGCAGAAGAAAACCGGTTTTGTCGGCGATGCGCGCTGCCTGTTGCATGTTGTGGGTGACGATGACGATGGTGTAATTCCTCTTGAGTTCCACCATCAACTCCTCGATGCGCGCCGTGGCCAGCGGGTCGAGCGCCGAGCAGGGCTCGTCCATGAGAAGCACTTCGGGTTCCACGGCGATGGCGCGGGCGATGCAAAGCCGCTGCTGCTGGCCGCCGGAGAGGCGCAGGGCGCTGTCGTTCAGGCGGTCCTTGACCTCATCCCACAGGGCCGTGGCGCGCAGGCTCTTCTCGACAATCGCGGAAAGCGCATTCCTGTCCTTCGTTCCATGGATGGTGGGGCCGTAGGCCACATTTTCAAAAATGGTCTTGGGGAACGGGTTGAACTTCTGAAACACCATGCCCACCTGTTTGCGCAGGGCGCTGACATCCCCGATTTCCCGATGGATGTCCTTCCCGCCAATGCGGATCGCCCCTTCCATCCGCGCCCCTTCGACCAGGTCGTTCATCCGGTTGAGGCAACGCAGCAGCGTCGACTTGCCGCACCCCGAAGGGCCGATGAACGCGGTGACCTTGTTCCTCGGGATCGACATGGAAATATTTTTGAGGGCGGGCTGATTGCCATAGAAAAACGCCACCCGGTCGATCTCCACCATCGGCGTTGAGGGTTCCCGCGCCGGGTCCGGGGCGGTTTTTTCCACGTTCATTTCGCGCGGCATATTTTTCATCTCGTTTTTCAATCGAATCTCATTCATCGTGATATCCCGTCATTATACTCCCGACGCGGAGAGTTTTTTGCGCAGCCGGTTTCTCAGCCAGATCGCCGCCAGGTTCAGCAGAACCACCAGCACGACCAGCAGCAGGGTGGTGGTGAACACCATGGGCCGCGCCGCATCGACATTGGGCGACTGAAACCCCACGTCGTAAATATGAAAACCCAGGTGCATGAATTTTCGCTCCAGGTGCACGAAGGGAAACAGCCCGTCCACCGGCAGCGAGGGGGCGAGCTTCACCACGCCGGTGATCATGAGCGGCGCCACCTCGCCCGCGGCCCGGGCCATGGCCAGGATGAGGCCGGTCAGAATCGACGGCATGACGGCGGGCAGCACCACCCGCCACGTGGTCTCGAACTTCGTCGCCCCAAGGGCGATGGACGCCTCGCGGAGCCCGCCCGCAACCGAGGCCAGGCCCTCCTCGGTGGAGACGATCACCACCGGAACGGTGAGAAGCGCCATGGTGAGCGATGCCCACAATATTCCGCCGGTGCCGAAGGTGGGCGCGGGCAGCTTTTCCGCATAGAACAACTGGTCGATGGTGCCGCCGATGAAGTAAATGAAGAACCCGACGCCGAACACGCCGAAAACGATGGACGGCACCCCGGCGAGGTTGTTCACGGCGATGCGCACCGCGCTCACCATCGTTCCCTGATGGGCGTATTCGCGCAGGTAGAAGGCGGCCACCACGCCGAGCGGGGTCACCAGCAGGCTCATGATCATCACCATCATCACGGTGCCGAATATCGCGGGGAAGACGCCGCCTTCCGTGTTGGATTCCCGCGGGTCGTCGGTCACGAAATCGATGGCCTTGCGGAGGAAAAAACCGATTCGGCCCACGGCGCCAAGCGCACCCGGTTCGTAAACCTGGATGACCTTTGCGAGGGGAATGCTGATCTCACGTTCATCGGCGGTCAGGAAAACCGCCTCGCCCACTTGCTTGTCCCTCAGAACCTGAAGGCGCGCCGTCAACTCCTGGTAGTGCCGCTCGAGTTCCTTCCGCTCTTTACTCAGACGGGCAAGCGCCTGGTCGTCCGCCCCTGGCTTGAGGGAAGCCATCGCCAGCCGGTTTTTCTCCATCTTGTAATTGACGCGGCCGATATCGCTTTTGGTGAGGTCGTCGATCTCTGCATGGATTGCCAGCGCGGTCTCCATCTTTTCCTGAAGGGTCAGAAGCCCGCTGGCCCCGCCACCGGCCACCTGCCCTCCCCCCTCCCGCACTTCCTTGAGGAGGCCGTAGAAATCCCCCCATTCCCTGCGCTCGACGATGAGGGCGCCTTCGGCCTTTTCGACCCTGGCGATGTCGGCTTCGTCGATCCAGATAAAATCCGCGCCGGTCACGTCGCGGTTGCCCTGCTTGATCTGGAGACGGTAGCGCGCGGAAGCTTCCGGCGTTTCGGGCTGGGGAATGGCCTCGCGCCCGGTTTTAAGGCCGATGACGGTGCCGCCGCTTTTGAGGGAAATTCTCATAAGGTCGGCGGGCCAGAAGAAAGTGGCGGCGTTGATGAAAATGGCCAGCAACAGGCCCGCCACCATGATGAGCGACAACGCAAGCCCGACGCCCGCAAGCCAGATGAAAAGATCCCCTCGTTTCCAGACCCCCTTGAACATATGCGTCATAACATCTGGTACCTCTTGCGGAGCTTGAGGCGAACCACCTCCGCCAGGGTGTTCACCAGAAACGTCATGACGAACAACAGGAAGGCGGCCAGGAAAAGTACGCGGAACAACGTGCCGCCTTCGGGGGCTTCGGGCAGTTCGACGGCGATGTTCGCCGAAAGCGCACGGAAGCCGTTGAACAGGCTCCACTCCATCACCGGCGTATTGCCGGTGGCCATGAGCACGATCATGGTTTCACCCACGGCGCGGCCGAGGCCGATCATGATCGCCGAAAAAATACCCGGGCTCGCCGTCGGCAGTATCACGCGCAGCGCCGTCTGCCAGGGCGTCGCCCCGAGCGCCAGGGAGGACGCCTTGAGGTGCTGAGGCACGTTGGCGAGAGAATCTTCCGCCAGGGTGAAGATGATGGGGATGACGGCGAAACCCATGGCCAGGCCCACCACCAGGGCGTTGCGCTGATCGTAGGTGATGGAGAAAAGCTCCCTCAGCCAGTTGCGGTAGTCGCCCCCCAGCCAGGTGGATTCGACCGCGCCGCCCAATGAAAACGCCAGCAGCCCCGCCAGCAAGGTGAGCGGAATGAGGACGTAAATTTCCTTGCCCGGGGGCAGATGCCGCCGGACGGCGGGCACCGCATCGTAAACGCCCAGCGCCCCCACCACCAATACGACGACGATCAGGGGCATCACCGCCAGGGAGGGAAGATATTCTTCCACACTGGGCGCGATGATGAGGGCGGCGAAAAACCCGAGGACGACGCTGGGCAGCGCCGCCATGATTTCGATCACCGGTTTAACAATGTCCCGCAAGCTCTGCCGCATGAATTGCGACGTGTAAAACGCAGCGCACAGGGCAAGAGGCACGGCGAACAAAAGCGCGTAAAGGGTGCCCTTGAGGGTGCCGAAAATCAGCGGCGTCAGGCTGAGTTTGGTCTCGAACGCGTCCGAACCGCCGGTGGACTGCCAGACGTAGGCGTCCTTTTCGTAGCCCTCGTAGCGGACTTTACCAAAGAGAGCGGCGAGAGAAATCTCCGGGTAGGGGTTGTCGAGCGTCCAGTGCAGGAGCGTTCCGCTTTCGTCGGCCGCCACCACGCCGTCGGATTTTGGCGCGAGGACGGCGGCCCGAAGCGGTTTGCCCCGGGGGTGGGACAGGGTGAGCTGCGTCGCCCCGCTGGTCCCGTAATGGATGTTCAAGGAATTTCCTCCGCCGGTGAGGAAGCCTTTATCGCGCATGGAGTGGCTGAAAATCGCGCTGCCGGTGGAGCCGGGTTTGAAATCGTAAATTTTTGTTACGTTGCGCGTGCTCTCCTGAATCCGGGGAAAATGAAAGGAGCTGACGCCTCCTTCGGAGTCGGTGAGCACCAGCGTGTAGCCTCCGAGCAGAAAGCCCAGATGGGCTATGCCAAGGTCCGCCCGGCGCGTCGCCCCCACGGTTTGCACCGCTCCATCGGCGAGTGACGCCCAGAGGATCTGGCCTGTGCCGGTGCCGGCCACCAGCCCTTGCCGGACAACATCGAACGCCAGTGCCGTGATGGCTCCCCGGGCGGGAAACGCGAGGCGCTCCCGGCTTTCGCTGCGGGTGACCTTCCCCATGAGGTTCCTTTTCACGCGCACGTGGGCCAGCACCACCTCTCCCGCGCCACTGACCGCGGCGATGCTGTAACCCGCGCCGTCCTCGCGATGCGTGAGCCGGGTGAGGGGCGCGCCTCCCGGCGCATCGAGCAGGATGGGCTCTTCCGGCGCGATCACGGGGCGGACCGTGCGCACGCCTTCGTGAAATTCATTTTCAAACTGTATGCGAACCGGCAGCACCCGCCCGTCGGAAAGGCCCAGCACGGGAAAATGCGGCACCGCCATGGAGACTCCGGTGACACGGGCAGCGCCCAGTGCGTTCATGGGCGAGACGGGGAGCGGCTTTTTGTCTTTCAGCGAATGAAAATGAATGCCCGCGGCATCGATGAGAAAGGCAACCTCGCGGTACTCATCCGCCCCCACGGCAAACACCTCGCCGCTGGCCGAGGCCGCGTACGTTGCCTCAAGACGGGCCGTGGGCTGCTTGAACAACGGGTAAAACTCGGCCACGATAACGAAAAGGATGGCGAATATGGCGCCGATGATGAGCCAGCCGCCAAAGCTGACCCCACGCCTGGCCCATTGATCGATAAAGAGCCGCCGGGCGAGGCGGGAGGAAACATCCCGGTCCGCCGCCGGAGGCGGTGAACCGGGGCGCGTGTCTTCGTGCGAGTGCGGAGTCATCAATGGGTCATGGTTGCGCCGATGGCCACTTGCTCTTCATTGGCTACCGTGCCCGGGATGGGAAAATATCCGCCCTTGATCACCACCTCCTGGCCTTCTTTGGAAAGGACCAGCTTGAGGAATTCCCGGGTCAGCGGGTCGAGTGGCTTGCCCGGCGCTTTATTGACGTAGACGTAAAGGAACCGCGCCAGGGGGTAATCGCCGGTGAGGGAGTTGGCCGCCGTCGCCTCCACGTAGCCCATTCCTTCCTCTGAAAGCGGCAGGGTGCGCACGCTGGAGGTCTTGTAGCCGATGCCGCTGTAGCCCATGCCGAACTTGTCGACACTCACGCTTTGCACCACCGAGGCGGAACCGGGCTGTTCCTTGACTTCGTCCTTGTAATCGCCTTTTTCAAGCACCAGCTCCTTGAAGAACCCGTAGGTTCCGGAGGCGGAGTTGCGGCCGTACAGGCTGATGGGGCGGTTCGCCCAGTCGCCCTTGAGGCCGAGCTGCCCCCATGTGGTGACGGCCTGGCCCCCGCGGCGGGCCGATTTGGAGAATACCGCGTCCACCTGCGCAAGGCTCATTCCCTTGATCGGGTTGTCCTTGTTGACGAACACCGCCAGGGCGTCCACCGCCACGCGCACGGGGGTCGGCTTGTAACCGAACTTTTTTTCAAATTCATCGATCTCTTTTCCCTTCATCATGCGGGACATGGGACCGAGCTGGGCGGTGGCGGAGATCAGAGCCGGCGGAGCCGTCGAAGAGCCCTTGCCTTCCACCTGGATGTTGACGTTGGGGTAGTATTCCTTGAACTTCTCGGTCCAGAAGGTCATCAGGTTATTGAGCGTGTCGGAGCCGACGCTCGAAAGGTTGCCGCTGACGCCGCTCACCTTCGAGTACGCCGCAAGCGCCGGGTCCACCTGCACCGTCTGCGCGGAACCCGGGCCCGCCCAGGTCATCAGGGCGACGAGGGCCGCCCCGCCTGCCGCTAGTATTTGCCGTGTTTTCATTGCAACTCTCCCGTCTTTATCTTCTTCGTTTTTAAGGAAGATAAACGTTAATTGTTAGGTTTGCGTTAGGGATTGGGTAGAATCCCCCCCGCCGGCCTCCCGCCGGCGGGATTGGGATTCCCGAGGAAACAGGGGAAACAGGTCAATGGATGGTTTTCATTGGCCTGGCTTTTAAACCCAGGGACCGGGTTTAAAAATCGATCTGAAAGCGGGTCATGAACATGTCCAGACCGCCCTCTGCGATGTTCTTTTCTTCGAAGGAGTTCTCGATGTCGGCATTCACGTAATTGAACATCACGCGGGTGTTGTTGTTGAGGTGCCAGTTGAGGCCGACGGTGATGTTGTCTTCCTCGCCGCCCGCGAGCCCGGCGTCGTTGAGGTCGACGGAAGAGTACCTGAGCGCCATCTGCCAGGCGCCCCAGCCGCCGTTTTGCAGAAAGTTCTTCTTCACCTTGGTGCGGCCGAAAGCTCCTTCTTTGTAGCTGCGGTTCTCGCCGGTGAGGTAGTAGCTCGCCTCGATGTAGTAACCGCTGAAATCGGGGTCGGAAAAGCCGGATGGGCGGCGAACATCTGCATGCATATATTCGCCTTGCAGGCTCAGGCTGTTGAGTACCAGCGCCGCCTCCAGACCATAAATGCTGGTGTCCTCGGCGGAAAAATCACCGGTATCGATGAAGCGGTCCGTCTGGTGATTTTCCGGCCGGCTGCGGAAGCGGACTTCGCCGCCATCGGGCTCCTGGTAGGTGTAGGCAAAACCCAGATGCAGCAGTTTTTTGCCCTTGTCTTCGTTCCAGGGGGTGCCGGTTAAACGGAACGTGACGTTATAACCATCGTCGCTGCCGACCAGGTCGCCGCTGTCGTCCACCGGACGGAAGGCGCCCACCGCCCAGGTCATGTTGCCGTCCAGGGCGTTATCGTAAAAGGCGATACCGGTATTGCGCGAAGGGGCGAAGGTTTCCGCTGCCAGCGAGCGCTCCATGAAGGTGATGTATTTGGAGCTGGTGATCTCCTCCAGAGAAAACGGCTCCTTGAAATGGCCCACATCCACGTTGCCCACCACGGGCAGGCGGATCAGCCCCATGTAAACGTCCTTGAAGTCAACATCCTGGCCCGCGAAATCGTACTGCGCCTTGAACTTGACCCGGTCGTATATCAGGCCTGAAAAGAAAAGCCTGGCGCGGCGGAACTCCACCCCGTCGCCGGGCTCCTGATCCTGCGACTTGAAATCATCGTCGGCGGAGTTGAAGGCCCAGTCGTTCATGATGCGCCCGCCAATCTGAAATTTGAAATCGCCATCCCCGGATTCGAACTTGAGACCGTCCTTATAATAAACACGCAGGTTGTCTTCGCCGGCTTTCACCTTCTCTTCCAGCGCCTGCAGCCGAAGCTCGGTGGAAGACATTTCTGCGGCGGCCAGGCCGGATAACGCCTCGGAAATCGCGAACACCGAAAATACCGACAGCATAAAAACCCGCACCAGCCTCTTCACTTTTTTCGAATTCATAACCACCTCAGACGTTTCATGTTTCATCGTTTCGATTTTCCTCTCTGGATTCTATATTTGCTTCCTATTTCCCCCAGGTTAAGGCCCTCTTGTTAGATATTAATGAGGGAGGAAATAGAGTTTCGTAAAAATCATCGCTTTCAAAAGCCTCGGAGCCCCCTCCATCGCTACATACTATAAAATACAACGTGTTGTCCATACGGCCCGCGAGTGGACGGTTAAAATTCCACCTGAAAGCGCATTTGCAGAACATCGAGATCACCGCTCGCGGTGGAGGGGCTGGCGTGCGTGTAATTGAACATCAGCCGCGTCTGTGGGTTAAGGAATCCATTGAGCCCAAGGGTGATATTCTCCTCGAAACCACCCTTCACCCCGGCCTCGGCATCGTCGAGATCCACCTGGGAATAACGCGCCACCACCTGCCAGGCGCCGAGCCCGCCGCCGTCGAGAAAATTTTTCCTGGGGATCACGCGGGAAAACGCGCCGCCCAGGTAAGGCCGGTGCTCACCGGTCAGGAACCACCCCGCCTGCGCGTAAAATCCGTCGAAACCCGCCTCGCCCTTCACCCCGCCCGCCACCCAGGCGCGGGTGTACTCCGCCTGCAGGGAGAGCGGCCCCGCCACCCACGCCGCCTCGGCATTGGCAAGCTGGACAGAGTCGGCCATCAGCGGCCCGGTGTCCACGAACCGGCTTTCGGTGAGGTGCGCCTCGGGGCGCGTCCTGAAACGGGCCGTGCCGCCGGGAGGGTCGCGGTAGCTGTAACTTGCGCCCAAGTGAAGCAGGTGGCGTCCCTTCCGCTCAAACCAGGGCAGGCCGGCCAGGCGCACCGTCACGGCGTTGTTGCCGCTCTCCCGCGCCACCGGCGGATCGCTTGCGGCTTCCTTGAACCACCCCGCCGCCCAGAACAGGCGCCCGTCAAGCTCCTGATCGTAAATGGCGATGCCGGGGTTACGGTCCGGCGCGAACGCTTCGAAGAGCAGCGAGCGCTCGAGAAAGGTCAGGTATTTGTTGCTGACATGGGTTTCCAGCAGGAAGGGTTCGATGAAATGCCCGACGAGGATGTTGCCGACGACGGGGACGTCGAGAAGGCCGATGAACACATCCTTGAATTTCGCCGTTCCTCCGGCAAAGTCGTACTGCGCCTTGAACTGCACCCGGTTGTAGAGCAGGCCGGAGAGATAGATCTGCGCGCGGCGGAACTCCACTCCATCCTTTTGCGAGCCGAAGGCATCCTCGATTTCGGGATCGGCATCGAAGAATGCCCAGTCGTTCTGAATGCGGCCGCCCAGGCGGTACTTGAACCGCCGGTCCTTCGAATCAAACCGAAGCCCGTTTTCCCAATAGACGCGAAAATCGCCGGGTTTCTCCGTCAGCTCCCTCTCCAGGGCGTCAAGGCGGTGCTCCACATCCCCGGCCAGGGCCGGGACCGCCGACCACAGAACCAGGAGAAAAGGAAAAATCAGTTTTCGAAAAATGTTGCTCATTCAACCCGCCTGACCGCATGGGTCTTCACCCTCAACGCCGGTGGGGCGCAGGAGTGTTTGTATGATCCCCGCCCGGAGGATACGGCATGTAAATAATATAACAGCGGCGCGGCTCAGGCTGCGGGAAGGTGGAGGGTGAATACGCTGCCCTTGCCGATCTCGCTCGTCACTTCCACGGAACCGCCGTGCGCCTGGGCAATGTGCTTGACGATGGCGAGACCCAGGCCGGTGCCGCCAAGCTCCCGGCTGCGGGCTTCATCGATCCGGTAAAAACGCTCGAACAGCCGCGGCCAGTGGACAGGCTCGATGCCGCGCCCCGCATCGCGCACCCGGATGAGGATTTCGAACAGGTCCGCCGTGGCTTCCACGTCCACCCGGCTTTCCGGCCCGCCGTATTTGATGGCGTTATCCACCAGGTTCACCACCGCCTGCTCCAGGAGAGGCGGGCTGACGCGGGCCATGAGGTTCCCGGCGCAGGAAAGCACGACCTGGACATTTTTTTCTCCCGCCTTGGCGGAACAAGCCTGGATGGCGGCCTCCAGCACGTCCCGCAGCGCCACCTCCTTGAAAGGCACTTCGCTGCGGCCCGCGCCCTGCTCAACTTTCGACAGGCAGAGCAGATCCTCGATGATGGCGTGCAGCCGGTCGACCTGTTTGGATACGATGGCGAGAAACCGGCGTGCGTCTTCCGGCTGGTCGATGGCTCCGGCCTCGAGGGTTTCGACGAACCCCTTGATGGAGGTGATGGGCGTTTTGAGCTCGTGCGATACGTTGGCGGCGAAATCCCGGCGAACGCTCTCCAGCTGCCGCATCCGGGTGACATCGTTCATCACCAGCACGGCCCCCACGGCCTCGCCGCCCGCGCCTCGAAGCTGGGTGCCGCGGGTTTGCAGGTACCGCTCCTGATCGGCTCCCTTCATCAGGATATCGGATTCCAGAACTCCCTTGCAGCTCAGGGTCTTCTTGACAAAACGTTGCAGGTCGGGGTTTCTCACCACTTCGAGGACGCTTTTCCCCAGCGAAGCCTGGGGCTCCATGCCAAAGAGTTCGGCTGCGGCCTGGTTCATGCTGAGGACCCTCTCGCCCGCGTCCACCGCCAGCACTCCCTCCACCATGCTGTAGAGGATCGCCTCGCGCTCGTTGCGCTGGGCGGTGATGGTGCCGATTCGTTCATCGAGCTGGCTCGCCATCTGGTTGAGCGACTCGGCCAGCGCACTCACTTCCAGAGCGCCCGCCACCGTGACCGGCTGATCGAGGTCGCCCTTGGCGAACCGGGCCGCTCCAAGCTTCATTTCCTCCAGCGGCCGGCTGATACGCCGGGACACCCACCAACTGACGATAGCCACAAGCAGGGCGAGCGCGCCGCCGCCCAGGGCCAGACGTCCTTTGATGGACAGGAGTTTTTTGTCGATGAACTCCATGGAAAGAGAAACCCGGACGACACCGAGGATCGCCCCCTTGGCCTCCACGGGAACCGCCAGGTACATCCTGTTTTCACCCAGCGTCTGGCTGAAACGCAGGGCCTGCCCCGTCCTCCCCATGAGGGCCTCGCGCACCTCCGGCCGTTCGGCATGGTTGTCCATTCGGGCGGGGTCTTCATGTGAGTCGCCCAGGACGCTCCCGGCCGGGTCGACGAGCGTGATCCGGCTCGCCGAAACCTCGCCCAACCGGTTCACCAGGCCTTCGAGTACCACCGGGTCGCCCGTCAGGAAGGGCGTCTCCACCAGACTCTCGACAAGGCGGGCGCGCACTTCCAGATCCGCCGTCATCTGGCGGTAGTAAAAATCCTTCAGGGTGACGAGCACATAAGCGCCGACGGAGAGCAAAATGGCGAGGGCGATCAGGAGGTAGGTGGGGAAAAGCTGCCAGAGAAGCCGTCTCTCTTTCATGCGGCTTCCCGAAATCGATAGCCCACCCCGCGCACCGTCTCGATGCGGTCGGCGGCGGAGCCGAGCTTTTTTCTCAGACCGACGATCTGAAAATCCACCGCCCGGTCGGTCACCGCGTAGTCCTCCCCGCGCACCGCTTCGACGATCTGGCCGCGGGTGAACACCCAGCCCGGGCGGCGGGCGAGAAATTTCAGGATGTTGAATTCGGTGACGGTGAGATGGACCAACTGCCCGTCCACGCGCACTTCATGCCGGCCGGTATGGATCTCGAGGCCGCCAAAGGCAAGCGCCTGGTCGCCGGACGGCTCCCCCCCCTGGCTGCGGCGCAGCACGGCCTTCACCCTTGTCACAAATATTTTCAGGCTGAAGGGCTTGGTGATGTAATCGTCGGCGCCCAGCTCCAGACCCGTGACAATATCGGCTTCGTCGCCGCGCGCGGTCAGCATGATGATGGGAATCCGTTCGGCCTCGGGGTTTCGCTTGAGCCGCTTGCACACCTCCAGGCCGCCCAGGCCGGGCAGCATGAGATCGAGCACCAGAAGATCGGGCAGGGTGGCCTCCGCGATTTTCAATGCCTTTTCACCATCGCCGACGGTGGTCACCTGATAGGACTCTTTTCTCAGGTTGTAAGCGATGAGTTCCTGAATGTCTTCCTCATCCTCCACGACAAGGATTCTTTCACCGGGCATGGCCGTCTCCTGTTTTCGGCCAATTATAAGGTGTTTTTCCGCCGTGGAGGGTGAGAATTCTGTTAGAGGGGAAGGAAAAGTTCAGCGGCCCCGCCAGCGGAAAGACCGTGCGATGGCCTCCATGCTCATGAGCAGACCCCGGTCTGGCGCCTCGCTGCCCGCACGAACGATCTGAAAGGATGAAATACCGGTATCGAAAAAATGCACCACCCCGTAAACATGCTGCGGGCTCGATGCCGCACCAAAACGGGCGATAACCCGTTTGTGGAAAACGATCAGGCCATTTTCCAGCTCACGGCACTCGACAACATCGGGCGCTTCGTTGCGCAAGCGGTCGAGGGCCTGGGCGGCGGTTATTTGCGCGGGAGACAGGGCCGCGAAATCGGGATGCCTCCAGTCCACATGATCCTCGCGCGCAAGCTGGGGGCAGAAGTTGGCCGCGCCCAGAGGCGGCAGATGGGTCTTGAGCAAGGCTTTAAGCGGTGCGGGGAGAACCTCGGCGGCGAAGGGGTCGTACAATCCGCCCAGGGCCTGGAGATCCACCTGCACCGGCCCGCGCGTCACCACCGCTTCGCCTCCAAGAACCAGCGTCCCCTGCCTGAGGCCGGAGGAAAAGTCCGAGAAACGAAGGGCCGCGACCCGCCCCCCAAAACCATTGTTGGTGCCCGGAGAAACCGCGCCGAAGTTTTGCGGGTACTCAAAGGAAAACCGCCCGGCGGGGTCCTGATGGGTGAGCGTACCCTCCGCATGGACCCCCGGCGCCGCCAATGCCAGAGCCAGAATCGCCCCGGCCGTGGCCGCGAGAATTTTTTGCGCCGTCCGCTTCGACTCCATCATCACGAATCGCCTCCTTAAAACCCGCGGTTCAGTTGGAACCGCAAAGTTCTCCACTCACCTGTGCCAGATCAGCAAGGCAGGCCATCGCCTCGGGTTCCTCGATGCCAATCACGGAATCCTGATCCTGCAACTCACACCGGTAAGGGCCGGTGGCGCCCTTTTCCTGGGTGACATGAACGATCCCTTTGGTGCCCTGCAGGGTAAAAAACTCCGGGAACTGCGCATCGCACAAGACAGGATCGCCCATGATTTCGAAAATCTGCTCCTCGTCGAGCCAACAGGGGCAAACGGGCTCAGACGAGGCGGGCACCTCGCAGGGGAACACCGCGCCGGGGCCTGCGGCTTTTTCGTACCGGGTCCACAACCGGTCGCAGGCGGTAAGGCTGGCGTTCGGACCGCCTGCGCTGCCATCGCAGTCCAGCCCTTCGCAATAGGCCACGCAAAGACCATGGGCGGCCCGCTTCAGCCCATCGCAGATCGACTCTTTCGCCCTGGCCGTTGCAGGCATAAAAAACACGACCAAAAGCAACAAAACCAGCCCACGCTGGCCCAAGAATATTCTCATCGCTTTCTCCATCGCCCATGAAGCGAAGCGCAGCCCTGGCCCCCCAGCCAAAAGCACTCGAAATCGCTTCGTTAATCGCTTTAAAAATATAGGATATGCGGGGGATCATATTCGAAGAGCGAATAAACGTCAACCTTCCGGGGCCCCCCGAACAAGGCCCTCCCCTTAAGGGCCTCGGCCAGCGCGCTGCGGATTTCCCGTAAGCTTTTGATTCTATGCTGATTTCAAGAAGACATGAAACTGCATTGAGGCAGGATTAAAAATGCTGCGGGGAGACTACATTCGCCGCACCGAAGTGCGGCGCGAGGCCTAGCGGCCCTTTCTTTTTTTTCTGGCGGCTCCGGCATAGTGCAGGGACAATTGGGCACGAAGGGCGTCCCGCGTGGCTTCATCGGAAACGCGCTCACAAAAATCGCTGGCCACCGAGTACGGAAAATCGGCCTCCTGATTTTTCAGACCGCCCAGCAGAACCTGCTGCCGCTTTTCCCAGCGGTAAACCCAGCCCAGCGCAAAACCGGCCAGAACCACCGCACCCGCCAGTTCCACCCACGTTCCCATGGCGGGGAAATAGTTGTTCAAGAGCCCCGCCAGAGCCAGGAATAAGGCACCGGGAAATAACCAGCGGGTGACCTGCGGCACCTCTGCGGGGCCGGCTTGCGGCGTGACAAAGCGCTCCGGTGCAATGTTACCTTTGAGGTGGGACGGGGTTTCAGCGGCCTCGCCCTCTTGCCGCGCGGTTTCATCCGCCTGCGGTGGTGCGGGGGGCTTCGGCTCGATCTCTTTGATCGGCGGCATCTCAAGGCCTCGCTTTCCGTTCAACAACGAGGCTTCCGGGATTTCTTTAGCGCCGTTAACACCATTCACGCCGTTGGCTCCGTTAACGCCATTGGTCCCGTTAACGCCGTTGGCTCCGTTGCTTCCATTAACCCCCGGTATCCCTGCTCCGTTGAAACCGAAAAAGAACCCGCCGCCCAGCGGAAGACCATCGCTTTTCACCGGCCCTCCCGTATTCCATTGGAGAGGCGAAGGGATGTCGTGACCTCCATCGTACAGAGGGCTTGAGAAGACTCTTTGGAACCAGTCGTCATCCGCTGACGGGATTTCTTCAGGTTCGGCCTGCAACGGCTCAAGATAATCCGACTCCCAGCTGGACGAGTCGAGATAGGGGATGAGCTGCGGATGCTCATCGAGCCGGGCCCAATGGATTCCATCGCCGGAAATTTCGTCGGCCCCCGTGAGGTTGCCCTCCAGAATTCTTCGAATCAGGGATTTGGCGAGCACTCCCTCTTCGATTTTATTGCCCTGCTTGAGGTAAACGTAACGCAACCGTCTTGAGGGATTCAGCGATTCACTCATGGTATTTCCTGGTGGCTTGAATTTATGAGCAACATAAACCAAGCGCATCACGATCCCGTTGAGACTGTGTCACAACTTTGTCAAAACCAGGAAAAAGCGGGAGCGCAAGCGAGGTCAGGAAGGTCCGGCCGCGCCGAGCAGTTTTTTGATCAGGGGGGATTCGGTGATCTCGGGGTTTCCATCGGCATACTTAATCGCCAGCCTGAAATGTTCGAGAGCCTTGGCTTTTTCACCCTGCTGGTGATAGGCCAGACCGATATTGAAGTGAATTTCTCCGGTGGTGCTGTCGGCGACGGAAGCCTGAGTGAATTTAATCAACGCCTCGCGATAGCGCCCCGCCTCGAAATGAGCGAGGCCCTGGTCGTTGTGCATCTTCGCCGAGGGTTCCGCCGCGGCAGGCAGGGCCAGCGGAAACTCTGAAGGGCGGGCACACGCCAGGAAAACGAAAATCACGAACCAGGGCATCCAAATCTTTTTCATCGGGTCCTTTCTTGCGGATGGCAATACATTCCCTCCCGGTTCCTCCCGGGCGGAAGAGTCCGCCTATATTACATATAAACCGGGCACTTTAGAAGCCGCACCTTCGCAAGAGGAAGCGCGCTTCTGGACACCTTCTGACACAGGCTTGAAATTTGCGCGCTGGAGGGGACCGGTTCTTTGCGGGATCAAAAGAAAATTCCGGGTCGTCAAACGGGGCTTGCGCCCCGTTTGATTTGCCGAAATGGAGAAAGCGAGGAAAATTTTTTGCACCCTCCCGAGGGGGACTGCCGCCCCCTCGTCAGCCCGGCCGCCAGACAGGAGAGAGCATACCCCAGCGACCGGGCAAGAAGGTCTTTAGTAGGGATCAAAGTTTCCGCAGTTGCCCTGGCAACCGTTGGAGATCCCCCCGGCACCCCCTGTACCGCCGATGCCCGTGCCGCCAGCACCGCCCGTGCCGCCCGTACCACCGCTGCCACCCTCGGCCACGTTGGTTACGCTGTCACCCGATTTTTCGATACCGCGCCGGAGAAGTTCCGCCGCACCCACCGTGGCGCCGGGCCCCGCGAGCTGCTCGAACAGCGTCGGGTTCACCGCCGTATCTTCCGCCACCTTGTTGCAGCGGCCATCCGTGGTACACAGCTCGAATAAACTGTACTGCGCTCCCTTGCGGGCCAGGTTGTTATGGCCCACATCACTCACCCGGTAAAAGGTGCCGTCCTCATTCTCCACCTTGTATTGCCGTCCTCCCGCGCAACCGACGAGAAAAACCGCTACCAACGCCGTAACTATGATCTTGTTCATTTTCCTATCCCCTCGCATAAAGTTGACTTTTATCCTTCGCATATTTTCTATGTTTTGCTCTTTTCCATATTTAGAAGGATAGGAAAGTAAAATTACGGATGCATGAAATTCCCGTTACGGAATAGTCACAATTTCAGAACTTCGATGTTTTCAAGGAGGACGGGGCCAAAGAGGAACGACAGCGGCTAAACCCGCCTGGACCGATTCGCTTTATAAAGTTCGGTGACGAGAAAAATGGGCAGGGCGATCGCGAAGAGGAGGCCCCAGTCGGCAAGCCCAAGGGCCGTGGTGTGCAGGGCGTTTTGCATGAAGGGAATATAGACAGCGCAAATTTGCAGGACAATGTTCCCTGCCCAGGCGGCCAGCACCCAGGGGTTGGAAAACAGGCCGACTTTAGCCAGCGGCGAGTACAGTGTGCGGAAGTTGAAGACGTTCATTTTTTCCAGCAGGATGATGCCGGTGAATGCCGCGGTTTGCGCGAGCACCAGGTCGCCGCCGCTTGCCTCCAGGTAATGGTGAAACAGCCACAGGGTCGCAAGCCCGATGTAACTCCCGAGGGTGAGAATCATGACGAGGCCGCGGCGGTCCAGTATCGGCTCGCGGGCGCCGCGCGGCGCTCGCCGCATAATGCCCTCCTCCGCCGGCTCCATGCCCAGGGCCACGGCGGTCACGCCATCGGTGACAAGGTTCATCCAGAGGATCTGCACCGGCAGGAGGATCAGCGGCCCGCCGAGAAGGATGTTGATGAAAATGGCCACCACCTCGCCCATGTTCGACGACAACAGGTAACGGACGAATTTCTGAATGTTGTCGTACTCGCGCCGTCCTTCCTCCACGGCGTTGATGATCGAGGCAAAATTATCGTCGGTGAGGATCATGTCGGATGCGCCCTTGGCCACATCGGTGCCGCGCACACCCATGGCAATGCCGATCTCGGCCTGCTTGAGGGCGGGGGCGTCGTTGACGCCGTCTCCGGTCATGCCCACCACTTCGCCTTTCTGCTGGAGCAGTTTTACGATCCGCATTTTATGCTCCGGCGTGGTGCGGGCGAACAGAACCTCGCCCTCCAGCGCCTGCGCGAGCGCCGGGTCGTCCATGGCGTCGATCTCCTGGCCGGTGAGCGCCGTGCCCACCTTCATGCCGACCTGGCGGGCGATGCTCTGGGCGGTCCTGGGGTTGTCGCCGGTGATCATGATCACGCGGATGCCCGCCAGGCCCGCCAGCTTCACCGCCTCGGGAACCTCCAGGTGGGGAGGGTCGAGGATGCCGACGACGCCAAGGAACGTCAGCTCGCGTTCGACACGCTCTTCACCGGGGAGTTCGTCGAACTGGCGCTGCGCGAAAGCCAGTGTCCGCAGGCCCCTTTCGGCGTAGTCCTGAACCGCCTGGTGTGCGCGCTCCCTGTCTTGTTCGCCCAAAGGTCTTTCGACGCCATTCACCAGCACCCGCGTGCAGCGCTCGAGAATCACCTCCGGCGCGCCCTTGACATGGGCGGTGAAAGCGGCGCTGCCCCGCCGCTCGATCACCGTCATGCGCTTGCGTGCGGAATTGAAAGACAGCTCCATCGCCATGGGCACGGGCTCGGCGAGATTGAGCCGCGCCTTGTAGGCGGCCACCACCAGGGCCGCTTCGGTGGGCTCGCCGATGATCGTCCAACCCGCCTCGCCGCGAATGAGGCGGGCGTGGTTGCAGTAATACCCGGTCCCCAGCAGGGCCAGCAGGTCGGGGTTCCGGTTGGCGTCGATCTTGACGCCGTTTTGTTCGAAGTGGCCCGCCGGGTCGTAACCGATGCCCGTGGCCTCCACTTCTCCGGAAAGCAGCCAGGCCCGCTGGACGGTCATCTGGTTCTGCGTCAGGGTGCCCGTCTTGTCGGTGCAAATCACGGTGACGGTACCCAGGGTTTCGGAAGCGTGCAGGCGGCGCAGCAGCGCGCGCCGCTTGATCATGGCGCGCACACCCAGCGCCAGGGTGATGGTGACCACGGCGGGCAACCCTTCAGGAACCACCGCCACGGCCAGAGAGATGCCGACGAGAAACATTTCGAGCAGCGGCTTGCCGAGCAACCAGCCGGCCACCGCCACCACGCAGGAGATGCCCACGGCCACCATCCCGAGCTGTTTACCGAGGGCTCCAAGCTGACGCTGGAGCGGAGTGACCTCGCGGCCGACGCTTTGCGTGATGGCGGCAATGCGCCCGAACTCGGTGTCCATGCCCGTCGCGGTGACGACGCCGATGGCACGGCCGTTGGTCACCGCCGTGCCCATCCAGGCGACCGAAGCACGCTCGGCCAGCGGCGTGTCCGCCGGCAGGGCCTCCACGCCCTTGTCCACCGATTCCGATTCTCCGGTGAGCGTCGACTCGTCGATCTTGAGTGCCGTTGTCCGGACGAGCCGCAGGTCGGCGGGAACGCGGTCGCCGGTTTCCAGCACCACCACATCGCCGGGCACCAGGTGACTCGCGTCGATGGCCTGCTCCTCGGCCCCGCGCACCACGTTGCAGCGCGGCTCGAGCATGCGCTGAAGGGCCTGGATGGCCTGCTCCGCCTTCCACTCCTGAATAAAACCGAGAATGCCGTTGAGGATGAGGATGATGAAAATGGCAAGTGCGTCGATCCACTC
>QJZQ01000144.1 GCA_003246675.1 Nitrospirota bacterium | reverse complement strand
GCTGCGCTGCTCAAGGAGCGGGGGCAGGATGTGGTGGGGATCTCTCTTCAGCTCTGGAACTACAGCGAGGCGAGCGATTCCCGCTTTGGCACCTGCTGCTCGCTGGACGATCTGGCCGATGCGCGCCGGGTCGCGGACCGTATTGGCATTCCTTTCTATATTTTGAACCTGGAAAAGGAGTTCCGGCGGGATGTGGTGGACTATTTTGTCGATGAGTACTTGCGTGGCCGCACGCCGATTCCCTGCACGTTGTGCAACCAGAAGCTGAAGTTCGACGAGCTGTTCAAAAAGGCGGAGGGTTTCGGTTTTCGCCGCGTGGCCACGGGGCATTATGCTTCTATTGTTAAGGATGCTTCCGGCCGCTTTGCGGTGCGCCGCGGGCGGGACCGGTCCAAGGATCAGAGTTATTTTCTGTTCAATCTGTCGCAGGCGCAGTTGTCGCGGCTGGAGTTTCCTTTGGGGGATACGGACAAGGGCGAGGTTCGCCGTCTTGCGCGGTCGCTTGGCCTGACGGTGGCCGAGAAGGCGGAGTCGCACGAGATCTGCTTCGTGCCGGATAACGATTACGCCGGTTTCATCGCCCGCGAGCGGGGCGGCGAGGCGTTCGGCGAAGGCGATATCGTCGATGCTAAGGGCGCGGTGCTGGGGCGGCATTCGGGATATCCGGCGTTTACCGTCGGCCAGAGGAAGGGGCTCAACCTGGGGGGCCTCAAGGAACCGCACTTCGTGACGCGGATCGATCCGGAAAAAAATCAGGTCGTCGCCGGGCCGAGGCGCGAGCTTGAGCGACGCCAGTTCGAGGTGGCTCGTGTCAATTGGAGCCTGCCGCCTGAAGGGCCGCTGGAGGCCGAGGTGCAGATCCGTTACCGGCATCGGGGGTCTGCCGCCTTGATCGAGCCGCTGGAGGGGGACCGCGCACGCATCACGTTCAGCGAGCCGGAGCACGCGGTGGCGCCCGGACAGGCGGCGGTGTTTTACCGTGACGATATCGTTCTGGGCGGTGGCTGGATCGAATGAGAGAGATTCTGGAGGTCGCCATCGCTGCGGCGCGGGAAGCGGGCAGGATTCAGCGGCAACGCGTCGGCCGCCTGGGCCATGTGGAATACAAGGAGGCCAATGACCCGGTGACCGAGGTTGACCTCCTGTGTGAGCGGGAGATCATCCGCCGCATCCAGGAACGTTTTCCCGGCCACGATATCCTCGCCGAGGAGTCCGGCGGGCGGGAGGGGGTTTCTTCTCCGCACAAGTGGATTATCGATCCCCTCGATGGCACCATCAATTATGCCCACGGGTTCCCGTGTTATGCGGTTTCCATCGCGTTTGAAAGTGAGGGTGTGCTGCGGGCGGGGGTGGCCTACAACCCTTCGCTCGACGAGCTGTTCGTCGCCGCCCGCGGCGAGGGCGCAACGCTGAACGGCGAGCGCATCCGCGTTTCCGCCATCGACACCCTGGACAGGAGCCTGCTCGCCACCGGGTTTGCCCCGGCGGTCGTCCTTCGTTCCCTGGACAACAATATCGAAAATTTCCACCGTTTCATGAAGGTGGCGCAGGCGGTCCGGCGGCCGGGTTCGGCGGTGATGGATCTGTGTTACACGGCCATGGGGCGGTTCGAGGGGTTCTGGGAAATGGAGCTCAAGCCCTGGGATCTGGCGGCGGGGGTGCTCATCGTGGAGGAGGCCGGCGGCCGGGTGACCCGGTTCGACGGCGCGCCTTTCACGATATACGGCCCGGAGGTCCTCGCCAGCAACGGTCTGGTGCACCAGGCGATGATCGATGTTTTTGCGGCCGCGGCAGACTGACGCGGACGGCCTTCGAAAAAAAATATTTTGGGCAGAGGGAATAAACGGGCGGGGCGGGGTATCTTACGTGCGGAATTTTTTAAAAAATTCCACCCCTTTTGACGATCCGCCTGCCGCTTTACCTCCCTGGCAGGCGGATTTTCTTTTTTCCGCCGGTCGTCCTCGCTCCCCGGCGCTTTAAAACGGTTTGAAATCAGGCGGCGGGGAGGAGGCTGTCGCGAATCTGGGCCAGAAGCGCCACATTATGCCGGTGCCCCGTGCGATGCGCTTTGATGTGGCCGCGCAGGGGTTTGCCCAGCAGATAAAAGTCCCCCAGGATGTCCAGGATCTTGTGGCGGGAGAACTCGTTTTCGAAGCGAAGCTTCGTGTTGAGAACCTTCTTGTCGCCGAGCAGGATGAAATTGTCGAGCTTGCCGCCGGTGGCAAAACCCATTTTGGTGAGCTGCGCCACGTCTTCCAGGAAGCCGAAGGTCCTGGCCGGGGCGATCTCTTCCTTGAAGCTCTTTTCCCCGTTGAATTCGTAGGTGTATTCCTCGACCCCGATGGGTTCCGGGTAGTCCATGTGGTAGGTGACGCGGAATTTGTCGGAGGGTTCTATGGTGATGTGGGGCGCGTTGTTTTCCGGCGATCCATACAAATAGGTTTTGTCGATCACAATTTCTTCGTACACCCCGTCCTGTTCTTCGAACTCCCCATCCTCGATCAGCTCGCAGAAGTCTCGCGCGGAGCCGTCCATCACCGGTGCTTCGTCGCCGATTTTAATGAGCAGATTGGTGATGCGGTACATGTGCAGAACGGCCATGATGTGCTCGATAGTGGCCACGGAAGCGCGGCCCTTTTTCAGGCAGGTCGAGTAGTCGGTGGATTCCACGTTGTCGAGCCGTGCGGGAATCGTCTGGCCGCTGGAAATATCGCCGAAGATGATGCCGCTGTTCGGCGGCATGGGCCGCAGGATGAGCCCGGTCTTGATGCCCGAGTGCAAGCCGCTGCCGCACAGCACCACACTGCGCTTGAGAGTTCTCTGCAATTGCGGAGGCCGGGCGGGAGAAACTTCACCCTCACCCGAGGTTTCGATACCGTGCAGGCGGAGTTTTTCCTGGAAAACTTCCCTGGGGGTTCTGAGGGCCTGAGCGGTGCTGTCGAGGTTCCATTGATTCTTTCTCAGGTGGTGAATGAGAAACCCCTTCTCCCAGTTGAGCTCCGCTTCCTTGAGCGATAAGAAACCCTCGAATGGGCCCTCGGCGCTTTCGATGCCGGAGCCCCTGAAATCCTCGGGGAGATCGGCAAGGGTGATCCTTCCCTTGGACACCGTTTGCACCAGCAGGCGGTCCAGCACCAGACGCAGTTCTTTAAGATTGCCGGCCCAGCGGTGGCCGGAAAGCGCGACCATCACCTCATCGTCGATGACCGGCGGCTCCGTTTCGTTTCTTTGACAGTAATCCCTGAAATAATCCTCCACCAGGAGGGGAATTTTATCTTCGTGGTCGCGCAATGGCGGGATCATCCGTGTGTGGCTGAACGCGCCGAGCAAGTCCGGGTTAAAGCGGCCGCACTCCACCAGGGCGGATAGATCGTTGTAGGAAGACGCGATCAGCCGGGCTGGAAGCAGGGTTGAGTTTTTCCCCTTTTCACCCGAGTCTTTCAGTGCCTGGGCGAGGTCCTTCCTGAGATCCTCGCTCAACGCTTCGATGTGGGTGAGGTAAACCACCTCGGAGTCCTTTTCGGGGGAACTGAAACGAGCGCCCGCCTGGGGCGACGGCTTTTCCTGCCGGGGAAACAAGTGATAGCGGATTTCCTCCGGCTTGCGCAGGGCGCAGTTGATCTTGACGAAGCTCCGGTCGGCCAGGGGGCTCAGGCGGTGGATGGTGTGTGCGACAAATTCCTTGCCGGTTCCTTTTTCCCCGACCAGCAATATGGGGGCGCGATCGCCTGTGGCCTGGTGGATGAATTCCTTGATATCGCTGATCAGCTCGAAGCAGAGGGGCAGCTCGCGTTCCTCCACCCCCTCGCAGTGGTTGAGCCGCGCCTTTTTCTGCCGGAACACATTGCCCACCGCCTGGGTGACCTTATCGAGGGAGAACGGTTTTTCGATGAAGTCGTATGCGCCAAGCTTGGTGGCCTGCACGGCGGTATCGATGGTGCCATGGCCCGACATGATGAGGACCTCGACCTCGGGCTGGTACATTTTTACCGATTTGAGGACTTCGATGCCGTCCATGCCCGGAAGCCATATGTCGAGGAGGACGACGTCCGGCGGGTCCGCCTGAATCATTTCCAGGGCGTTCAATCCGTCTTCGGCGACGCTGACCTCGTAGCCCTCGTCGGAAAGGATTTCTTTCAGGGAGCTGACAATATTTTTTTCGTCGTCGACAATGAGGACGCGGTCTTGGGACAAAGGTATCTCCTGTTGTAAGCCAGGTTAAAGGAAGGAGTTCACCAACAGATATCTTCCCCTATTCCCGGGTGAAATCCAAATAATAAATTCTTTTGCCCGCCTTGATGAAATTGTTCTCATACTTGGTCATCGGCAGGTCGTCGCGCTCCTCCCGGAAGGCGCGCGGCCCGGAATTGTTTCTGAAGGCCGGGTCGGCTTCCAGGTAGTCGAGCATTTCTTG
The DNA here is from genome assembly GCA_003246675.1 of Nitrospirota bacterium. GTDB lineage: Bacteria > Nitrospinota > Nitrospinia > Nitrospinales > VA-1 > SZUA-259. The sequence continues at coordinate 11,356 of QJZQ01000144.1, read as the reverse complement.
GGCGTAGGGCTCGCAGTCGGTGGCCAGGCGCAACGTGCCGCCGGGGGTCAACTTTTCCGCGAGCACCGACACAAAAGCCGGTTTGATCAGCCGCCTCTTGATGTGCCGTTTTTTGGGCCAGGGGTCCGGGAAGTTGATATAAACACCCGCAAGTTCTCCCGCGTTAAAAATAAAGGGAATTTTTTCGCGCGCGTCACCGTAGACGATGCGGACATGCGCCATCTGTAGTTTTTCGATGCGCTGGGCCACCTTGCGGATTCCGCGGTGATAAAAGTCCAGCCCAATGAAGTTGTTCCCGGGCTCACGGGCGGCCATATCAATGAGAAATTTTCCGTTGCCGAAGCCGATCTCCAGCATCAACGGGTGGTCGTTGCCGAAGATGGCGGGCCAGTCCGGCCGCTCGTCGGGGGCCAGGAAATAGGGGCTTTCTTCGACGACCTCGTCGAAGGAAATGAGGGGTTTGGAGGACATGGGCGTTATTTTTCCAGGTTGTTCAGGTTGTCGTGGATGGTGACCACCTCCAGAACCTCGTATTCTATATTGTTATCGGCAAGGGTCACATTCACTTCATCGCCCTCCTGCTTGCCCATCAGGGCGCGGCCGATGGGCGACGCAGTGGAGATGCGGCCTTCCTCGGGGTTGACCTCCTCGGGAAACACCAGGTGATAGGTCTTTTTTTCGCCGCTATTCAGATCCAGCAGGCGAAGCGTGCTGCCCAGGCCGGAACGGTCTTTTGGGAGGCGGTCGATATTGAGGGCGGTGATGTCGCTGATCCGCTTTTGCAGTTGCGACAGCCGGCTCTCCAGGAACATCTGACGTTCTTTGGCCGCCTTGAACTCGGCGTTTTCACTCAAGTCTCCGTGAGCAATGGCGACTTTGAGCGCCTCGGGAATGTCGACCTTCAATTCCTTCTTTGTTTTTTCCAGCTCTTTTTCAAGCTTTGTAAGGATGGGCAGTCTCATTGATTATCCTCTCCGATCAAAAATTCGCGGCGGCTTGTGGGGCACCGGGTTTCTCCGCCTTTGGGTCGATCACGATGAAGGCGCCGCCGTATCCCCGCCAGCGGGCCTGTTCCTTGAGTTTGGCGGCCGAGATGAAATTCTCGTTGCGCCCCCAGAGGACCCGGTACAGCAGGGCCGTCCCGGTTTCCTGCGGCAGGAGCCGGCTGTTGTGGACCCGGGTGACCGCGTCCGCGGCGTTTTTCCTGTCCCGATAAACCCCGAGCTGCACCGCATAAGTCTGGCGGGTGTCGCGGGTGGAGCCTGTGCTTGGGCTGCCAGTCGCGGTCAACCTCACATGCGCCGTGCCGCTTTTAACCATGCCGAGTTCCTTCGCCGCCTGAAAACTCAGGTCGATGATCCGGTCTCCCGCGAACGGGCCCCGGTCGTTGATCCGGACCTCGGTCTCCCGGTTATTGTCGAGGTTGACGACTCGCACCCGGGTGTTGAACGGCAGCGTCTTGTGCGCGGCGGTGGCCGAATGCATGTCGAAAACTTCACCGCTGGAGGTGAGCCTGCCGTGAAACTTGCGCCCGTACCAGGAGGCAACGCCTTCCTCGCTGAACCCCGTGGCATTCGCCAAGGGGTAGTATACCTTGCCGCGCACCTTGTAGGGGATGCCTCCGCGGCTGCTCCTTGACGGTGCCTCAATCTCAGGCGTCACCACCTCCGGCGCCGTCGCGGCGCAGCCCATAAGCCCGCCCACGAGCCCCGCCGCCACAAGGGCGGTGAAGGAACTTCGAAGTCGAAGGTGGATCGAAACCGGCATGGAGTTCTCAGGCGCTTCGGCCGGAGGGTGGGGGAGTATCCGCCCCTGGCTCGCAGCCTGGGCGGAAACAATTAATGCCGGGGGAAATTTCATCGAAATGACCCCGGCACGATCTATTATTCTATTTTCCATGGAGGGGAAGGTCAACCTAAAACTCCATAGCCCGGCAAGGCCAGAGAGGGCGCCCCGGGGCCTGGGCGGGGTGGGTAGGCCCCCTTTAACTTATTGACTTACAAGAACATAGGGGGTTAATATGGCAAGGAATGGCGCAACCATTGCGTGCGGTTCCTAAGGCAAGACAAAACGTGCGAAGGCAAGGGAATGACGGACATTGATCGCGAAAAGATACTCAAGCATCTAAACGAGAAAGAGGACCTGCCGCCCCTGCCGGACGTTCTCATCGGCTTGAATAAAAAAATCAACAACCCCGAAACCGACATCGAGGAAATCTCCGAACTCATCGAAACCGAGCCGGTCCTTTCGGGCCGGCTGATCAAGCTTGCCAACAGCGTTCTTTTTGGCGGCGGGAGGGAAAAGGCGGAGGATCTGCAAACCGCGATCATGCGCCTCGGGTTGAAAATGGTGCTCGACCTGGCCTACACCCTGGAGTTGCCGGCCATGTTCAAGCGGCGAAAGACCTTCAACCAGCTTAGCCTGTGGAAGCACTCCCTGGCGGTGGCCTTCCTGTCGCAGGCGCTGGCGGACAAGGCGTCCCTGCCGCGCGAGACGAGGGACGCGGTCTACACGGCGGGGCTGATGCACGACATCGGCATTCTGGTTTTCGATTTTCTGATCGATGCCGAGTATGGGAAGTTCCTCAAGGACGCCGCTAAGTCCGAACACAGCCTGGAGGTCCTGGAGCAGGAGCGCTTCGGCATCGCCCACCCCGAATTGGGCGCGGTGTTCATCGAAAAACGCTGGCCCATCGCGCCGCCGGTGATCGAAGCGGTGGGGGCGCACCATCAGGCGCTCATGAGTAAAGCGAATTTCGGAGCGCTCGCCAAAATTGTCGATCTCGCCAACCGTCTCGCCAATCATTGCGGGATCACCAACGGTCTCACGCAATACCGTAGCAAACCGCCCGCCCGCGGTTATCATGCCCTCCTGGGATTCGAGGAGGAGGAACTTGAAGCGCTCATGCAGAAAACCCGGGAAGGGGTGGAGGAGACGGAAATGGTTCTCACCGGTTGATGGGCCGAAAAACGGTAAGGCTTTCAACTTTTAACCGACCGGGGTTATTATTTCCCTGCCACGTGCCGATGGAGCTTTTTAACAGAATGTCTTTTTCACAGCGACTTTAATGGATAATCATTTATTCCAAACGACGTTCCGGGGAGTGCGAGGGTCGATCCCGACGCCGCTGACCACCCCGCAGATCGAGGAAAAACTGGCTATCGCCCTTCAATATGCCCGTCCGGGGGATCTCAGGGACGATGAGAGCCGTAAAGCCTTCATCGCCAGCCTGCCCATCGAGGTGCGCGGCTGCTTCGGCGGCAACTCCTCGTGCGTGCATGTGGAGGTGGGGGGGCATCACCTGATTTTCGACGCGGGCACAGGGATCCGCGGCCTGGGGCTGGACCTCATGAAAAAGGAATTCGGCCGCGGGCAGGGGAAAGCGCACCTTTTCTTCTCCCACACCCACTGGGATCACATCAGTGGCCTCCCGTTTTTCGTGCCCTTTTACGTCAAGGGCAACCGCTTCACCATCAATTCGCCCGAGCCCGATATTCGAGGCCGGTTGAAGGGCCAGCAGGTGGAGCCTTATTTCCCGGTGCCCTTCGAGGCCTATTCCGCGACCCTCATTTTCCCGGACCACGCCGGCAAGTCCAGCGTCACCATTGGCGACGTGAAAATTTCCTGGAAGGAGATGTACCATCCCAACGCGTCGCACGCCTACCGGGTGGATTACGCCGGGCGGTCGTTCATTTACGCCACCGACGCGGAATACAAGAGCCTGACCCGCGAGGAACTGCAACCTTCGGTGGATTTCTTTCGCGATGCCGATCTGCTGGTTTTCGACGCCCAGTACACCTTCGGCGAAGGCCTTGAAAAAAGCGACTGGGGCCACAGTTCGACCTTCATCGGCGTTGACCTGGCGGTGGACGCAGGGGTGAAGAGCATCGCCTTTTATCACCACGAGCCCACCTACAGCGATTTCAAACTGGTTGAAATCCTCAAGCAGACGCAGGTCTACCTGAAGCCGCTCGCGCCGAAATCCAACCTGAAGATGTTTCTCGCCCAGGAAGGGCTCACCGTGGACCTGATGGGCAACTGACCGGCCTTCAGGTGGAGGGCTGGCCGGGAGGCAGGAGGTCTTCGAGGAAAAACGCCGCCAGTTGCGCCCGGCTGGCAAGCCCCGTTTTCTGATAAATGGACTGCGACTGCTGCTGGACGGTTTTCACCTGGGTGTTGCGGATATCGGCGATTTCCTTGAGAGAAAAGCCTTTCAGCAGGAGAAAGCCCACTTCCGTTTCCGCCTGTGTCAATTTCCAGTGGGCGAACTGCTTTTCTATTTTGACCGACAGGCCCGCCAGGAGCTGGTGGGTTTCCTGCTGCCAGCGTTCCTTTTCCTGATCGAGCGCTGCCATGTCTCCCTTGAGTGACAGGATCTCCTTGTTCGCGCTCAACAGGCGCTTCACGGCGAGCACGAAAAACGTGCCGCTCACCGCGAGCAACGCCCCCTCCAACAGCAGGTGGCTGCCGGAACTGCCGCTCGCGTAATCGGTCACCAGATCGAGGCCGACCAGAATCATGACCGCGCCGGAGAGGAAAAGCAGAATAAGATGGGCGTTTTTGCCGTCCTCCATTTACCCTAAGCCTCTTGTAACCTATTGAAAAATAATGAGAAAATTATGATCCATAGTCCGGATGGAGATTTTTCGCGCCATGCCCGAAACTGGGGACAGAACAAATTCCAAAGGAGGTTACCATGTTTGATCTGCCGTTGCATCCCATCGCTGTTCATTTCCCCATCGTTATCGGCATGACCCTGCCGTTCATCGCGATACTTCTCTGGTGGGCCATCAGGAAGGGCCATGTCCCGCAGAAGGCCTGGATCGTCATCACCGCGCTCGCCCTGGTCTATGGCGCAAGCGCCCTTGTCGCAAGCGAGCTTGGGGAGGAGGACGAGGACCGGGTCGAGAAAGTGGTCTCCGAAAAAGTGATCGAGGAACACGAAGAAGCCGCCGAATTGATCCCCTGGGTGGCCGGGGTGCTGGTTCTTTTATCGTTCGGCGGCCTGATGTCCGGGGCGGGGCCCAAGGTGCAGATCGCCTTCGTCGCGGTGAGCCTGATTGCGATCGCGCCTCTGGTCAACGCGGGGCATACCGGCGGTGAACTCGTTTACCATTACGGGGCGGCCAATGCGCATGTATTGCCGGAAACCAAAGCCCTGATCCAGTCCGGGGGCTTTTACACCGCCCACGCCAAGGACGAGCACGATGAAGAGGATCACGACTAGTGGGAACAGGATACCTCCCCCCAACGCGGGGGAGGTATCCCCGCGTCAGGAAGAGAGCAGGGCGATGGCCTCGTTTTTCAGCGGGCTTTTGATATGCAGGTCGCGCTGGGGAAAGGGGATCTCGACGCCCGCCTTCCTGAACTCCCGGTCGATGGCGAAGCGGATGTCCGACAGGATGATGTCGGTGTGCCACAGCTCGGAGATCCAGATGCGCAGCTCGAAATCAAGCGAAGAGCTGCCGAAGTCCATGAAGAATACCTTGGCGGGCGGAGTATCCAGCACGGCGTCATGCTCTGTGGCGATCTTCAGCAGAATGGTGCGGACCCGTTCGATGTCCGACCCGTAAGCCACCCCCACCTTGATGCGCTGACGGATTTTTTCGGCTGAAAAGCTGTCGTTGACCACCTGCTCGGAAATGAATTGGGAATTGGGGATGATGATCGTCACATCGTCGCGGGTCTCCATCACCGTTGAGCGGACGCGGATATCGATCACTCGGCCCGAAGTGTCGCCCACCCGGACGATATCCCCCTTCTTGATGGGCCGTTCGAGAAGGATGATGATTCCCGAAATAAAATTTTGCGCGATGTTCTGTAAACCGAAGCCCACCCCCACCATCACCACCGCGCCCAGGGCCGCCAGGGAACTGAGGCTGATGCCAATGGAGTCGAGCGCGATGAACAGGCCCACCCCGATGGTCAGGTAGCGGGAGAGGCGTTCGAGTGAGCCCTTGATGCCGGGGTCGATCTTTCGTCTGGCCAGGGCCTTGCCAACCGCGGCTTCGATCCATCTCCCGAGCATGATAAAGGCGATAAAAAGCCCGAGAGCCACGATGAAAGAGGCGATGGAAACGGGGTTCTGGTTGAAGGTAAAGACCGGTGTGGTGAACAGGGTCCACAAGGATTTCAGGTAAATCAGGATGGAGTCGGTGCTCATGGTGTTTTCCTCGGGAACAATGGGAACGGTTAAGGAATTGGATTGACCCCGCCTGCGGACAGGGGGGCGTGCCCTGGACGGCGGGTCAAGATTAGCATGAAATAAATCGGCAATATCCCACCGTGTTGCATTCGATGCCGATTTTTAACTTCACAGCACGGGCATTCCCGTTTATCTTCGGGGCATGAACAGGTTGTCCGGAATCAAGTTTTCCATCGACCGCGGCGGCACCTTCACCGATGTGTACGCCGAGGTGCCGGGCGAGCCGGGTTTTCGCGTGGTCAAGCTGTTATCGGAAAATCCGGACCACTACCCGGATGCGCCGCTCGAAGGCATTCGCCGCGTGTTCGCGGACTTAAGCGGCAAAAAGGCGTCCACCGGCGGCATCGATGGTTCGTGCATCGACTGGATCCGCATGGGCACCACGCTGGCCACCAACGCCCTGCTCGAGCGCAAGGGCGCAAAGACCGCGCTTCTCATCACCCGTGGTTTTGGCGACCTTCTCACCATCGGCAAGCAGGACAGGCCGCGCATCTTCGATCTGAAAATCCATAAGCCGCCGCCGATCTGCCCGCGCGTGGTCGAAGTCGACGAGCGCGTGCGCCTCCTGCCGCAGGGCGAGGGCGGCCTGACCGGCCTGTCCGGCGAGGCGGTGGAGGTTCTGCGCGCGCCAGACCTCGCCTTATTGCGCCAGGAACTGGGAACGCTCAAGGAAGAAGGCATCGAAAGCCTGGCGGTGGTCTTTATGCACGCTTATACCTTTCCCGCCCACGAGCTTCTGGTCGGCGCGCTGGCCGAGGAACTCGGGTTTCGCCAGGTGTCGCTCTCCAGCCAGGTGCTGCCGAAAATCCGCATCGTCGACCGTGGCCAGACCACCGCCGTGGACGCCGCCCTCACCCCTCTCATCAGAGATTACCTCAAGAGTTTTCGCGCCGGGTTTCACGGACAGGAACCGGAACTGTTTTTCATGCAGTCCGATGGCGGCCTCACCCGCGCCGAAACGTTCAGCGGCTGCCGTGCGGTTCTCTCCGGGCCGGCGGCGGGTGTGGTGGGGGCCGCCCGCACCACCGCCCTCATGTTTCCCGGCCGGCCGGTGATCGGCTTCGACATGGGCGGCACCTCCACCGATGTTTCGCGCTTCGACGGAGAGTTCGAATGGACCGAGGAGTCCTGCACCGCCGGGGTTCATCTCCAGGTGCCGCAGCTGGACATCCGCACCGTGGCGGCGGGCGGCGGTTCGCGTCTTTTCTTCCGCAACGGTTTGTTTGCCGTGGGGCCGGAGTCGTCCGGGGCGCACCCCGGCCCGGTGTGTTACAGGAAGGGCGGGCCCCTGTCGGTCACCGACGCCAACCTGTTCCTCGGCCGGCTGCTGCCGGAATTCTTTCCCCGCGTGTTTGGGCCGCATGAAGATGAACCCCTCGATGCCGATGCGGTCCGCCGGGCGTTTCTCGACCTCACCGGCCGCATCGCGGCGGAGCGTGGCGAAGGGCCTGCCCTGTCTCCCGAGGCGGTGGCGCTTGGCTTCATCGAGGTGGCCAACGAAACCATGGTGCGGCCGATCCGCGAGGTCTCGATGGCGCGGGGTTTCGACGTGAAGGAGCACGTGCTGGCCTGTTTCGGCGGCGCGGGCGGGCAGCACGCCTGCGCCATCGCCCGCACGCTGGGCATGGCGAAGGTGTTCGTTCACCGGCACGCCGGTATCCTTTCCGCCTACGGCCTGGGCGTCGCCGACGTGGTGGTCGACCAGCGGGAGCCCGCCGCCAGGGCGCTCGACGCCGCGTCCCTGCAGGAGCTTCTCGTCCGCCTGGACGATCTCGCCCTGCGGGCCTGTGAGGCATTGAAGCGGCAGGGAAATTTTCATCCCGAAGTGCGGCGCTACCTCAACCTGCGGGTGGAAGGAGCGGATGCGCAACTCATGATCGCCGAGCCCGAAGGGGGCGACTTCGCCCGCGAATTTGCCCGCGTTCACGAGCGCGAGTTCGGGTTCAAGGTTTCCGGACGTACCCTCCGGGTGGACGAGCTGCGGGTTCGGGTGACCGGCAAGTGCCCGCCGGTGGAACAAAAACCGCTACCGAGGAAAGAACATTCGACACCCCCGGCGACGCACACCCGATGCTATTTTCGCGAAGGCTGGGCGGAAACCCCCGTGTACCGCCTGAAAGACCTGGGGGCGGGGGAAACCCTGGAAGGCCCGGCGCTCCTCATCGATGACACCTCGACGATTCTCGTCGAACCCCATTGCACGGCCCGCATCAGCCCCTTTGGCGACGTGGAGATCGATATTCCCGCGCCCGCGCCCGCGCATCGCGTCTCCATCGGCCGCGAGGCCGACCCCGTGGAACTCGCCCTGTTCGGCAACCGCTTCATGTCCATCGCCGAGCAAATGGGACGGCAGCTGGAGCGGACGGCCGTCTCCACCAATATCAAGGAGCGGCGGGATTTTTCCTGCGCCTTGTTCGGCCCGGATGGCGGCCTGGTGGCGAACGCCCCGCACCAGCCCGTGCATCTTGGCGCCATGGGCGCGGCGGTGAAGAGGCAGATAGAAATATATCAGGACGATATGCAGCCGGGCGACGTGTGGGTCACCAACGACCCCGAGTCCGGCGGCAGCCACTTGCCCGACATCACCGTCATCACGCCGGTGATCCAGGAGGGGCGGCCGGTGTTTTTCGTCGCCAACCGCGGCCACCACGCCGACATCGGCGGCATCACCCCCGGTTCCATGCCGGCATTTTCAGAATCGCTGGCCGAGGAGGGGGCGCTGATCCGAACGTTCAAGCTGGTGGAGAGGGGCGTGTTCCGGGACAAGGAAATCTCAGAGCTGCTGTCGGCCCCGGGCATCGGGCCGGGGGGGCGGGTAGTTCCCGGCACACGGGCCCTGGCCGACAACCTCGCCGACCTGAAGGCACAGGCCGCGGCCAACCAGAAAGGCGTCGAACTTCTCAGGGAACTGGTGCAGCGTTTCAGCCTTGAAACGGTGCAGGCCTATATGGGCCACTTGCAGGAAAACGCCGACCAGGCGGTGCGCACGCGTCTCAAGGCTCTCGCCCGGGAGCGCGGTTTGCGCCCTGGCGGCTCCCTCGCGGCGGCGGACCACCTCGACGATGGCAGTTCTCTTAACCTGCGCCTGGAGATCGACCCGCAAAGCGGCCGGGCGGTGTTCGACTTCACCGGCACGGCGGCCGAGTTGAAGGGCAACCTCAACGCGCCGCGTTCGGTGACCTCGTCGGTGGTCCTTTACTGCCTGAGATGCCTGGTGGAGAGCGACTTGCCGCTCAACCAGGGGTGTCTCCGCTCCATCGACATCCGCCTGCCTTCCGGTTCGCTGCTTTCGCCCTCGCCGGGGGCCGCGGTGGCCGGCGGTAACGTGCTCACCTCGCAGCGGATCACCGATGTGGTGCTCGGGGCGTTCGGCGCCGCCGCCGCGAGCCAGGGCTGCATGAACAACCTCACCTTCGGCAATGCCCGTTTCGGCTACTATGAAACCATCGGCGGCGGGGCAGGCGCGGGCCCGGGCTGGCACGGCCAGTCGGGGGTCCACACGCACATGACCAATACCCGCATCACCGATCCGGAAATCCTGGAAAAGCGCTACCCCCTTCTGCTCAGGCAATTCTCCCTCCGGCGCGGGTCGGGCGGCGCGGGGGCTTTTGCGGGCGGCGACGGGCTGGTGCGGGAGTTCGAATTTCTGCAATCTCTGGAGGTGACGGTGCTTTCGGAAAGGCGTGTGTTCGCCCCCTACGGGCTCGCGGGCGGCGGGCCGGGCGCGAAGGGCCGGAACCTGTGGATCAAAAAGGACGGCCGGGAGATCGACCTCGGCGGCAAAAACCAGTTCATCGCCGAAGCGGGAGACCGGGTGCGCATCCTCACCCCGGGCGGGGGCGGCTACGGCGCGGTGGAAGCGTGATTCGGTTCCTCAGGTGGACATCCATTCGAGTGTTTCCAGGTGCTCGCGCAGGTGCGACACGGTCTTGAATTTTTTCAGAATCAGCGAATGCTTGAGGCCGCAGCAGATGCCCTTGACCACGGGAGGGAGTTTCGCGTATTGGCGGGCGCCGCCCATGCATTCATGAAATATCTGGATCAACCCGCAGATATCGTATTGCATGTTTTCACGCTTGCCCGTCGATGAATTGAAAAAGTCGAGCAGCTTGAGGCTGAAGCCGAGCCCATATTTGTGAATGAGGATGTTGTCGGTGTGCAAATCGCCGTGGTATTCGTTGAGCAGGTGGATTTCCTCGATTCCCTGGGTGAGCGCGTATAAAAGGTGCAGCGCCTGGAAAGGGTCCAGCCTGCGTGCGGGCAGTTTCTTGAGGAACTGGGAAATGGGAATTCCATCGACGTATTCGGAAATCAGCACGGTGACCGGGTGCTTGCGGAACGTGATGACTTCCTTGGTGTGGTACTGGATGAGAATGGAGCAATGGCTCAGGCGGTGCAGTTTCAGGGCGTAGGTCCGGCAGGTCCGGTCATTTTTATTGCGCTGCGGGAAGAACAGTTTGGCCGCCCGCTCGATGCCGGTGTCGATTTCGCTGACCTTGTACACCTCGCCTTCCCAGCCGGAACCGAGTTTCGAGATGACCTCGTACTTGCCCGCGATCCTTTTTCCCTCTGAAAAGCCGAAGGAGCTGACCCGGAAGGTTTTCGCCTTTTTTATCGCCATGACATCCGGAAAAATAAATTAGCCCTAAAGAGCGCATCACCGCCGTTGTTCCGTGCGGTCGATTTTCTACGGCTCATTATAATGATGAAATGTCACAGAAGCGTTAAAAAATGGCGGAGAGAATCACAATCCTCACGGCAGGGAATTCAGGGCTGGAAAATAAAAGCCCCCGGCGGGGGGCTTGGGCTGGATGAATTGAGGGGAGACATGGACCGGGTCGGGAGGCGAAACCCCGTCCAGGCAAAAGCCCTTGGCCAGGGTGGGGCCGGGCCCCGGAGGGGAGGGGGCCGAACCCCGGATTTCCCCCGCGCCGGGGGGTAGGAGGAACGCTTAAGACGGGTTCTCAATGCCGGCCATGGCGATCGTGTCCGTCATGGCGATCATGTCCGCCGTGGCGATACCCGTGATCATGGCGGTTCCGATGGGAATAATGCTTTTTATGGTGGTGCCGGTCGCCGTGGTTGTCGTAATGCGGCGCATGCCCGTGGTGCCCCCGGTGCGGTTGCGGTTTGAACAAGCCGTAAACGGGG
>QJZQ01000085.1 GCA_003246675.1 Nitrospirota bacterium | reverse complement strand
CGTGCCCAGGGTCTTCGAAAGTCTCCGCAAACCGGGGCAGGTTTGACGAGAAGGAAGGAGCGGTGAAGGGCTATCATGTCAGGGCGGTGGTGATGGCCTGCGGGAAAAACGGGTTTTTCGTGAACGGTTTCGGCATCCCTGCTGGTAAAAGGCTGCGAATGTCCTTTGCGCTCTCTCGCCGCGACGTTCACCCTGCCCGGCTAAGGCCGGGCATCACGGGGCCAGGGTTTTTACCGGCAAGCCGCGGGGCGCGGGCTCACACCAGGAAACCGGGCTTGCTCACCGGGTTTCGCTGGCGGGAAAACTTCTGTATGACCTCCAGCAGGCGGTCTTTCTTGATGGGCTTTGAAACAAAGTAAGTGCAGCCCACGCTCAGGCACTTGTCCTTATCGCCTTTCAGGGCATGCGCGGTCAGGGCCACAACGGGGGTTTCCGTCCGGTTTTCCCGGTCCTCCCATTCTCTGATCCGGCGCGTCGCGGTGTAGCCGTCCATGACCGGCATCTGCATGTCCATCAGCACGAGGTCGTAGCGGCCGGCGACAAATTTTTCGTACGCCAGCTGGCCGTTTTCGGCGATATCCAGGACATGCGGGCTCTTCTTGAGATAAAGCTGGATGAGCAGGCGGTTGTCTTCCGAGTCTTCTGCGAGGAGGATCGACAGAGGCGTCTCCTCCACCGGCGAGACCTCTGCCGGGGCCGCCTCGCGTTCGACCGCCGGAGCGTCGAGCGCCTCCAGGATTTTCTTCAGCAAATCCTTCTGACGGATCATCCGCGTGAGGTATTCGACGGCTCCCAGCGACCGGCACCGGGCGATATCCCCCTGCCGGGCATCGAGAGGCATGAGCACCACGGCGGGAATACGGAACTCCATTTCTCCGGTTATTTTTTCCAGCACCTTCAGGCCGCCCTGGCGGGGCAGGCGCTGGTTCACAATCAGCAACTCAAAGGGTTCTCCCTCGTCCCGGGCCTGCTCCATCAGGCCCAGGCCCACTCGGGCGCTTTCCGCCCCGGTCACCGACACGCCCCACTCCAGGAGTTTTTCAAGGATCATCAGGCGAGTGGTGGGCCGGTGTTCGATGAGCAGGACCTTCAAGCCTTTCAATCGGTCGGGCACCAGAACCCCCTCGGCGGGTTGGGCCACCACCCCAAAGCGCGTGGTGAAGTAGAATACGCTGCCCTGCCCCGGCTCGCTGTCGGCCCAAATGGTGCCCTGCATCACTTCCACCAGCCGTCGGCAAATCGCCAGCCCCAGGCCCGTGCCGCCGAATTTACGCGTGGTGGAGGTGTCGGCCTGGCTGAAGCTGTCGAAAATGGTTTCCAGTTTGTCGCCCGGGATGCCGAGGCCGGTGTCGGACACCGCGAACAACAGGGCTCCCGGGTCGCGCGACTCGCTGTTCCTGGTCACCGAAATCAGCACTTCCCCGCGGTCGGTGAATTTGATGGCGTTGCCGACCAGGTTGATGAGCACCTGCCTCAGCCGGTGCGGGTCGCCCACCACCTGATGAGGCACCCCGGAGGCGATCTCATACCGGAGCGCGATGGATTTTTCCTGCGCGCGCAACTTCAGCATCTCCAGGGTCTTGGCCACCACTTCGGCGGGATTGAACGGAATTTTTTCCAGCTCGATCTGCCCGGCTTCGATTTTCGACAGGTCGAGGATATTGTCGATCAGCAACAGCAGGTTCTCTCCGGCCGAGCGGATGATCTTGACGTACTGATCCTGCTCGGCGGACAGGTCGGTTTCCGCCAGAACGTCGGTCATGCCGATCACCGCATTCATCGGCGTGCGGATCTCGTGGCTCATGTTCGCGAGGAAATCGGTTTTCGCCATATTCGCCCGATCGGCCTCGACCTTGGCCTGGTGGGTGAGCTCCTGCGCCAACTCGGCGATTTCCTTGGAACGGAAGATCTGCTCCTCCGAATCCTTACGTTCGGCAAACTGGCCGACTTGGCTGCCCAGGCCGATGAGCAGACGGACGAGCTCGTCGTTCGGTTCCGACAGCTTGCGGCTGTAGACCTCGATCACGCCGATGGCGTCGCTGCCCCTGAGCACGGGAAAACCAAATCCGGACCGGACGCCCACCTTGCGGATGAACCGGGAGCCGGGAAAATTCGCCTCCACCGCCATGTCTTCTATCCAGCAGGGTTTCAGGCTGGCCCAGACCCGGCCCGGCAGCCCCACTCCCTTTTCGAACGTGGATTCCAGCGTCTGCTTTTCAAGCTCTCTGGCTTCCTGATCCTTCATGGCGGGCGCGCGCCAGGCGTAGCGGCAATGCAGGATGTCGTGATGCGGGTCCACGGCCCAGTAAAAAGCAACGTCCCATTCCATGAACTCGCCGATGGTTTTGAGGACCTTGGGAATCGCTTCTCCCAGGGTGGTGGAGTCCGAAAAGACCCGGGTGAGCGAATATTGCATGGCGTGGTAGGCGGCGGTTCTTTTTTCCCGCGTGATGTCCCTGAACAGGCAGGTGTAGAGAGGACGGCCATCCACCGTCATCGACCGCACCGCCAGGCCAACGGGAAATGTGTCTCCCTGGCCGGTCAGGCCCTTAAGCTCGATGTCGAAACCCGCCGAGGCGGTCGCCCCGTCCGAGGGCAGAACGCGTGTCAGGTATTCATCAAACCGCGCATGGCTCCGTTCGGATAAAAGCGTTTTGATATGGCTGCCCCGCGCGGCATGAAACGGCCGGTCGAACAGGCGCTCCGCGGCCGGGTTCATGAGTTCGATGGTGCCCGCCGAATCCATGGCGACCACGCCATCGACCACGTGATCGATCACCGAGCGGATGAGGGCTTCCCTCTCCAGGACCTGCTCCCGCCGCTGTCCGGATTCCCTTTCCCGCCGAAGTTGCCTGAGACCAAGGATGAACAGACCGGCAACGCCAAAGGCCCCCAGCACAAGGAGGAAACCTCCGCCCAGGGCGGCGGGCTCCTGTTCTGCGGCATGGGCCTCGCCGCCCAGCAGGCCGATCAGGCCGATCAAAGCGGCCAGGGCGCATGGCGCATGGGCGAAAGACGCCCCCAGGAAGCGCTTTGCTGCTCCGGGAAAATACAGAAGGATGGCCCTCGGGGTATCACGTTTGGACATGGCTTGGCCTTGGAATGCACTGAAAGTTTTTAGGTATGCTTTTATTTTACAACAAGTTGCCCCACATTACCCGGAATTTCTTTGTTTTTTAGCAGGCAGGTTCCCGAAAGGGTGCGGGGAGGGGGGATCTTGAGGAGGAGGCACCGAAAACCAGAGGCCCCAGGCTTTGGCAAGCGCAGCGGTTCAGGGAGAAAGGGACTCGGGCGTCATGTGGAATTTCCGCGCAATGGTCAGCTTGTTGTGGCGGGCCTTGGCCGACCAGAAAGTGTTCTCGGCCTCGCTGTAAAGGCGCTCGGCCGTCTCCATGTGATGGATGGCCCGCATACCGTCACCGGTTTCGACATACACCCGCGCCAGGTTGAAGTGCACGCCGGCATCGTTGGCATCGAGCTTGAGCGCCTGGGTCAACAAATCCTCGGCGGCGGCAAAGTCCCCTTCACGGATGTAGGCGCCGCCCAGTTTCTGCATGAGATCCACGGTGGGAGGCAGAAGCTTCAGGGCTTCCTTGAACACGGCGATGCTGTCGGGCACCCGGTTCTGCCGCAGGTAGACCTCGCCGATGACGCGGTAGGGCAGGCCCAGGCCGGGGTCGAGAATCAGCGCTCGTCGCGATGCGTCGAGGGCTTCGCTCCACTGGCCCGTGAGCAGATGAACCTGCCCCAGCATCGCGTGGGGCTCCGCCATTGCGGGATCGATGGCGAGGGCCTCCTGGGCGGCCTGGGCGGCCTCGCGCGGCCTCTCTTCCGCCAGCAGGATGTTCCCCACCAGCAAAATGGCTTCGACTTGTTCCGGTTGCAAGCTGAGCAGTTCCTTGGCCGAAACCATGGCGCGCTTGTAGTTCTTTTGCTGGTAATAGTCCTTTGCCTCGGCAAGGAGCGGGTGCGCCACCGGCGAAACCTCGCTTGCCACGGCGGGAGAAGGCTCCTGACGCCCATAGAAAAACAGCGCCGCCGCGAAAAGCACACCCGCAGCCAGTGCCGCCGGTATGATCCAGCGGCGCGAGCGCAGCCCGGGCGCGGCCTTTTCCAGCTCTGCGGCCTTTTCCAGCTCTGCGGCTTTTTCCGGCTCTGCGGCTTTTTCCGGCTCCGGGGCCTTTGCCGCGGCGGTTGGTTCCGCTGGCGGCGCCACCACCGGGCTGCCTTCCATGGACGGTTGCGATTCAGTCACTCAAAACCCCCTGTCCCCTTGCGGGCCAGAACAACGTC
>QJZQ01000202.1 GCA_003246675.1 Nitrospirota bacterium | reverse complement strand
GCCTATACCAGGATTAAGGAAGTGATGGATCAGGCTGGAATCACAGATGCGCCACACAAAACGCCGAAAGGCCTAGGATAAGCCCGAAGGGGCTTACAGCATCAAGCGACGGGTGGGAAGGGCAGGAGTTTGCCGATGCCGCGCTTTTGGCAGTGTTCGGTGAGGCCGTCGATGATCTTCACGGTGGCGGCGGGGTCGATGAAGTTTGCGGTTCCCACCTGCACGGCCTGGGCGCCGGCCAGGAAAAACTCGAGTGCGTCTTCGGCGCTCCTTATCCCACCGATGCCTATCACGGGAATGTTCACGGCGCGGGCGGCGCGCGCCACCATGGCGAGGGCGATGGGCTTGATGGCGGGGCCGGAGAGGCCCCCGGTCTGGTTGGCGAGGGTGGGCCGGCCGGTCTCAAGGTCCATGGCCATGCCGATGACGGTGTTGATGAGCGAGAGGGCGTCGGCACCGGCTTTCTCCGCGGCCTGGGCGATGGGCACGATGTCGCTGACATTGGGCGAAAGTTTCACGATGAGGAATTGATCGGTGGCGCCGCGCACCGCCTCCACCACCGCCCGCACCATTTCCGGATCGGCGCTGAACTGCACGCCGCCCTTTTCCACGTTGGGGCAGGAGATGTTCATCTCCAGCGCATCGATGCGCTCTGCGGCGGAGAGAGACGCGGCCATTTCCCGGTACTCTTCCACGGTGTCGCCAAAAAAGTTGACGATGATGCGTGTGTCGTAGGCGTGAAGAAGCGGCAGTTTTTCGGTCAGGAATTTGTCCAGGCCGATGTTCTCAAGCCCGATGGCGTTCAACATGCCCGATGCGGTTTCCACCATGCGCGGCACCGGGTTGCCGATCTTCGGTTTGAGCGACAGCCCCTTGGTGACAAACCCGCCGAGACGGTTGAGGTCGACAAAGGGCAGGTATTCGAGGCCGTAGCCGAACGTCCCCGATGCGGCAATAACGGGGTTCTTGAGCGTCAGCCGGCCCAGCTGAGCCGACAAATCCACGGCTTTATTCTCTCGCTGCACGCCTCCCCCTTTCCATTTCCCGGGCGGATCGGCCCCGCCGCCGAAAGGTTATCCATAACTGCCTGATTTTCAGAGCATTACGGAAATTTTCTTATTTCTGGACCATTGACACCCGATCGCCGGGCCGATATACTTGTTGCAGTGGATTGGCTATATAAATCAATAAGGTTTCGACCAATCCTATCATTCAACGGCTAAACATTCCTCTAAAATCCCCCGCTTGCGGCGCGTTTTTTTCGCCGAGGGGAACATACGATAAAGGTTCGATGGCATGACTAACCTCCACACCGCCGGCCAGCCCGGCCAAAGCCCCATGTCAAAAAATACCGATAGCGAAGACACCAAGTATATCAAACGGATAGACGACCTCATCGAGGAAGCCGAGATCGAGGCGGAGCTGGAGGCGGAAAAAAGAATCCGGTCCAAGAACACGAAGCTGCTCAGCATCTCGATTGTGAGTGCCGCTTTGCTTTTGTTTTTATATGTCCGCATGAACGGTGAGGAACAGATCATCGCCCAGGCTCCCGAGCCGGAGTTGCCGGTCACCGAAATAAAAATCCCGCTGGCCGAAGACACCGCCGCTTTAGATATCCCCATCGAGGAGAAGGGGGTGCAGGCAACCGAGCAACCCGAACCGGCTGCCGAACCGGCCGCGCCGGCTGAACCGGCCGAGCCCGTGGCTGAAGTAAAACCGGAACCTGTGAAAACGTCGCCCGCACCGGTGGCGGAGGTAAAACCCGAACCGGTAAAAGAGAAAACCAAACCGGCTCCCGTTCCGGCGCGAAGGTCTGAAAAGTTGAAGATCAAGACCGCCAGCACGCGTGGCACCGAGATCCCGCGTCCGTCCCGGCCGACCGCTCCGTCCCGGCAATATTTTGTGCAGACGGGGGTGTTCAGCGTCGAGGGCAATGCGAAAAAACTTTCCAGCAAACTGGAAAGCGCCGGGTTCACACCCTCCATCACGGTAAAAAACCGCGAACTCAAGCGGCACGTGGTGAAGGTCGGCCAGTTCGCGAATGAGGCCGAGGGAGAAACTCTCAAGAAGGAACTCACCGACCGTGGCTTCGAAGCGGTTCTCACCAGGAACCCCTCGGGCAATTTCTCCTTCCTGACCGGAAGTTTCAAAAGCGCCAGCGAGGCCGCGACTTTCCAGGACCGGCTGAGCCTGAAAGGGTTTCTGTCGACGAAGGAAGAGAAAACCGTCAACCTGCCTCTTTACGCGGTGGAACTCGGTGGTTTTGCCAGCGCAAGCCAGGCCAAGGATATCCAGGCCAAACTCGGCCAGGCGGGTTTCGATAAGCACTTCGTGCGCTGAAACTCCCCTCCCCTGTTGTCATCCAGCTCAATATTTTTTCGCGCCCCGCTCTGCGGGGTGTGTTAAATTGAAGCCTGCTGAATACCCGTCAACCCATTTGCTTTGGCGTTTTTAGGAGCATTTCATGAAATATTCGCCTGTCATCGCCTCGCTGTTTTTTACAGCATTTATCTTCACCGCACCCACCAGCCTGTTGGCCCACGAGGGCGCTCACGATGCCGGGGAGCAGGGGAAGGAACACGGAAAATACGAAGAAGGCAGCGGCTCCTCGGTCATCGAGGACCCGCACGGAGACAACCACGGATACGGCAAGGAGCTGCACGAGGAAAAGGAGCTGCACGAGGAAGAGGAAGGGTCCTTCTCCCGGCATTACAAGAAATACCGAAACAAAAGAAAAGAAGGCAGCTCCGGAGTGGGGCGCCCCGAAGAAACGCACCCCCCCGCAACAACGAATGAAGACAGCGGCGCCCACTGACCGCGATAGTCCGGCAAACGGCCGGCCCGAATCCGGGTCCGGCCTTTTCGCGGCCCTCCCCTTCCTGAAGCCCCCGCCGATGTCTTACTGCAAACACCATTTCCGCTATTCTTTACCGAACCAAGCACGCCAGGCCTCTCGAGGCCCGGCATGCTGACGCACCTCCTGTACCTTGCGATTGGCCTGCCGCTCTTGTTTTACGGCGGTGATTTTCTGGTCACCGGCAGCATTCGCATTTCCAGGAAATTGAACATCAGCCCTTTTATTATTGGCGCGACGGTGATCGGGTTCGGCACCTCCGCTCCCGAACTTGCGGTTTCGACCCTCGCCGCGCTCGCTGGCTCGCCGGAACTTGCCATGGGCAACGTCATCGGCAGCAATGTCGCCAACGTCGGGCTGGTGCTTGGGATGACCTCACTCGTGGTCCCTCTCACCATTCGCCGTGAGCGCTTCATACAGGAAGCGCCGCCCCTGGTTCTTGCCTCGTTTCTGGTGGCTGCACTGACCTGGGACCTGCACCTGGGCCGTTTGGAAGCGGCCGGCATGGCAACCCTGCTCATGGTCTATTTGTGGCGCGCCTTTCGCAAGAAAGAGGCTCCTCTGGCCGAGGGGATTGAGGAGGAAGAAATCGGCTGGCTGTCCGGCAAAGGCGCACCCGCGCAATGGTTCCTGATCGTTCTTGGGCTTTCAACACTGGTTCTCGGGGCAAAGCTGCTGGTCGACGGGGGGGTGGGTGTCGCGCGGGCCTTCGGGGTGAGCGAGTGGATGATCGGCATCACCATCATCGCCGTCGGCACCAGCCTGCCGGAAATCGTCTCTTCGTTCATGGCGGCCCGCCGCGGACACGGGGAGATCGCCATTGGCAACGTTTTCGGCAGCAATATCTTCAACATCCTGATGGTTCTGGGCCTCACCGGCATCATCAAACCGCTCCACATCACCGAGCCGATTCATCCCGACCTGTTGTTCACCACCGGCCTCACCTGCCTGCTTCTCGTTTTGATTCGCCTGGAACACTGCCTGAAACGGCGCGACGGCATCATCCTCCTGACTGGCTATTTCGGTTACGTGATCCTCAAAGGTGTGCTCTAACTGTTCGACGCGGCCCCGACCACCGCTTTTTCTTCCGGGACTTTGGGTTTCAGGTTTTTGAACTTCCAGAGTTGTTGCTTGTAGTACGGTTCGTCCGGAGCCAGGTCGATGGCGTTCTGAATGATTGCAATCGCCTTGTCCACATCCCCACGGACGTAGTGTAGCTCCGACAGGGTGTCGAGGTATTCATGCCGGTCGGGAAATAACTTGAGGGTGGCTTCCGAAAGCCTGAGCCCCTCATCGAGCTGAGTTTTCTTACGCGCATACAACCAGGCGAGGCGGTTCATCGTCTCGGCATGGCCGGGCTTTAAGGCGAGGGCTTTCTCGCAATACTGGATGGCGGCGGTGAAGTAACGTTTTTTGCTGTAGACGCTGCACACGCCAAACAGAATCTCGGGGCTTTCGGGCTTC
>QJZQ01000130.1 GCA_003246675.1 Nitrospirota bacterium | reverse complement strand
GGGGGTTATAAAAGCCCCGACTGCGTCGCCATGGCCGCCTCCTGGTTAGCCTGCTCGACGGCTGCGAGTTGCCTGCGGTGCTTTGCATTCTGATCCAGGCGGCTCCAGGTTTTGCCGTCCTTCGAGATTCTGTCCGAACCGAATAGCTTTTTAGCCTTGATCAGGCGGGTAATGTTATTCGAGCTCGCTTTGCCGAGAATGGCGCTTCCCCGCCTTATGATGAACATCTCTTTTTTACCCAAAAAACCGAACATATCCCCTCCTTGATCGATACCCGCTGTAGAAAAAGCTATTCACTCAGGCCGTAAGAATGGCGACCACGCGCTGAATATTCCAGTAAATGATCCCGAAATCCATGAAGATGAGAAATAATGCAATCATGAGTGTTTTGCGCCAAAAATTGTTAATTTGTTTAAATTTAATTCAAGTATAAAGAATCCTCGTGACGATCGAATCGACGTTTCGTCACAGTTGGGTGACAAACCCGGCTTCCTCGGCAGGCCTGCCCCACTCCCAGGCCAGAATCAACCGCGCCGCCAACTCAACAACTCTGCAAGCGCGGGAATTTTGCCCTGCCCACCCTCCTCCGGTTCCGCCTGCCCCGGCACCTCCCCCGCACCCTATTCCACCTTATCCGCCAGGCCACGCGGCCGCATTGCAGGTTCACAAAACGAAGAAAACAGATCTCCGGGGCAACGCCGGAACCTGCGCCCCGCCCGGTCAGGGCGCCCCAATCCACCTCCCGCTATCCGGGCAATGGCCACCACGCAGCTGGCAGCCCCGCAACCGAGCGTATTGATAGCGGTTTCAATCGCTTTTTAATTGACAAAAAGAACGGGCTTAGAGTACTATCCACCCTCTGTTTACCTATGTTTTTCGCCTCGGGGCGGGAGCGCCTGGAGGCTGTTTTCGGGGAAGAATCAGCGGCATTCCCCAGCCACAAGAAAAACTCCCGAACCGCGGTTCAAGGGGCCGGGAAAAGCGCTGGGAACCTTGACCTCCTTAACCGTCAAGAGGTCGGGATAAATCTGCCGCACCCTTTTGGAGGCCGTTTCATGCTCGACCAATACATCGGCGTTGGAATCATGCTGCTCATGGCCATTGGCATCGCCGGCGGCATGGTCCTCATGACATCGATCCTCGGCCCCAAAAAAAAATTCGCCGACAAAATGGAACCCTTCGAGTGCGGCGAGAGCCAGCTCGTCTCCCCGCGCCAGCGTTTCTCGGTTAAATTTTACCTGGTCGCCGTTTTATTTGTTCTGTTCGACATCGAAGCGGTTTTCTTTTTCCCCTGGGCGATACTCTTCAAACGCCTCGGGCTGTTCGGCTTCGTTGAAATGCTTCTTTTCATCCTTATTCTCGGGGTGGGGCTGATGTACGTCTGGCGCCGCGGAGGGCTGGATTGGGAGTGACCGGCGAGCAAGCCGAAAAAAAGAGTTCATTATTATAAAGAGTTGAACCCGGTTCGGGCCAGAGGCCCTGTCAGAGTGGAATGGACGACAGCAAACTCATCGACAAAGTAAAAGAAAAGTTTGGCGCTCTGGTGCTGGATTCGCACAATTTCCGGGGCGACCAGACCGTCACCGTTAAAAAAGACTGCGGCCTGGAATTTTTCCGCTTCCTGCGGGACGATCCGGACTTCGCCATGAATTTTTTGATGGACCTCACGGCGGTGGACTACCTCGGCAAGAAAGATGACCGCTTCGAGGTGGTTTACCATTTTTATTCGCTGAACCACAACCACCGGTTTCGCGTGAAGATCCCCGTGCACGAGGGCGATTGCATCCTGGAGTCGTTGACGCCCCTGTGGAGAACCGCCAACTGGTATGAACGCGAAGTTTGGGACCTTTACGGAATCAAGTTCCGCGGCCACCCCAATCTCAGGCGCATTCTGCTGTACGAGGAGTTCAAGGGGCACCCTCTCAGGAAGGACTACCCCGTCAATAAGCGGCAGCCGCTCATTGGGCCGCTGAACTAGGGTGCGATAGACAGCATGATAACTGAACTACTGATAACCCTTGCTAAAATCCTGTTCATCATTGGTGTGACCGTCGGCTTTTTCGCGCCGATCCTCACCTGGGTGGAGCGCAAGCAAAGCGCCATCATGCAGGACCGTATCGGCGCGAACCGGGCCGACATCCTGGGTTTTACGGCGCTCGGCCTGTTTCACGCCATCGCCGATGCCCTCAAGATGTTCACCAAGGAAGACTTCATTCCCGAGGGCGCCAACAAGGTTCTGCACACGCTGAGCCCGATCATCGCCGTCATCCCCGCCATCCTCACCTTTGCGGTGGTCCCCTTCGGCGGGGTCTATAATCTGTTCGGACATGAAGTCAACCTCGTGATCTCCGATCTCGACGTCGGGCTTCTTTTCGTTTTCGCCATCGCTTCCATCGCCACCTACGGTTACGTCATCGCCGGCTGGAGCTCCAACAACAACTGGTCCCTCCTCGGCTCGATGCGCACCGCATCGCAGATGATTTCCTACGAAGTGACCATGGGGCTCACCATCATCGGCGTGCTCATGGTGTATGGGTCGATGCGCCTCACCGATATCGGCGCGATTCAGGAGGATTTCTTTCGCTGGGGCATTTTCCTGCAGCCCCTGGGCTTCCTGATGTTTCTGACCGCCGCCATCGCCGAGAACAAGCGCATCCCTTTCGATAACCCGGAGGCGGAGTCCGAAATTGTCGCCGGCTATTTCACAGAGTACAGCGGTCTCAAGTTCGGCATGTTCTTCATGGCCGAATTTATCGAAATAGTCACCATCGCGGCGATCGTAACCATCTTGTTTTTCGGTGCCTGGCACATTCCCTTCCTGACCACGGCCACGCTGCTTTCGTGGTTCGAGATCCTGGGAACCACCGGCTCCAACCTGCTGGTCATGCTGATACACGTGGGCGTGTTTTTTGCCAAGGTGATATTGTTCATCTGGCTGCAGATGACCATCCGCTGGACCCTGCCGAGGTTTCGCTACGACCAGATCATGAAACTCGGCTGGAAAATACTATTGCCACTCTCCCTGGCCAACGTTCTCGTCACCGGGATAGTGATTCTCATGCTTCAGTAGAAGCGGGAGCTTGAAACATGGCGTATTACGTCAACCGCAATGTAAAAATGACGTGGTGGGAACGATCCTACCTTCCCGAGATTTTTCGCGGACTGTACATCACCTCGCGGCATTTTTTCATCAACCTGTTCGGTTTCATTCCCTTTTTCCTCGGGCGCAAAAAAGATCGTGAGATTTTCACCGTCTACTACCCCGAAGAAATGGTTGAATACCCCCCGGCTTACCGGGGCCGGCCGGTGCTCGCGCTCAACGAAAACGGGCATCCCGCCTGCGTGGCTTGCGGGCTGTGCGAGATCGCCTGCCCCGCCTACTGCATCCACATCGTTCCCGGCTGCAACAGCGGCAAACAGAACGAGATTGAGCGGTGGCCGGAAAAATTCGATATCGATTACGCCGTCTGCATCTTCTGCGGCAACTGCGAAGAAGCGTGCCCGGAAGAGGCCATCTTCATGAGCGACGACTGCGAAATTTCGATGCTGGACCGAAAGAAAATGCGCTACACCAAAGAACAACTGCTGGTTCCCGTTGCGGACCTCAAGGAACGCATCGAATTCACCCGAAAAATGTACGCCAAATGGAACTACTGACCTTTTATCCCCTCGCGGGGTTCAGCATCTTGCTGGCTCTTGGCGTGGTGATCAACAAAAGCCCCATCGGCTCGGCCCTTTGCCTCATCGGCATGATGCTGGGCCTGGCCGGCATTTTTGCGATGCAACAGGCGCATTTCATCGCCATATTGCAGGTCGTCATCTACGCCGGGGCGATCATGGTTCTGTTCATGTTCGTCATCATGCTCCTCAACCTGAAGGGAACGGGTGCCGAATGGCGCTCGCGGGAGCGCAACACCCTGCTCACGGTGCTCACGGCATTTCTGGCCCTGGGCGTGCTTTACAAGATTGTGGATATCATATTGGAAATCGACCTCGATTCGCCCGCCAAAGTGGCCGACACCTTCGGCACCGCCGCGGTGATCGGGGAAACCCTGTTCACTGACTTCGTCCTGCCCTTCGAGGTGGCGTCCATATTGCTGCTGGCGGCGATGGTCGGGGCTGTGGTGCTTGCAAAAACCAAGCTGGACTGACAAACAATGGTGCCTTTATCTCATTACCTTCTGCTTAGCGCCGCCCTGTTCATGATCGGGGTGGTGGGCGTGCTGGTGCGCCGCAACGCCATCGTCGTCTTCATGTCCATCGAAATCATGCTCAACGCGGTCAATATCTCCCTGATCGCCTTCGACAAGTACTTGAACCAGCACGACGGGCAGGTGTTCAGCTTCATGGTGATGTGCGTCGCGGCCGCCGAGGTATCGGTGGGGCTCGCGATCATCATTTCGATGTTCAGGAACAAACCCACCGTCAACCTGGATGAATTCAATATCATGAAATGGTGAAGGCGACACGATGCTTCTAAATCTGACATTCCTGATTCCCCTTTTCCCGCTGGTCGGTTCGATCATCAACGGGTTTTTCGGCCTCAAGCTTGGGGAAAAGAAAGTCGGGCTCATCGCGAGCGCGGCGGTTCTGCTTTCCTTTTTGACCACGATCCTGGTGTTCATCGGCTTCCTGATGTTGCCCGAAGGCGAGCACGCGTTCAAACAGACGCTATTCACCTGGATGGTCGCGGGCGATTTTCACGTCAACTTCGCTTTTCAGATCGATAACCTCTCGCTGGTAATGATGTCTTTCGTCACCGGCGTCGGCTTTCTGATCCACGTTTACTCCACCGGCTACATGCATGGCGAGTACAGCTTCTACAGGTTCTTCGCCTACCTGAACCTGTTCATGTTCGCCATGCTCCTGCTCGTGATGGGCAGCAACTTCCTCATCATGTTCATCGGCTGGGAAGGCGTGGGCTGCTGCTCGTATTTCCTCATCGGCTATTATTTCGAGAAAAAATCGGCTTGCGACGCCGGCACCAAGGCTTTCGTCGTCAACCGGGTGGGCGACTTCGCTTTCCTTTTGGCCGTCATGTACATCTTCAGCATCTTCGGCACCATCGAATACAGCGAAGTGTTTCACGCCGCCCCCGAAAAATTGATCTTTGGCGGCGAGGTCGTCACCATCATCACCCTGCTGCTGTTCGTCGGCGCCACCGGTAAATCGGCTCAGATCCCGCTGTACACCTGGCTGCCCGACGCCATGGAAGGCCCGACCCCGGTCAGCGCCCTGATCCACGCCGCGACAATGGTCACCGCCGGCGTGTTCATGGTGGTGCGCTGCAACCCCCTGTTCAATCTCGCGCCCGACACCATGCTGGTGGTTGCCTTCGTTGGCGCCGGCACCGCCCTTTTTGCCGCCACCATTGGCATGACCCAGTTCGACATCAAGCGCGTGCTCGCCTATTCCACCGTCAGCCAGATCGGTTACATGTTCCTGGCCTGCGGCGTCGGTGCGTACACAGCGGCGATCTTCCACATGGTCACCCACGCGTTCTTCAAGGCCTGCCTCTTTCTCGGTTCCGGCAGCGTTATCCATGGCCTCGAAGGCGAGCAGGACATGCGCAAGATGGGCAACATCAAAGGGGACCAGCCCATCACCTACATGACATTTTTGATCTCCACCCTGGCCATCGCCGGGATTCCGCCGCTGTCGGGCTTTTTCAGTAAGGATGAAGTTCTCTACCACGCCCTCACCGATGGCAACATCATTCTCTGGGGAATGGGGATCTCCGCCGCACTGCTCACGGCGTTTTACATGTTCCGCCTGGTGTTCATGACCTTCCATGGCGAATCGCGGGTCGACCCATCGGTCCACGTGCACGAATCCCCCAAAGTGATGACCATGCCGCTGGTGATTCTCGCCGGGCTGGCGACCGTGGGCGGCCTTCTCGGCATCCCGCTCTTTCATGGCTGGCACCTGCTGCACAACTGGCTCGAACCGGTGATCCATTTTGACCTGGCCTCGGCGCTCCATCACTCCGAGCACCTGCTGCACGAAGCCGGCCGCCACGCCCCGGTATGGACGCACCTGCTGGTGGAAAAAGAGCACAACGTCTGGCTCGAAATTTTCCTGATGCTTTTCTCGTCCGTGGTCGCCATTACCGGCATCGCCCTGGCTTACATCTTTTATGTCAAGCGCCCCGACTTGCCCGACAAGCTCACCGAAGGCCAGTGGGGTTACGATATCGTGAAAAACAAGTACCTCGTCGACGAGCTGTACGACGACACCATCGTTAAGCCCACGGTCGAAGGGTCCAAGCTGCTCTGGAAACAGTGTGACGCCCGCGGCATCGACGGCGTCGTCAACGGCGTCGCCCGCATCATTGGCTGGTTCAGCGATCGGGGCAAGGCCTTTCAGTCGGGTTTCGTGCGCAATTACGCGCTCTTCATCGTGGTCGGGTTCATCGCGCTTTTGCTTATCGCCATCTAGGGAATTATGTTTCTAACATTTCTGACATTTCTACCGATCGTCGGCGCCATCGTCGTCGCCCTGTTGCCCAAGCAACAGGAGGGGGCCATCAAACAAACCGCCCTCGCCTTCGCCGCCGCCGACTTCCTGCTTTCCCTGGAACTGTGGCGGAGCTTCGATGTCACCACCCACAAGATGCAGTTCGAGTTCTCCACGTCGTGGATCAGCTCATGGGGAGTGAACTATCACGTCGGTATCGACGGCATATCGCTGCTGCTCTACGTGATGACCACCTTCCTCACCATGATATCCATCATCGCGTCGTGGGGGGTCACCAAGCACATCCGCGAATACATGATGGCCATGCTGGCGCTTTCCACCGGCATGCTCGGCGTGTTCATCTCCCTCGACATGTTCCTGTTCTACGTCTTCTGGGAGTTTCAGCTGGTCCCGATGTACATCATCATCGGCGTCTGGGGCGGCCCGCGCCGCATTTACGCCGCAGTGAAGTTCTTTCTGTATACGGCGGTGGGCTCCCTGCTCATGCTGGTGGCCATCATCTGGATCTATTTCATCGTCAAGGAGCAGACCGGCGTCGCCACGACCGACCTGCTGTATATCACCGAGCACCTTAATGTTCCGCTGGATATCCAGAAGTGGCTGTGGATGGCGTTTTTCCTCGCCTTTGCCATCAAGGTGCCCATGTTCCCGTTCCACACCTGGCTGCCCGACGCACACGTCGAGGCGCCCACTGCGGGGTCCGTCATCCTCGCCGGTGTGCTGCTTAAAATGGGAACCTACGGATTTTTTCGCTTCAACCTGCCGCTGTTCCCGCATGCAAGCAACGAATTCGTTCCGTTCGTGGCGTGGCTCTCGGTCATCGGTATCGTCTACGGCGCCCTCGTCTCCCTGGTTCAGGAAGACCTGAAGAAGCTCGTGGCCTACTCCAGCGTGAGCCATCTCGGTTTCGTCATGCTGGGAACCTTCGCCTTCAACCATTACGGCATGCAGGGCGCGCTGCTCCAGAACATCAACCACGGTGTCAGCACCGGCGCCCTCTTCCTTCTCGTGGGAATGATTTACGACCGCCGGCACACCCGCCTCATCAGTGAGTTCGGCGGCCTTTCCAAGCAGATGCCGAAATACGCCATCTGCTTCATGATCGTCGCCCTGTCATCCATCGGCCTGCCCGGGATGAACGGCTTCGTCGGCGAGTTCCTGATCCTGCTCGGCTTTTTCCAGGTCGACGGGATGATCACCGCCATCGCCACCAGCGGCGTCATCTTCGCCGCATGTTACATCCTCTGGATGTTCCAGCGGGTGATGTTCCACGAGCTCAAAAATCCCAAGAACATGAATCTGAAAGATATCAACGCCAGGGAACTCATCACCGTTGTTCCTCTGATCGTGCTGATATTCTGGATCGGCCTGTACCCCAAGCCGTTCATGAAAACCTTTGACGCCTCGGTGAGTCACCTGATCACCAAGGTCGATCCCGACAATTTCCGGCCTTCCAAGCATAAAAAGCATGAGCACGCCGCTCTGATCGGCGAGGCGGAACTGGCGAAACTTCAAAAAGAGCTTCAGGGAAAATAAAGGACATTACGTGGAACCCATTAACGCGCCCGAATCCATTGACCTGATCAGCCTCGCACCGGTCCTCGTGCTGAGCGTCTTCGCCATGGCCGTCCTGGTGCTCGACCTTTTCGCGGGAAAGAACAAGGCGCTCGTGGTCTTCGTCAGCATCACCGGGCTGTTCCTCTCCGGCGTCAGCGCGCTGGCCAAGTACAAGCTGCCCGTCTATTCATTTAACGACAGCTATGTGGTGGATCACCTCTCGGTGTTCTTCATCTTTCTCTTCACCTTGAGCTCCGCTCTCGCCATCCTGCTTTCCATCGAATATAACCGGCGCGAGGGCATCCGCATGGGCGAGTATTACAGCCTCATCCTGTTCTGCACGATCGGGATGATTCTCCTCGCCTCGTCCACCGACCTGATCATGATTTTCCTGGGCATCGAGATCGTCTCGATCTGCCTTTACGTCCTCGCGGGCATCCGCAGGCGGGATCTCAAGTCCAACGAATCGGCCCTGAAGTACTTTTTGCTCGGCGCCTTCGCCACCGGCTTTCTGCTGTACGGCATGGCCCTGGTCTACGGCACCACCGGCTCCACCAACCTGATGAAAATTGCCACCGCGATTCACGAGGGGAACGTGAACTCGATGCCGCTCCTCCTTTTGGGCGTCGTGCTTCTCGTGGTCGGGTTCGGTTTCAAAGTATCCTCCGCGCCATTTCACATGTGGACGCCCGATGTTTATCAAGGCGCACCGACCCCCGTCACCGCCTTCATGGCCGTGGGCCCCAAGGCGGCCGCGTTTGCCGCGCTTTTTCGCGTATTCACCCAGTCGCTCCCCGAACTCGATTCCACCTGGGAGATGGTGCTCATCGTCGTGGCGGTGCTCACCATGGTCGTCGGCAACCTGGGCGCCATCATGCAGACCAACGTCAAGCGGCTGCTGGCATTTTCCAGCGTTTCCCACGTCGGCTACATTCTGATGGCGGTGATCGCCAAGAACTCCATAGCGACCGCAAGCCTGCTGTTCTACATGCTCGCCTACGCCTTCATGATCTTCGGTGTGTTCGGCATCATCATCATGATGGGCCGCGAAGGCGAGGAAAACCTGGAAATAGAAAACTATGCCGGGCTGGGATACAAGCACCCTCTGCTCGCGCTCAGCATGACGGCGTTTCTCCTCTCCCTGGGGGGCTTGCCGCCTTTCGCCGGCTTCGTGGCGAAGTTTTATATCTTCTCCGCCGCCCTCAAGGAAGGTCTGTTGGCGCTGGTGGTGATCGCGGTGCTTAACAGCGCCATCTCGTTTTACTATTACCTGAAAATCATCGTCTTCATGTACATGAAGGAACCCCAGCAGGAAATACGGGTTTCCCTCTCCCCCATCACACTATTCGTGGTAACCGTTTCGCTGATCGCCACGATTCAGCTGGGAATATTCCCGGATCCCATCATCGCCCTCGCCCAGAACTGATCGCCGGCGGCGGATGAGGGGACGTGATTAATTGATACGTCAACCTCGGGCCGGCCCATCGCGCTCGATCAAAGGACAGTCCAAGCCATGAAAATGCATCACCTGTCAAAAGAAACGGTGGAGAGCATCCTTGAAAAGGTGAAAGCTGTGGTGGAAAGCGGCGACTACGCTCCGGACAAAATAGAAGAACTGTTCAAGCTTTCGCAGGTCGACCCCGAAAAGTTTCTCGATTGCAAAGCCCACGAGATCCAAAAAGACAAAGTGAACTTCGAGCTCGATCCGGAAAAGGGCATCCGCTTCTTCGACCCCTTCAACTTCTTCACCGGCGGAATATATAAGGATGTGGACGGGCAGACGGTGTGGACGGTGGACAACCTGAAGGAACCCTGGTCTTACTAGCGCGAAGCTCTCAAACAGCGGCGGGAAAACGCAACGCGCTTCTCAAGGGAGGAAAAATATTTTTCCCGGTGTTCTTGCGGGGCCCCCGGGCGGGGGAACGGACCCCGTTTCCCAAAACAATAACTGCACAACCCTGCCATTGCTGGCGAAAAGGACAAAGCTCAAGCTTTTTCCTGATCCTTGCTGTAGTCGTAAGAACCTTTTCTTGGCAGAGCGGAAGTGAAGGCATCGGCGGTATCTTTCATCGCCTTATCCTTGGCTTCGCCCTCTGCCTGGGCTTTTTGCCGAGCCAGCAGCTCTTTTTCCTCATCACTCAGCTCTTTGCCATCCGCATCCTTGCCTTCGATGGCGGCCTTATCGCCTTCCGCGCCCTCTGAGTCTTCCTCCTGCGCTTCCTTCATCGAGGTTTTGAAGTTCTTGATGCTGCGGCCGAACGCGCTGCCGATCTCGGGCAATTTTCCTGCGCCGAAAATAATCATAATGATGACCAGAATGATCATCAATTCGGGAAATCCGATTCCCATCATGGCTTAAGCCCTCCGAAAAATTGCGCTCCCGCCACCCGGACGTTCGACGCCCCAGGCAAAACCGGGAAACTGATTGGCGTGATTAAGTTTAGCCTTTTTATTTCCCTAATTACAAGGGCAAATAAAACCCGCCGGGGCCGCCGCCACCGCTATTCGGTGAACTCCCCCGCCAGATCCGCGAAAAATAAAGCCTCAGCCTTCCCGGAGGGACTGAATGGCCTTTTTGTAGTTTTTACTTTTAAAAATCGCCGAACCGGCCACCAGCACGTTGGCTCCGGCCTCCTTGATATCCGCCGCGTTATCGGCCTTCACGCCGCCGTCAACCTCAAGGTCGAACTCGTGCTCGTAGTTGCTCATGATGTCCTTCAGGTTGAGTATCTTATCGAGTATCGAGGGGATGAATTCCTGGCCGCCAAAACCCGGGTTCACCGACATGAGCAGCACCATGTCGATATCGAGAAGAACTTCCTCCAGGCTGGACAGCGGGGTGGAGGGGTTGAGGACCACTCCGGCCCGCACATCGAGCTCGCGAATCGCCTGCAGAGTGCGGTGCAGGTGACGGCAGGCCTCCACATGCACCGTGATAATATCGGCGCCTGCATCGGCGAAATCCTTAATATAGCGGTCGGCATCCTCGATCATCAGGTGGACGTCGAGCGGCAGTTTCGTCACCTTCCTGAGCGACTCGACCACCCCGGGGCCAATGGTAATATTGGGCACGAAATGCCCGTCCATGACATCGACGTGAATCCAGTCGGCGCCGGCATCCTCCACCGCCTTGATTTCGTCGCCGAGGCGGCTAAAATCCGCAGCTAAAATCGAAGGGGCAATCTTGACCATCGTTCACTCCAGATCATGTTTCCGGGCCGCGAACCGCCCGGCGGATTGGCAGTGAGGATAGCATAACGCCGATCGATTTCGCCATCCCTTTCTTTGCCCGCATTGCACCCAGGGCACGCGGTTCGAACCGCTTCATGCATCTGTTTCGCGCGTTTGCTGGCCAAGCGAGCTGACTTGCTCTATAATGAATCAGCTGTTTCCATCCGAACCGACTGATACCGCCCATGCCCTCATTATTCTCACAACCTCGCGAGCGCCTGAGAAATTTTCTCATGCAGGACCACAACCTGCTCCTCCTCGCCGCCGTGATCGGGTTCCTGGCCGGGTTTGCATCAACGCTGTTCCGATGGATGATCGCCTTTTTCGAGTCGATCTTTTCCGGCACCGGCCTGACCTCCCTGAGCATTCCCGAGGGGCTGCACCCTTATCTCCTGCCCTTCATGCCGATGTTCGGCGGCGCGGCCATCGGCGGCATCTGCCATTTATTCCCCAACGCGGTGAAGGAAAACGGAGTGCACCGGGTGATGCACGCGGTGGCGCTGCAAGGCGGAAAAATCCGCAAGCACACCATGCTCACCTGCTCGCTCACCTCGGCGCTCACCATCGGCTCCGGCGGTTCGGCCGGGCGCGAGGGGCCGACGGTGCAGATCGGCTCCGCGGTCGGCTCTTCCCTGGGGCAGCTCCTTCACCTCTCGACCGAACGCGTGCAGGTTCTTGTCGGCTGTGGCGCGGCGGCGGGCATCGCCGCATCGTTCAACGCGCCGATTGCGGGAGTTCTCTTCGCGCTGGAAATCATCTTGGGCGACTTCACTCTCCACACGTTCAGCCCAATCATCATCGCCTCGGTCATCGGCACCGCCACCGGGCGCGCGCTGGAAGGCAACGAGATCACCTTTCTGGTGCCCGTTCACGAACTGGTGAGCCACACCGAAATCGCCTTCTACCTCATACTCGGGCTCTGCTGCGGGCTTGCCGCCCGCGCCTTCACGAAAACGTATTTTGCCATTAACCACTACTTCAAGACGAAGCTGAACGTGCCGAAGATCGCGAAGCCCGCCCTCGGCGGCCTCCTGGTGGGCCTGCTCTCGATCTTTTTTCCGCAGATCCTCGGCAACGGCTACGAAGCCATGGAGCAGGCATTCACCGGGCAGATGCTATGGACCGTGGCGCTCGCCCTGATTTTCCTGAAGATGTTCGCCACCTCGGTCACCTTAGGCTCCGGCGGCCTCGGCGGGGTTTTCGCCCCGTCCCTTTTCATCGGCGCCATGCTCGGCGCCGTCTTCGGCACAGGGGTTCACTGGATCTTCCCCAACCTGAGCGCCTCTCCGGAAACCTACGCCGTGGTGGGCATGGGGGCCGTTGCCGGAGCGGTGATGCAGGCGCCGCTCACCAACATCCTCATGTTGTTCGAGCTGACCAACGATTACACCCTCATCCTCCCGGTGATGGTCGCGTGCATTGTTTCCGCATATACCTACCGCGGCTTCTCCAAGCATTCGATCTACGTCCAGTACCTCCTGAATGACGGCATCAACATCAAGCACGGCCGCGAGGTGACCATCCTGAACTCCATCCGCGTGCAGGACGTGATGAGCAAGCACGTCACAACCATTCCCGAGGAAATGCCGTTCAGGAAAATTCTGGAAACCATCTCCTATTCAAAAAATTTCTACTTCCCGGTGATCGACCGCCAGGGAAACATGACCAGCATCCTGTCCTTCAACGATATCCGTGAAATGATTTTCGAAGAAGGGCTGGAGGACCTGGTCCTCGCCAACGACCTGGCCACCCGTGATGTTTACACCCTGAAACCCGAAAACAATATCAACGATGCCATGGAGCTTTTCGCCCGGCTGGATGTGGAGCAGCTTCCCGTTGTCCGCTCCGAGGATGCAGGCAAAGTCATCGGCATGGTCAACCGCGGCGACGTCATCGCGGCCTACAACCGGGAAGTGCTGGTGGCCGGTTTCGAACGCTAAGCCCCCGCCCGTATGACCGTGCTCTTTCGCCCCGCGCTTTTTATCCTTTTCGCGTTTTTTCTCCTCTCCGCCTGCAAGCCCGGCGATCGCCCGCAGGAGAAGCGGACCCGGTTCCTCATGGGCACCCTGGTGGAGATCTCCATTCCCGGGCCAGCGACCGCCCGGACGGAAGAGGCATCGAACCTGGCCTTTGCCGAGATGGCGCGGCTGGAACAAATGATGAGCACCCACCGGCCCGACTCCGAGCTTTCGCGGGTCAACGATAACGCCGGCGGGTCCTT
Organism: Nitrospirota bacterium; assembly: GCA_003246675.1. Taxonomy (GTDB): domain Bacteria; phylum Nitrospinota; class Nitrospinia; order Nitrospinales; family VA-1; genus SZUA-259. The sequence continues at coordinate 10,509 of QJZQ01000130.1, read as the reverse complement.
CACCCCGGTGTCTCCCGAATTAATCGAGGTCGTCCGCCGCGGTCTGGAATGGGGAGAGCGCTCGCAGGGGGCACTGGCCATGAGCCTCGGGCCCGTGGTGGACCTCTGGCATTTCGACGGCGAATCCGGACCGCCGCCCGCCGGCGAGTCCCTCGCGCAGGCGCTGACTCGGGTTGACGAGAGCGGCATAGAAATCCGCGAACAGGAGATCCGGCTGAAGCGGCCGGGAATGAAGCTCGACCTCGGCGCGATCGCCAAAGGTTTCGCGGTGGACCGAGCCATCGGCGTCCTGGCCAGCCGGGGCGTGAAGAACGCCCTGGTGAACGCCGGCGGCGATCTCAGCGTTCTGGGACGTCCGAGCGCCGAAAAAGCCTGGCGCGTCGGCCTGCAGCACCCGCGAAAACCGGAAGCCCTCGTCGCGGCGTTCGACGCCGAAGGGATCGCGGTGGCCACCTCAGGCGATTACCAGAGATACTTCCTGCACGAGGATGTACGCTATCATCACCTTCTCGTTCCCGCAACGGGCTTGCCGTCCCGAAAGCTCATTTCCGCCACCCTCGTCGCGAAAAATGCTGCCGATGCCGATGCGCTGGCGACGGCGGTATTTGTCCTCGGGCGTGAAAAAGGCCTGGAGCTGATTGAATCGCTAAAAAACGTGGAGGGAATGGTGATTGATGCTTCGGGCGAGGTGGGCTTTTCGACAGGTTTTAAAAAGCTGCCCGGGTTCGAATTCCGGGGCTACCCCTAGCCGGGGCAGGTCCGCAAGCGAAGCGCGGGTTCAGCGCCTCGAATAATACCAGCAGCAAAGAAAACCGACGATGATCAAGCTGAGGGAAAGCGGCATCGCCTGCATGAAATCATGCAGGCCCTTCATGGATTGCGGCGCCTCCGCCCATTTGTAAAACGAGGATTCCTCGCTGTACAACCCCTTGACGAAGCCCAGCAGGGGCTTGGGCTCCCACTTGCCCACCTGCAGATCGAGATAGCCGTAAATCTGCCCGGCCAGGATGACCACGCCGGTGGCGATCAACGCCGCACCCACGATGAGGAAAGGCATTTCAATCTGCATGAATAAACAGAGGGCCATGACGATGATCAAAATGACTACGAATGTACCCATAAATTTTCTGCCGCCTCACATAGATTTCAGGTGGAATTCCCTATAATTACTTGTCTTTACAGGGTAAAGGAATAGGGCCAGGCTTGTCAAACAAGATCAGCGGCCGGGGGACCGCCGGGGTCAGTTGAGAATCGCGGAATCGGGCTCCAGATTGCATTCCGCCACATAGGTGCGGCGCATGCCCTTGTCATCCGCAACCAGGACGTGATACCAGGGCTTATCCTTGGGAGGCCGGGTGCGCGCCATTTGATCATACCACTCTTCGCTCTGCTTAAACTCGAGATCGACATCGACAATGATGCCACGGTAATCGAAGAGCCGATGATGAATGGGTTGACCGACGGAGAATTTCGTGCGCGAGGTGCTCATGAAGGGTCGTCCATACTGCGTTCAATAATCCCAGCCTGCTCAGTATATAACGATTTTCAGCGAACGGAAGAAATTTTTGCTTTTTTTCATGACGGCGATTTATTCCTGACCTCTCGTGGGCCGGAAGCGCTTGAGCAGGAGCGAATTTCCCACCACCGAAACCGAGCTGAACGACATGGCCAGGGCAGCGAAAATGGGCTTGAGCAGAAGACCTGAAAACGGGTACAACACGCCCGCGGCGATGGGGATGCCGAGGCAGTTGTAGAAAAACGCCCAGAACAGGTTTTGCCGGATTTTCCTCAGGGTCTTGCGGCTCAGTTCGATGGCGTCGGCCACGGCGCCGAGGTCGTGGCTCATCAGGGTGATGTCGGACGCTTCCATGGCGACGTCCGTGCCGGAGCTGAGCGCGATGCCGACATCCGCCCGGGCGAGCGCCGGTGCGTCGTTGATGCCATCCCCCACCATGGCCACGAAACGCCCCCCCTCCTTGAATTTCACGATTTCATCGGCCTTGCCCCCAGGCAGCACTTCGGCGCGCACGGTATCGATCATGAGTTCGCCGGCAATGGCGCGCGCCGTCTCCGGGTTGTCGCCGGTCAACAGGGCCACTTCAAGCCCCAGGCTCTTCAAGCGGGCGATGGCCTCGCGGGCTTCCGGCTTGACGGTATCGGCGGCGGCGACGACCCCCGCCGCGGTCTGGTCAAGAGTGATCAGCATCGGGGTTTTCCCCTTGCCGGCGAGATCCTGCAAACGGTCCTGAAGGCGGGAAATATCCACCCCCGCGTCCAACATCATCTGCACGTTACCGAGGGAAACCAGAAAATTCCCGACGCGGCCGCGGACGCCGAAGCCCGGCAGCGTAACGAACTCGTCCACCGGTTCCGTCTTGAGGCCCCGCCGCCTGGCCTCAGCCACCACCGGCCCGGGCCAACGGGTGTTCCGAGGCTTTTTCCAGCGAGGCCGCCAGAACGAGGAGCCGGTCGGGCGGCACGGGGCAGTCCTCAAGCGTGATGACATCCGTCACTTCCGGCCGCCCGCGGGTGAGGGTTCCCGTCTTGTCGAAAACGATGGTTTGCAGTTTCTGAATTTTTTCCAGGGTTTCGCCGCCCTTGATAAGGATGCCGAGCTCGGCGCCCTTGCCCGTTCCCACCATGATGGCGGTGGGCGTCGCAAGCCCCAGAGCACAGGGGCAGGCGATGATCAGCACGGAAATGAAGGTCATCAGGGCGAACAGGAACGGCGGCGCGGGCAGCTCCACCACCCGTTCTCCGAACACAAACCAGAAGATGAATGCCGCGAGCGCCACCGCGATGACGGTGGGAACAAACACCGCCGCCACCCGGTCGGCCAGACGCTGCACCGGCGCCTTGCTGCCCTGCGCTTCCTCCACCAGCCGCACGATCTGCGCCAGCACGGAATCCCTGCCGACGCGTTCGGCGCGCATTTTGAAAAATCCCGTGGTGTTCAAACTGGCGCCGATCACCGGATCTCCCGGTCCCTTGTCGACGGGAACACTCTCTCCGGTGATCATCGACTCATCGATCGCCGCGCTGCCTTCCAGCATCTTGCCGTCGACGGGAATCTTCTCGCCCGGCCTGACCACCAGCCGGTCGCCGGGGACCACCTCCAGGATGGGAACCTCCACCTCCTGCCCATCCCGCTCCACGCGCGCGGTCTTCGGCTGCAACCCAATGAGCTTGCGGATGGCGCCCGAAGCGCGGCTTTTGGCCCGCGCCTCCATCCAGCGGCCCATTAGCACCAGAGTAATAATGACCGCCGAGGTCTCGAAATAAACCACCACCTTCTCGCCGAGAAAGCTCAGGGTAGAAGGAAACAGGGTGGCGTAAACGCTGTAAAAATAAGCCGCGGAGGTCCCCACCACCACAAGGGTGTTCATGTCGACGGTGCCGTGCCTGAGCCCCTTGTAAGCCCCACGGTAAAACAGCGCCCCGCCCCAGAGCTGCACCGGCGTCGCCAGGGCGAGCTGCCACGCATGGCTCAGGCCCGCCGCCATGCCGCCCACCATGACCACCACCGTCAACGCCGCCGAGACGCCGAAGCGGAAAGCCATTTTCCTGGATTCCGCCGCCTGCCGGTCTTCCTCGGCTTCTCCGCCAACCTCTTTCGGAGCGGTTAGCGTGTAACCCAGCGCCTTGAGCGCCTCCTGAAAGTCCTGAAGCCCCACCAGCGAGGGAATATACTCAACCGCCGCACGCTCGGTGGCGAGGTTCACCTCGGCGCTCATCACCCCTTCGAGACCTCTCAGCTTCTTTTCCACCCGCGAGACACAGGAGGCGCAGCTCATGCCCTCGACCGGAAACACCTGGCGCAGGCGCGGCACCTGAAAACCCAGCGCTTCGATAGCGGCGGCGATCCCCGCGACAGAAGCCTGCCGGTCATCGAACTCCACGGTGGCCCGCTCGGCGGCAAAGTTGACGCTGGCGCTCGACACGCCTTTCATGCCACTGAGCTTCTTCTCGATACGGGCGGAGCAACTGGCGCAGCTCATGCCCTGCACCGGAACCTGAATGGAATGTTTTTCAGCTATTGCTGGGGTCATTTCTCGCCTGTTCAATTAACCTACCTTCGATTATGATACACCTCATTCGTGAAAGTCGCACCGGCCATACCGTTTTTTACCCGTACGCCCCTTATCACCCCAGGGAGGATGCGCCATGACCCACAAATTTCCCATAGGGCTTCACCCGATGGCCGTCCTGCTCGGCTTCCTGCTGACCGCGGTTCCACAGGCGGCGGCAGACCCTGTTCATATTGACCTGACCCATGCTTTCGACGAAACGACGATCTATTGGCCAACCAGCAAGTCCTTCCATCTCGACGAGGTCCATAAAGGCCCCACCGGAAAGGGTTACTGGTACGAGTCCAACGACATAAGCGCCTCCGAGCATGGCGGCACCCATCTCGACGCGCCGGCGCATTTCTTCAAGGACCGCTGGCACGTGGACGACATCCCGCTGAACCGTCTGATCGCACCGGGAATCGTGGTCGATGTTTCCGAAAAGGCGGCGAAAAACCCCAGTTACCTCATCAGCAGGCAGGATTTTCTCGATTGGGAGAAGACGCATGGCCGCATCGTTGCCGGGAACATTGTTCTTGTCCGCACCGGCTGGGAGGATCGCTGGCCGGACAAAAAGCAATATCTCGGGACCGACCAGCCGGGCGATGTCGCGCATCTGAGTTTTCCAGGATTCAGCGAGGAGGCGGCGAAATTTCTCGCGCACGACAGGAAAGTCGCCGCCGTGGGTCTCGATACGCCCAGCCTCGATCACGGCCCATCGAAAGATTTCCTCGCGCACCGGGTGTTCGGTGAAGCCAACGTTCCCGGCTTCGAGAATGTGTGCCGCCTGGGCTCGCTGCCGCCCAGCGGTTTTCGCGTTATCGCGCTGCCCATGAAAATCGGCCGGGGCAGCGGCGCGCCGCTGCGCATCGTCGCGGAGGTTGGGCCGTGAAAGGCCGGATTTTGGGTCGAAAGGGGTGAATCTAAGGAGGTTTAGCTTTTCGAAAACAGGTTCTTCAGGATGAACCCGCCGTACAGGAGCAGGAGAATGGCGATCAGGGCCTTGGAAAACGACGCCGTGTCCAGGGCGACGCTGGACAGATAGAGGCCCGCGCCGCTGAGCACCGCACCCACGAGAAAATACCCCACTCCCTTGAAAAAGGGAAGCCGGTCGGCCGGCTTTCGCCCCGCCCGTTTCTGTTTGAGCTGCCAGCGCCATTTCAGGACATAATAGTTGTGCCGCATCCAGGGAACCAGGCCGGATTCCTCCGCCAGCCCCGCCTGGCAGAACATGCAACGGGCATCGCTATTGCGATTGGGGAAACCGCAATTGAGGCACAACCGGGTGTCGAGATTCTGGTCGACGGCGTCCTCGTTTTCGGGTTGATCCATCATGGCAGAAGGCTTCTCGCCGGGGAAATGCAACCGCCCGGACTCTATTGATGAAAAATATGTTTTTTTTATGTAATATAAAATTCTAAACCGATTGATTAAAAGAGTCAATCTTCAAAGCCGGCCGGGCCTGTGCGCCCGGCGCTGTTTTAAGCCGGCTTCAGCAGCCGCCCGGCAAGTCAAGAACCTGGAACCTCACTGGGAGGCGGAATGCGACGTCACATCATTATCTATCTTCTGGCCATGACACTGGGCGGGCTCTCCCCGGCTTTGGAAGCGCGCGCTTCCGGCGACAGCGAGGAGATGGTCCTCATCCCCGCCGGGCCTTTCATCATGGGAAGCCGGCAGTCCCTCGTCGAACTCAACCCCGTCGATCTGCTGAATACCGATCGTCACGCCCTCGGCCCGGAAGACCCGGCCCACGAAACCATTCTCGACGACTATTACATCGACCGGTTCGAGGTGACGAACGGCGATTACATGAAATTCGTCGAGGCCAGCGGCGCCGCGAAACCCAGGACGCACGACAATCCCGATTTCAACGACCCGCGCCAGCCGGTGGCGGGCGTCAACTGGAAAGAAGCCAACGCCTATTGCGAGTGGCGGGGCAAACGCCTGCCGAGCGAGGCGGAATGGGAGAAAGCGGGGCGCGGCAAGCGCCCGGTGAAATACCCCTGGGGCAATGAAGCGCCGGAAAGCAGCAGGCTGAACTACAACGAGGAATTGAACAAAACCACCCCCGTCGGCTCCTACGAGGCGGGGAAATCCGACTACGGCGTCCACGACCTGTCGGGCAACGTGGCGGAGTGGACCAACGACTGGCACCTGCCGGAATACTACCTGTTCTCCCCCAAGGAAAACCCTCCCGGTCCCGAAAAGGGGCAATACAAGGTTCTCCGTGGCGGCAACTGGAGAAACAACGCCGACGACGTGCGGCTCACCTACCGTAACGCCACCATTCCCAGCCTGCGCAACCTGGGCGTCGGCTTCCGCTGCGCAAAAAACGCCGGCTGAGCGGGCTCAGGCGCGGCGGGCCTCGAGGATACGGTCGAGAAGCAACCCCGCGATCCGCGATTTAGGCAACAGCGGCCAGGGGTCGGCCCGGCCCGCCCGGTCGACCACCACCACCTGGTTGGAGTCGGACTGAAAGCCGATGCCCGGCGCGCTGATATCGTTGCCGACGATGAGGTCGAGATTCTTTTTCCGCAGCTTCTCTTTCGCGCTGTCGATGAGGTTTTCCGTTTCGGCGGCGAAACCCACCACGAACTGATGGGTTTTCTTTTGCGCGACCTCCTTCAGGATGTCCCGCGTCGGCTTGAGCGTGAGGACGAGGGGCGCGTCGCCGTTTTTCTTGATCTTTTCCTTCTCCACCGTTTCCACGGCGAAATCCCCCACCGCCGCCGTCATGACGAGCACATCGCAACCGGCGAAATTCTCCTGCACCAGCGCATGCATTTCCTCGGCGCGCAGGCACGGCAGGAAGCGCACCCCCTCCGGCGGCTCCAGCGCCGTCGGCCCGCTGACCAGGGTGACCTCGGCGCCTCGGCGCGCGGCCTGGGCCGCGATGGCGTAACCCATTTTCCCCGACGACGGGTTGCTCAGGTAGCGAACGGGGTCGATGGGTTCCCGCGTTGGCCCGGCGGTCACCAGAAAATGCAGCCCTTCAAGGTCCCGCACTGGCTGCAGGACAGCGCGCGCCGCCGCGAGGATGTCGGCGGGCTCCGCCAGCCGCCCGGGCCCCACCCGCCCGCAGGCCAGCTCCCCCTCTTCCGGATCGACGAAATGCGCTCCGCGGGATTTGAGGCGGGCGATGTTCTCCCGCACCGCCGGATGCGCGTACATGCCGTCGTTCATCGCCGGGGCGATGATCGTGGGGCCGCCGTAGGCGATGAAGAAGTTCGCCAGCGCGTCGCCGGTCAGCCCGCAAGCCAGCTTGCCCAGAGTGCCCGCGGTGGCGGGGGCGACAATCAGGCAATCGGCCCTCTCGGCCTGCCGGACGTGCTCCATGGAGGCCGTTTCGGCGGTGTCGAAAACTTCCACCGCCACGGGGTGCCCCGAAAGGGCCTCGAAGGTCAGAGGCTGGATGAAGCGGCCCGCGTTCTCGCTCATCACGACATACACGTCCGCCCCATCCTTCACCAGAAGGCGTAAAAGTTCCACGGCCTTGTAGGCGGCGATGCTGCCGGAAACGCCAAGAACGACGGTCCTGCCCGCGAGTGCTGCTTTCATGGGAGTTTTCCTTACCGGGCCCGCCGCCGCGCGGCAGCCGCAACCCGAACAGTTTCAAGGTGATTATCGATTATAGGGGTTAATCCCCGGCCAATCAACGGATTTTCAGGATACCGCGCTCCCCGCACGATTGACTTTACCGGGACCATTCATTAGTATTGCCATGAATTTTCGGGGCCGGTTCCCGCCCCCGTTGCCCCCTTGCCCGCGAGCACCACCTTATGCCCGAGCTGCGCAAAGACCCGATCGTCAACCGCTGGGTGATCATCTCCACCGAACGCGGGCAAAGGCCGCGCGACTTTCCAAGCCCCCCGCCCAAGACACACCAGGGGTCCTGCCCTTTCTGCCCGGGCAACGAGGCCATGACACCGCCCGAGCTTCTGGCCTACCGGCCCAACCCCTCGCCGCCGAATGGCCCCGGCTGGAGCCTGCGGGTGACTCCCAACAAATTCCCCGCCCTCAAGATCGAAGGCAGGATGGAACGCGTCGGCGAAGGGATGTACGACCGCATGAACGGCATCGGCGCGCACGAGGTGCTCATCGAATCCCCCGGCCATACGGCCGAACTCGACGAACTGCCGCCGGAGCAGGTCGAAGCCTGCTGGTGGGCGTTCAAACAGCGCTTCGTGGACCTGAAAAAGGACACGCGCTTCCGCTACATCCTGATTTTCAAGAATCACGGTGAGGCCGCGGGGGCCTCCCTGGAACACAGCCACATGCAGCTCATCGCCCTGCCCATCGTGCCGGAGCTGGTCAACGACGAGATCGCCGGAGCCCGGCGCCATTTCGAATACAAGGAGCGCTGCATTTTCTGCGACCTGATCGCTCAGGAACAAGGCGATCGGCAAAGAGTGGTCGCCGAAAACGACGGCTTCATCTGCGTGTGCCCCTACGCACCTCGTTTCCCCTACGAAATGTGGCTGCTGCCGAAGGAGCACCTGCCCCGCTTCGAGGAAAGCAGCGCCGACACGTTCTTTCACCTGGCGCGCCTGCTCAAGGACTGCCTCCGGCGCATGCACACCGCCCTCGGGGCTCCGCCCTACAACCTCGTCCTGCACACCTCCCCGATCAACGGCAAGGAGGACGACACCTATCACTGGCACATCGAGATCATGCCCAAGCTCACCAAACTGGCGGGCTTCGAACAGGGCACGGGGTTTTACATCAACCCCACCCTGCCCGAGGACGCCGCGGCGACGCTGAGAAATATCGCCCTTTAAGGAAACCATGGCCCGACCGCTCAAGATCCTTTTCGTTTCGCCCGAAGTTCAGCCCTTCGCCAAGACCGGCGGCCTGGCCGATGTGGCCGGCGCCCTGCCCCCGGCGCTCAAGGCCCTCGGCCACGATGTGCGGGTGATGCTCCCCAAACACCGCTCGGTGCTTTCGGCGGGCGTCCCGCTGTCTCCGCTCGGCCTGGAGGTCACGGCGAAAACCGGGGACCAAACGCGCAAAGGGTTCATTTACCAGGGCACGCTTCCCGAATCGGTGCCGGTCTACCTGCTGGAAAACGACAGCTACTTCCTGCGCGACCCTCTGTACGGAACCCGCGAGGGAGACTACCCTGACAACGCCGAGCGCTTCATTTTCTTCTGCCAGGCCATCCTGGAAAGCTGCCTGGCGCTGCGCTTCATCCCGGACATCATCCACCTGAACGACTGGCCCACCGGCCTCGTTCCCGTTTACCTGAAAACCCTCTACCGCAAGGCTTTCAGCGCAACGCGCACCGTCTTTTCGATCCACAACCTGGGTTATCAAGGCAATTTCCCGCCCGCAACCCTGAGCCAGGCCGGCCTGCCGCCGGGCCTGTTCCACCCCGGCGGGGTGGAGTTTTACGGACAATTCAGTTTCATGAAAGCCGCCCTCGTCTACGCCGACCTGCTCACCACCGTGAGCCCGACCTACTGCCGGGAAATCCAGACACCGGCCTTCGGCTTCGGCATGGACGGCATGCTGCGCGCTCGCGGGAAGGACCTGCATGGCGTCCTGAACGGCGCGGATTACCATCGCTGGGACCCCGCGCACGATCCCTGGATCGCCGAAAACTACGGCCCCAAAAAACTCAAGGGAAAGGAAGCCTGCCGCAAACGCCTCGAAGAGCGGTTTGCCCTCGACATTATGCCCCAGAGGCCGATTGTAGGCATGATCACCCGCCTCAGCCAGCAGAAAGGCCTCGACCTCGTCATGCAGGTGATGGACGACCTGCTCGCAACAGGCGCGGGCTTTGTTCTTTTAGGCGAGGGCGGAGCCCTCTACGAAGAATATTTCCGCCGTCTCGGCAGCCACCCCCGCGCCGGTGTGGCCATCGGCTTCGACGAACCCCTGGCCCACCAGATTCTGGCCGGCAGCGATATTCTGTTCATGCCCTCCGGCTACGAACCCTGCGGACTCACCCAGATGTACGCCATGAAATACGGCACGGTGCCGCTGGTGCGCGCCGTCGGAGGCCTGAAAGACAGCGTACGGGAGTTTCAGGCCAAAAGCGGCAGCGGCACCGGCTTCAAGTTCCGGCACGAAGAAAAAGCCGATTGCCTTCGCGCCCTCGACAAGGCATTATCTCTTTACCGCAACAAGGCGGCATGGCGCCGCTTGCGGCTCGCCGGAATGGCCGAGGATTTCAGCTGGACGCGGGCGGCCGAAAAGTACAACCGCCTTTACCTAAAGGCGCTTCGCACCTGAACCGCCGCCCTCCCCCTTGGCCTCGAAATACTTTAAAATACCGTACAGCGGGCGACTGGCGCTCGGAGACTTTTGCACATGATCGACGACCACCTTGGTCTGGAAATATTAAAAGAGATCTCGCGCATCGCCAGTTCCACACTGGATCTCGACGAGACCCTCGAGCAGATCATCCAGATCATCAAAAACAAGATGCGCATCGACG
>QJZQ01000171.1 GCA_003246675.1 Nitrospirota bacterium | reverse complement strand
TGAAGCGGGGTGCCGAATTTTTTGGCTTCGGACATGAGGCTGTCCACCCGGATGGTCCATTGCGGGGTGATGGGCAGCTCGGCTGCGGCCAGGGCGCGCGCCGTCCAGACATTGCAGGTTTTGAGCAGATGGTAGGTTTCGTGCGACAGGTAGAAACGGCTTTGGCCGTACAAGCCGGGACCTAAGGGCACGGCCCGGCCGGCGTCATCCATGGCGTAACTTTTTTGAAAGTAGCGGCATAACTTTTCGAATCCCGCCTTGGTAATCTTGATCTCGATAATTTCCCGCCCCTGGAAATAATCCGTGACCGACCCGCGGAAGGCGGCGATGTGCAGAACACTCTCGGTGGGCCACAGGGCGGCTTTGAGCGTGATGCCGAGATGCGGGTCGGGTTCCATGTAGTAATCCCGATCCCCCCAGCCCACCTCCAGGAACTCGCTGGCCGAAAATTCCTTGTGCTCCGGCCAGACGCCTTCGGGGATATCCGCGCGTTTCACGATGATGCCGGCGTGCCAGCCGTGGTTCACCAGATAGACGGTCCGCGTATTCTCCGAGGTCGGAGGGTTCTGGGCCAAGGCGATGCCGGCGACAGCGAGGATCACCAGAATCAATAGCAGCCCTGTTTTGAGCGGTTCGGTTCTCATGGGAAAGGCCCGGTTGTGATTTGGCAGAAGGAGGGGGCGCGTCCACTGGCATGCGTTGCCCCGTCCCTTTTGTTATACCATTTTTAATGCCGGCTTTTTTGGGAGGGAGTCGGTTGAGGGTTCTGCGCCGGTGGCATGCAGGAAAAAGCCGGACGCTTTGCCGCCTTCTTGCTGCGGGGTTTGCGCGGGTAAAGGGTGGGCGATACCGTTTGCCTTCACGGTTCCCCTAGGGGGGGTAAAAAAGTTTTCGGCAACCGTCAGGTTGTTTCGGGAGCGTTGAACCGCCGGGGTCGTCTAGCGCAGTCGGCTTAAGCCTTCGGCGATGCGGGTGAGGCCGTTCTCGATATTTTTCTGGGAGGTGGCGAAGGAGAGCCGGGCGTTGGCATCGGCGCCGAAGGCGACACCGGGCACGAGGGCGACTCTCGCTTCTTTAAGCAGGTACTCGCCGAGTTCGAGCGAGCCGTTGATGGGTTTGCCGTCAAAGCTCTTGCCGTAGTACGAGGAAAAATCGGGAAAGCTGTAGAACGCACCTACCGGGTTGTAGCAGGTGACGCCGGGTATGTTTTTCAGCAGTTTGACGATCAGGTCTCTTCGCAGCTCGAATTCTTTCGCCATGCGCGCCACCGCGTCCTGCGGGCCGGTGAGGGCTTCGACGGTGGCGGCCTGGGAAATGGAGGTGGGGTTCGAGGTGCTCTGGCCCTGCAATTTGTCCACCGCTTTGGCGATGGCCGGTTCGGCGGCAAGGTAACCGATGCGCCAGCCGGTCATGGCGTAGGCCTTCGAGATGCCGTTGATGACGACGCAGTTTTTCTTCACTTCTTCGCTGAGCGAGGCGATGCTCACGTGTTCGAAATCGTCGAAGACGATTTTTTCGTAAATTTCGTCGGAGATGATGAGCAGCTTGTGGCGCAGTGCGCATTCGGCCAGGGCTTCGAGTTCTTCTCTGGTGTAGGCGCTGCCGGTCGGGTTCGACGGGCTGTTGATGACCACGGCGCGCGTGTTCGGTGTGACGGCCTCGGCGAGCTGCTCGGGGGTGATTTTGAATTCGGCTTTTTCCGTGGTGTCGATGATGACCGGTTTTGCGTCGGCGAGGAGCACCATGTCCGGGTAGGACACCCAGTACGGCGCGGGGATGATGATTTCATCGCCCGCCTGCCATAGCGCCTGCGCCAGGTTGTAGAAGGAATGCTTGGCTCCGCACGACACGACGATCTGGTTTTTCTCGTAGCGCAGGCCGTTGTCGGCCTGGAATTTATCGACGATCGCCTGCTTGAGCGCGGGAGTGCCGCCCACAGGCGTGTAGTGGGTGTCGTTTTCCTGAATGGCGCGGATGGCGGCCTGTTTGATGTTGTCCGGCGTGGGAAAATCCGGCTCGCCAGCGCCGAAGCCGATGATGTCCTCGCCGCGCGCTTTCATTTCCTGCGCCAGCGCGCTGATCGCCAGCGTCATGGAAGGTTGAACGGAATTGATGCGGTCGGAAAATTTCATGATTTTAATGTGTAGACACCGGCGCGCGGTGGGCGGGCGTCATGTTGGGGTTGCACGGCTTCGCTCGGATCGAAGGGTATTATTTTTTCAGGGCCTTGAATCCCTGAGCGACAGATTCGGGTACGAGTTTTTCGATATCCCCACCGTGGTTGGACACTTCTTTCACCAGGTTGGAGCTCAGGAAGGAGTATTCCTGGCTGGGGATCATGAAAATGGTTTCAAGGGCTTCGTCGAGGCTCCGGTTCATGAGGCCCATCTGCAATTCGAATTCGAAATCGCTGATGGCCCGTAATCCCTTGATGATGACACAGGCGTTTTGCGCCCGGACAAACTGAATCAAAAGGTTATCGAACGGCAACACCTCGATATTGCCCCGGCCGCCGATGGCGTTCTCGATGAACTGAACCCGCTTGTCGATGGAAAACATCGGATTCTTCTTTGGGTTCAGGGCCACCGCGACGATCAGGCGGTCGAAGAGTTTCACCGCTCTGAGCATGATATCCAGATGCCCGTTGGTCACCGGGTCGAAGGTGCCAGGATAAACCGCAATTTTTTGCTTCATCGGCTGGTTTCGGGAAATTAAGTCGCTGGATTATAACGTTTTTACAATAATTCGCAAAAGAAAATGTGGGTTTGGGGCGGCACCGGGCCGCTCAATCGGGCTGGATGGACAAGTCTTTGATTTTTCTCCACAAAGTGGCACGGGAGATGTTGAGGTCCTTGGCGGTGAGGGTTTTGTTCCAGCGGTTTTTTTTCAGGCTCGAGAGAATTTTCTTTTTATAGACATCATCCAGGGTTTCATGGTCGTTGCTAAGCGTCGGTTCCTGGGCGGTGTGAGGGGTCAGGGAATTGTGAGGGGTCAGGGAATAGGGCAGGTCGTCGATTTCCAGAGTTTCCGTATCGCATAAAATGGTGGATCGCTCCATCACGTTTTGCAGCTCGCGCACGTTGCCCGGCCACGGGTGGTTCATAAGGACCCGCGCCGCCTCTTGCGAGATGCGGTGGACCGTTTTATTCTGCCGTCGGGCAAACTCTTCGAGGAAATAGTACGCGAGCAGGAGAATATCCTCGCCGCGCTCTTTCAGCGGTGGAGTATGGATGGTGAAAACGTGGATGCGGTAAAACAGGTCCTCCCTGAACTTTTTCTCCTCCACCAGCTTCTTGATATTGCGATGCGTGGCAGTGATCACGCGCACATTGACCTTCCTGCTGACGGTGCTCCCCAGTTTCCTCACCTCGCCGTCCTGCAGGACGCGCAGCAGCTTGACCTGGGTGCCCATGGACATTTCGCCGATTTCGTCGAGGAAGATGGTGCCGCCGTCGGCTGCCTCGAAAAGTCCGGTTTTCTCTGTGGATGCGCCAGTGAACGCGCCCTTTTTATGGCCGAAAAGCTCCGAGTCGAGCAAGGTTTCGCTCAGGGCACCGCAGTTGATGGTCACGAAGGGCTGCTTGGATCGTCGGGAGAGGGCCTGAATGCCGCGGGCGACCAGTTCCTTGCCCGTTCCCGTCTCGCCCTGGATAAAAACCACCGTGTCGAGCTGGCTGATTTTATTAATCGCCTGGAGAACCTTTTTGATGGCCGGTGATTCCCCAAGGATGCTGGTGAGAGCCGTGTTCCTGGAATGCTCCCTTTTGTATAGAGCAAGCTCGCGCGACTGGGCCTCAAGTAAAATGGCGAGGGAACGGTCGCGCACCACGTTGATGCCGGCGAATACCTCGCCTGCCTCATTGCTGATCGGGTAACTGGTGATCTCCAGGGATAGCAGGTTCTGATCCTGGTCGCGGCGGGTCTCCATAAAAGTGTCCGTCGCCCCCTTTTTAAGCGCCTGCTTGTTGCCGCCGTGGCGCTTGAAATACATATAAGGGATGGGGTTGTCGAACCACTTTTCATGCAACGGGCTTTGGAAGATGACCTTGCAGTCGGGGTTATAAACGCAAACCGCGTCACCGATGCCGCAAAGAATGGTCTCCAGCATTTTGTTTTCTTCGTGGAGGGCTTGCTCCAGTTGTTTAACGCGCTGAAGCCCGACGAAAAATCCCTTCAGGTAGTACTCGCCGTGACCCAGGGGTATGATTTTCGCGGAAACCTGGCACCAGCCCACCGAAAAAACGCCCTCCTTAACCGCCACTTCGAACTCGGGCACACGGTTATCCCTTTCCAGTTGCCCAAGGAAAAAACTAAGCTGCTTCTCATCCTGGAAAATGGATAAGAGGAAT
>QJZQ01000055.1 GCA_003246675.1 Nitrospirota bacterium | reverse complement strand
CTGGGGGCGGCGGATGAGAACCGGCCTCACCTTCTCAAGCTCGCCACGGCCCTGGCTGGCGGCGACCGGGAGGAAGGAACCCGCGCGCTCGATCAATACGCGGCCGGGGTCAACGCCTTGTGGAACGCGGCGCTGGGGAAAACCGCCGTTCCACTCCCCGGAGACGAACTCCTGATTGAATCCGCAAATACCCTGGCCCGCTTACCCGGCGGCGAGCCTCAACCCCGTCCAGCGATTTAATGATGAAGGAGACGAAGTCATGAAAGCTTACGTTCAAACGCTACCCGCGTTTCTCGGCGGCAAGCCCGTCGTTGATCCGGCCCTGCCGGTCTCTCATAAGTGGCCCATTCTGACCGATGCGGACGAACAGGCCGTTCTGGAAATCCTGCGCGACGGCAACCTCTCCACCCATCCCGTGATCCACCGCCTGGAGGAGGATTACCGCCGGCTCACCGGCCGCCGATGGGCGCTCGCCCATTGCAACGGCACCACGGCGCTGCTCGCGGCCTTCTTCGCCGCGGGCATCGGACCGGGTGACGAGGTGCTCGTGCCCAGCGCCACCTTCTGGGCCTCGGCGCTGCCCATGCTGTGGTTGGGCGCCCTGCCGGTTTTCTGTGAAAGCGAACCTGAGCGCCTCGGCATCGACCCGGAGGATGTCGAAAAGAAAATCACCCCGAAAACGCGCGCCATCGTCATCGTCCATTTGTGGGGCCTGCCCTGCCAGGTGGACCGCCTGAGGGACATCGCAAAACGGCACAACCTCCTCATCATCGAGGACGCCAGCCACGCCCACGGCGCGGCCTGGCAGGGCCTGCCGGCAGGCAGTTTCGGCGACATTTCGGTGTTCAGCCTGCAGGGAGACAAGCTCGCCCCGGGCGGCGAAGGGGGCGTTCTGCTCTGCGACGACGATCGCTATTTCGAGCAGGCGGCCTGCCTGGGAGACATCCACCGCATTGCCGGACTTAAAGGCCCCAGGCGGCGCTTCGCCGCCACCGGGTTCGGCCTGAAAACCCGCATCGCCCCACTCTCCGCGGCCATCGCGCGGACACAGCTCGCCGCCCTGACGGCCAACAACCGGACGCGCGGCGAAAATATTCGTTACCTTGCGGACAAGCTCGAGGCCCTGGGCATCGATACCTTCCCGGACGATGGCTCCACCCGGCGAGTCTATTTCGAATTCATCGTGCGGGCCGACCCGCGAAAAACCGGCCTGCCGGTCGATGCTCTGCTTGCCGCGCTGCACGCCGAAGGCGCACAGGCGAGCGCACCGCGCTACCCGCTTCTCCACCAGCAACCTTTTTTCACCGAAGGCCATTTTAAAACCATCGCCCGCCTGGAAGACGGCTTCCCCTATCCGGATTACCGGCGCACGGCATTGCCCCGCACCGAGGCGGTCAATCAGGAACTGATTCGTCTGCCGCTTTTTCTCGGGGCCGGACGCGATCTTCTCGACCAATACGCCGATGCCTTTGGCAGAATCATCGCTCACGCGCCCAAGGTTCTCGCAAAATGGGAGGATTCCTCTTACAATAGATAATAAGGCCCGAAAGGGTCCGTTTCTTTTAGGGTCAGGCCATGATGCCTGGCGCTCCATCAACCCTTCTAAGCATTCCCTTTGGCGGATACCTATGCACCAGAACCAGTTTCATCTGCTCAAGACCCGGCGCTTCCTGCCGTTGTTCATCACCCAGTTTCTCGGCGCGTTCAACGACAACCTGTTCAAGAACGCCCTGGTGATCCTCATCACCTTCGTGACTGCGGAGAAGGCGGGCATGAACTCGCAGATCATGGTGACCGCCGCGGCGGGAATCTTCATTCTTCCCTTTTTCCTGTTTTCCGCCACGGCGGGCCAGCTCGCCGACAAGCACGAGAAATCGCGGCTGGTGCGCATCATCAAATTCGTCGAGATCGTTCTGATGATTCTCGCGGGCGTGGGTTTTTACCTGGAGAGCGTTTTTCTGCTGATGCTCGTGCTGTTCATGATGGGCGCGCAATCGACGTTTTTCGGCCCCATCAAGTACGGTATTTTGCCCGAGCACCTGGGCGAGGACGAACTCATCGGCGGCAACGCCCTGATCGAAGCCGGAACGTTTCTTTCCATATTGACCGGCACGATTCTCGGCGGCGTGCTCATTCTCGCCCCCGGCGGCATCGGCGCCGTGACCGCACTGGTGATTTTTTTCTCGGTGCTTGGTTTCGCCGCCAGTTTCTATATTCCGAAAACCCGGCCGCAGGCCCCGGAACTTCGCATCCGCTACAATATCCTCACCGAAACCTGGGCGATCCTTAAATTCGCAGGAAAAAACAGGAGCGTGTTCCTTTCCATCCTCGGCATCTCCTGGTTCTGGCTGGTCGGCGCGACGTTCCTGTCGCAATTTCCCACCTTCGGCAAATTCACTCTCGGCGGCGACGAGTACATGGTCACCCTGTTTCTCACGGTGTTTTCCATCGGCATCGGCCTGGGCTCGCTGGTCTGCGACAAACTGCTGAAGGGCGAAGTCGATGCCACCTTCGTCCCCCTGGGCGCACTGGGGATGACGGTCTTCACCGTCGACCTGTTCTTCGCCAGCGGCGGCGCGCCCGTCCCGGTGAGCGGCGAAACACTGAGCCTCGCCCGTTTCCTCGGGTCGTTCGCGGGCCTGCGCATTCTCGCCGACTTGCTGTTCATCTCCTTCGCCGGCGGCTTGTTCATCGTGCCGCTCTACGCCATCCTGCAAAGCCGCAGCGAGGAGAGCCACCGCTCCCGCTCCATCGCCGCCAACAACGTCATGAACGCCCTGTTCATGGTGGTTTCCGCGCTGGGCACCTCGGCCATGCTGGCGTTCCATTTCACCGTCCCTCAGGTATTCCTGGTGGTCGCCGTGCTCAACGCCCTGGTGGCGGTCTACGTCTGCCGGTTATTGCCCGATGCGCTGGTGCGCTCGTTTTTGCGCTGGCTCCTCAACCTGCTCTACGGGGTGGAGGTGAAGGGACTGGAAAATTACCGCAAGGCGGGGAACCGGGTCATGATCATCGCCAATCACACGTCGTTCCTCGACGCGCTCCTGTTCGCCACCTACATCCCCGAACGGCTGACCTACGCCGTCAACACCCAGATCGCGAGCAAATGGGTTTTCAAACCCTTCCTCGCCCTGGCCGATTTTTTCGCCCTGGACCCCACCAACCCGCTCGGCACCCGCTCGCTCATCGAGTGCATCCGCCAGGATAAAAAGGTGGTCATCTTCCCGGAGGGCCGCCTCACCACCACCGGCTCGCTGATGAAAATTTACGAAGGACCGGGGATGATCGCCGACAAATCGGGCGCCCAGGTGCTGCCGGTGTCCATCGAAGGCGCGCGATACACTCCGTTCACGCGCCTCAAGGGAAAGCTGCGCATCCGGTTGTTCCCTAAAATCACCATGACCATTAACGAACCCCGCGCCTTTCAATTGCCCGACGAGGTCAAGGGCCGGCGGCGCAGGCGGCTGGCGGGGGCACAGCTTTACGACCTGATGACCGGGACGCTGTTCGAATGCGCCAATTACCGGCAGACGATGTTTGACGGGCTCATCCAGGCGCGTAACACCCACGGCGGGGGCCACCTCATCGCCGAGGATATCGAGCGCCACCCCATGAGCTACCGCAACCTCATTACCCGCTGTTTCATCCTCGGACGCCAGCTTGCAAGAAGCACCTGCAAAGGCGAAAACACCGGCCTGCTTTTGCCCAACGCGGTGAGCACCGTGGTGGCGTTTTTCGGCCTGCACGCCTATGGCCGCGTGCCGGCGATGCTGAATTTTTCCGCGGGCCGGCAGAACCTTGTATCGGCCTGCCGGACGGCGCAAATAAAAACCGTCTTCACTTCGCGCCGCTTCATCGAGGCGGCCAAGCTGGAAAACGCCGTGGCGGGCCTTGAAGAGATCGGTGTGCGCATAACGGCGCTGGAGGACCTGAGAAAAGACATCGGTTTCCTCGATAAAGTCGCGGGCTTTCTCGCGGGGCTCGCACCGGCCGCCGCCTACCGCCGCAACTGCCCCGATGAAAACCCCGATTCGCCCGCCGTCATCCTGTTCACCTCCGGTTCCGAAGGCACGCCCAAGGGCGTCGTGCTCAGCCACACCAACATTCAGGCCAATCTCGCGCAACTGCGCTGCTGCATCGATTTCAGCCCGACCGATATCGTCTTCAACGCCATGCCGCTTTTCCATTCGTTCGGTCTCACCGGCGGGGGGATGCTCCCGCTGCTATCCGGCATCCGCACGTTCTTCTACCCCTCGCCCCTGCACTACCGCATCGTCCCCGAACTCGTTTACGACACCAACGCCACGCTCATGTTCGGCACCGACACGTTCCTCACCGGTTACGCCCGCTACGCCAACCCGTACGATTTCTA
>QJZQ01000124.1 GCA_003246675.1 Nitrospirota bacterium | reverse complement strand
TGATTTAAGTGGTGCGCAGTTTAATGAGGACACCCGCTTCGAACAGGCGAATTTATCCGGCGCGAATTTGAAAGGGGCGACGGGTCTTAGCACGACGCAGATTCAGCTCGCTACCATCGACGGACGGACGCAGCTTCCGGATTATCTGGAAGAAGAAATGGACGACGATTTCCTGCTGCAAATGTAAGGCGGGCTTGTGCGGAAAAATTCAGGCCAGGAGAGACTGGGTTTCTTTCAGTGCGGTCAGGCTTTCCGGGTCCGCAAGTTCCTGGGCCAGGGCTTCGGCGCGGCTGTGGTGGGACAGGGCGTTTTTATTTTCGCCCAGGCAGAGATAAACAGGCACGAGGGACAGGTGCGCCTGCAAAGCCCGATGCGGGTTGCCGCCGGTGGCCTCGCGGGTGAGCCGGTTTTCGAGCTGGGCCGCGGCGCTTTGCATGGCTTCGACGAGAGGGTGAAAAGGTTCGGGGACCGATGAAATCCCTGCTTTGAGGGCGCCGCCGATTTGGGCAAGGGCCTGTGTCCGGTGGCCTTGCCGCCAGAGGGCAAGGCCCCATAGCGCTTCGACGATGGCGTGTCCCTGGTTTTCGGGGAGGGTTGCAAGCAGTTGTTGTGCTTCCTCAAAACACGCGACGGATTTTTTGATCTGCGCCTGCTCCCAGTACACGGCACCCATGCAGGCGATGGCGGCAGCCTGCCCCGCCGCGTCTCCCCGGGTGCGGTAATGGTCCCGGGCTTTTTGATAGGCGGCTGCGGCCTGCGGCCATTTGCGCTGGCGGCGCAGGGTATTGCCGGTCTGCGCCTGGGCGGCGGGGTCTGTGGCATTTTCTTCCATGATCTCAGCTTTCCGTTTCGTTGCCGGGGCTCGGCGCGGGCAGGGGAATGACTCCCTGAACGATCCGCTCCTTTTCCTTTTTGGGCAGTTTTTTCACGGCGGCCTCGGCTTTAAGCGCCTGCGAGCGGGTTCCTATTTTCTGCTGGAACGCCAGGGTGAGCGGCCCTTTGCCGCGCAGGTATTTGGCGGCTTTTCTGCCGCCTTCCCGGTGTTCCTTGAACCGGCGCTCGACGTCTTCGGCGATGCCGGTGTATAGAAAACCGTTGGCGAGGCGGATCATATAAAGCGTCCATTCTGCCATTATCCGGCCTTTACCTCTGGTGGGGGAAAACCGATGGGGTGCCGGGTATGCGGGGCGATCAATAGCCACCGCTTTCAGCTCTCAGCGAGCCGTATTCCCATTCGCCGGAATAAACCCGCCCCTCGGCGATGAGAACGCCGTGGCCGTGGTACTGGTCCTCGGCGAACCCTCCCATGTACCGGTCGCCGCTTGCGAAATTCATCTTGCCCTGGCCGTGAAAGCAATTCTGTCTGAATTGGCCAATATAGACATCGCCGTTGGCGAACTTGAGTTGACCGTCGCCTTCCATTTTACCGAAGCGGAACTGGCCGCTGTAGACGCTGCCGTTGGCGTAGGTGAGGAGGCCGCGCCCGTGCATCTGTTCGTTCAGGGCCATGCCCTCGTATTTGTTGCCGTTTTTCCAGGTGCGGGTGATGAACTGGGGCAGGCCGGAAGTGGTTTCGTCTGCGAAGCCGGTCTCGCCTGCGCCGCGGTCGCGGCGGATGTTGGCGTGGGCGGGCTGGTCTTTGGCGAATTTGCCCTGCCGGTTGTGCCTGAGCGTCAGCCTGTTATACGCTTCGGTGATCTGGTTGAATTTACGGCCGGCAAGTTTCTTGAGCTTTTCGTTGTTGTCGGGGACGCGGTCGGGGTGCCATTTGAGCGCTTCGCGCCGGTACGCTTTTTTAATGTCCTGCAAGGGGGCGCCGGGTTCGATGTCGAGAATTTCGTAATCACTCTGCATGACGCCACCGCTTAATGTTTTCAGCCATGGCAGTTGCCGAGGCCGCGTTTCTCGAGGTATTTCTGGTGGTATTCCTCGGCCCGGAAAAACTCGCCGGCGGCGCTGATTTCGGTGACGATGTCTCTTTTGAACTTCCCCGAGGCCTGCATGTGTTCGCGCGAGGCGCGGGCCGCCGCCTCCTGCGCCGGATCGTGAAAAAAGATTGCCGAGCGGTACTGGGTGCCGATGTCCGGCCCCTGGCGGTTCAGGGTGGTGGGGTCGTGCAGGTTCCAGAATGCTTCGAGCAGGCTTTCATAGGAGACCCGGGCGGGGTCGAACTCCACCTCGACCACTTCGGCGTGGCCGGTTTGGCCGCCGCAGACGTGTTCGTAGGTTGGCCGGGGTGTGTGGCCGCCCGAGTAGCCCACGGCTGTTGAAATGACGCCGTCGAGGCGGGAGAACGCCAACTCCACGCCCCAGAAACAGCCTGCGCCGAAGGTCGCCTTGTTCATATTAGAGCCCCGCTGCAAAAAAGGTGTGTGATGCAAATACCTTAGGCGACTTCCGTGTATATTGCAAGACCGCCAGGGCGTTGCCGCCTGCGGAGGGTTTTTGGGCTTTATTTTGGTGGGGGTTTGTGATAGATTACGCCTTCCCAAACCTGTCAGGTGGATCGTATGTGTTTCGATGGCTGTTAAGGTCTCGATGAGATGTTCGACGCTTTTCCAGGCCAGTCCCGGCCTGCGCCCCGCCTTCAAACCCTGAGTGATGCGCTTTGAAATTCCTTAAAATATGACTCACCCTGTAAGCCCCGATCAGCGGATCGTCATCACCGGTATCGGTCTGACGGCCCCCAACGGCAATAATCTGAAGGAGTTTCGCGAGAGCCTGCTCACCGGCCGCTCCGGGGTGCGTCCTTTCGAGACTCGTTATATGGGGCAGGTCATCGCCGGGGTCTGCGACTTCGACGAGCTTTTGTACCAGAAGCGCAAGGAGGTGCGCCGCGGCACACGGGCCGGGTCGGTTTCGATCTACTGCGCGCGGGAGGCGTTTCAGGACGCGGGCATCGACCTGGGCGGCATCGACCGCTCGCGGGTGGGGGTGTACATCGGCGTCACCGAGCACGGCAACGTGGAGACGGAAAACGAAGTCTTCAACATCAGCCAGTACAATTACGACACGAAGTTCTGGTCGCACCATCACAACCCGCGCACGGTGGCGAACAACCCGGCGGGGGAGGTGACGCTTAATATGAAGATCACCGGCCCGCATTATACCATTGGCGCCGCCTGCGCCGCGGGGAACATGGGGGTCATCCAGGGTTTGCAGATGCTGCGCCTGGGCGAGGTGGACCTGGCCCTGGCTGGAGGGATTTCCGAGAGCATCCGCACGTTCGGGATCTTCGCCAGTTTCAAAAGCGAGGGCGCGCTCGCCTCGCATGCGGACCCGACGAAGGCCAGCCGGCCCTTCGACCGGAACCGCAACGGCATCGTTTGCTCGGAAGGCGGCTGCCTTTACACGCTGGAAAGGCTGGAGGACGCCGAGAAACGGGGCGCAAAAATTTACGCGGAGATCGTCGGTTACTCCACCAATTCCGACGCGTTCGATTTTATCCTGCCCGAGCCGGGGCGGCAGGCGGAATGCATCCGGGCGGCGCTCAGCAAGGCGGACCTTGCGCCGGGGGACATCGACATCCTCAACACCCACGCCACGGCCACCCCGCAGGGCGATGTGCAGGAATGCAAGGCCGTCCGCTCGGTGTTCGGGGAGGATTCGGGGGTATGGATCAACAACACCAAGAGTTTTATCGGCCACACCATGGGCGCCGCGGGCACGCTGGAGCTTGCGGGCAACCTGCCGGCCTTCGAGGATGGCTGGGTGCACCCGACCATCAACCTCGACGATCTCGATCCGGATTGCGCGCTCGCCAACCTGGTGGCGAATGAGCCAAGAAAAAAAGACCGGGTGGAGCATATCATGAATAACTCGTTTGGCATGTTCGGGATCAACTCGGTGCTCATTGTGAAACGGTTTAGGGGTTAGTTTGTTATTGAAATCTCTTATTATTTTCCATAGAATCATTCACGTCAGAATTTAGCGGAGGGTCCTGATGACCGTAGATGAAGTTCGAAAAGCCATTCTTAACATTCTTTCCGATATCGCTCCGGATGAAGACATCGCCTCGATCCGGGACGAGGAAAATTTGCGCGACCAGATCGATCTGGATTCCATGGATTTTCTCGATATCGTCATGGAGCTCAGAAAACGCTTCAATATCGAAGTCCCTGAAAAAGACTACGAGCATCTGGCCACCATGGCGGGCTGTATCTCCTACCTTCAACCGCTGTTGAAAGACCATCAGGTCGCAAGCTAAACCCCCTCCAGGTTCACAAAACCCTTTATATCTAAGCGCTTGGCATTCTGCGGCGGCACGCTTTTTAGCTGTGCCGCAAGCTTTCGACCGGCTATAATCGGCTGGGGACCGCCTGGCCCCTGGCTGCCCAGGCTCGCGTTCGAGGTTGCATGGATTACGACGTCATCATCATCGGTTCGGGCCTTTCCGGTCT
>QJZQ01000079.1 GCA_003246675.1 Nitrospirota bacterium | reverse complement strand
TCTCGCGCCAGGCATCAGCCAGATGAAGGTGAGCCCCGATGGGCGCTTTATCTTCGCGCTGAACCGCGCGGAAAACACGCTCACCCTGCTCGATACGTCCACCACGGGCGTGTCGCGGAAACTGAATACCCTGAAAAGCCCCGACGACGTGGTGTTCAGCAAGAGCTTTGCCTACATTCATCATGCGGAAAGTAACCATGTGAGCATCGTCCAGCTTTCCGCCCTGTCGCTGAACAAGCCGCCGCCGGTGGCGGATATTCCCATGGGCGCGAAGGCGCCAGGGGAAGTGCCCGGACTGCAAGGCGTTTCGATGATCGGCATCACGCCCGACGAGAGCGGCGCCCTCATTGCCAACCCGGCCGATCAATCCATCTACGTTTATCAGGAAAGCGGTATGCTGGCGCCGTCCAATTCCTTTAAAACCTACACTTCGGCGCCGCTCGGCCTGTTCATTTACGACCACAGCCTGGTGGAGCGGCACGGTGCGGGGGAATACGCCAGCACCGTTACCCTGGAAAGTGGCGGTGTCTACGATGTCTATTTTCTTCTGTCGAGCCCGCTGGTGGCCACCTGCTTCGAGATGAAGGTGAAGGGCACCCCCTGGGAGGAGAAATTCAAGCGCGAGAATTTCGCCATGGAAAGCCTCACCCAGGACGAGGAGCTTGCGCCGGGCAAGGCCGCGCGCCTGCGTTTTCGGCTGACGCGCGGCGAGGCGGGCCAGCCGGTCGAAGGCCTCTCCGATATCCGTGTGCTGGGTGTGAGTTTTTTCGGTGGCTGGCAGACAAGGCTATGGGCCCGCCCGGCGGGAGACGGGGTGTACGAAGTGGAGATGACTTTTCCCCGTGCGGGGAAATACCATTTGATGGTGCAATCGCATTCGCTGGGGGTAAAGTTCGGCAGCCTCAGACACACCTACAAGGTGGGGGACGTGGAAAGCAAGGCGGTGAAAAAGAAGGGTTCCCCATGAACCGGCGCGGCGGGGTGTTTTGCTTAGGTGCGGCACTGGCCCTGCTGCTTGCATGCCCCGCGCGCGGGATGGCCGAGGACGGCCACGCCCACCCATTGCAGGGGATGGAGCCCGCCAGGACGCCAGCGGTGGAAACCCGGGTGGACGACATCACCCTGCTCGATCTCGAACTGTTGAACCAGGACGGGAACCCGGTGCGCTTCAAAAGCGAGGTGATCGGCGATAAGCTGGTGATCATGGATTTCATCTACACCACATGCGCGACCGCCTGTCCCATTCAAACCGCCATCTTCTCGCATTTACAGGAAATACTGGGGCCTCGGCTGGGCACCGAGGTGATTCTCGTGTCTCTCAGCGTTGACCCGGCCACGGATATCCCACCGCGCCTCAAAGCCTACGCCGCAAAGCACCAGGCGCGCGATGGCTGGATCTGGCTGACCGGGCGAAAGGCCGATGTGGACCAGGTGCTCCTCGCCCTTCGGGCCTACTCCGCGGACCTCGACGAGCACCCTTCGATGATTCTGATTGGCGATGGCAAGGTGGGCGGCTGGACGCGTTACTACGGTTTTCCTCCGGTGGATTCGCTTGTCGCAAGAGTCGATGAATTGGCGGCGCTTAAAAAAAACACAGCCGGAGGTGAAAACTGATGACCGGAAGCTCCTCGCCTGCACGGCACCGAGGCTTATGCGGGTTCCACCGTTATATTTCCGCCGGGGTATCGGCTTTGTTCACGGCCGGCCTGATCGTGTCGGTACTGCCTGGCGATAGCCAGGCAGACCCGCTCACCGAACCGCAAAAGCGCGGCAAGCGGATCTACGCGACCGGGCAGGGAACAGACGCAATTATCGCCCGCTTGAGCGGCCCGGGCATCGACGCGGCAGGCAAGGCCTTTCCCTGCATCCAGTGCCACAAGGAAGGCGGAGAGGGCGCGCGCGAGGGGGGCGTCCTCGCTCCGGACATCACTCCAGGCAGCCTGACGCTGGCCCAGGCTGGCATTCGCCTGAGTGGGCGGGAGCACCCGCCCTACGACGACACGGCCCTGGCGCGTGCCATTCGAGAGGGCGTCGACCCGGCGGAAAACGCCCTTCATCCGGCCATGCCGCGCTATACATTAGCAGAAGGCGACCTGGGCGATTTGCTCGCCTACCTCAAGGTGCTGGGCTCCGAACCCGTGCCGGGGGTGGATGGGACCCGCGTACGCATCGGGATACTGAAACCCGTCTCCGGGCCCCTGGCTCCCGCCGGGCAGGCGGTGGCGACTCTTTTAGCGGGTTACTTCGAAGAGCAGAACGCCCTGGGCGGGCTTTACGGTAGGGACGTTCAGTTGGTGGCGCTGGAGTTCGACCCGGCGGCTAAGCCGCAGGAGATGGTGGAGGCGGTGCGGCGGCATCTGGCAGAAGATCCGGTCTTCTGTTTTGTCGGCAACCTGGGCGTTCCCGACGAGCACCCGGTGGCCCGGTTCTTCGCCGCTGAGGGCATCCCCGTATTTGCTCCACTCACCATCCATGCGCAAAGCTCATTCGCCTCCGACAGCAGCACCTTTTTCATTCATTCCAGTCTGTACGATCAGGCGCGGGTGCTGGTGGATTTTTTCAGCGCCAGCGCCAAGGACGAGCCGGGGCGGAAAAAGATTGCCCTCGTCCATGCCGAAGATATTTACGGCAAGGGAGCGGCGGCGGGGGTGCGGGAGCAAAGCCCCTTGCATGGTCTGACGCTTGCCGCCGACTTTAAATACCCGCCCAATGGCTTCGATGCTGACAATGCCGCGAAAAAGTTGAAGGCTCAGAAGGCCGAAGCCGTGTTCTTTTTTGGCGCCGGGGCGGATATGCGCAGTTTTGTCGAGGCGGCGGATGCGCAGGGCTGGAAGGTTCCCGTTTTCGGGCTTGCCGAGCTTGCGGGGGGAAGCCTGCTTTCTCTTTCCTCCGATGCGGCGGGCCGGGTTATTCTGGCTTCCCCCTTGCACGTGCCGGACCCCGGGAGCCCGGTAACGAAGATTTTTTACAGGCTGTTGGAAAAATACAGCATCCCCACTCGTTATTCATCTTTCCTGTCTTCGTCGTTCGCGGGGATCCGTCTGCTGGAGGAGGGGATGAAGCGGGCGGGGCGCGGCATGACACGCGCCCGTCTGGTGCAGGAGGTCGGTGGGCTTTGGCAGTTCGAAACGGGGATGACCCCTAATCTCTCCTATAATGAAAACCGGCGCACCGGTTTAACCGGCGCGTCCCTCCTGGGCATCGACTCCGAAAAGAAACAATACCACCCTGTGGAAGAATGGCGCGAGCCGCTTGCGCTCACCGAACGGAAGTGACCGGTCAGGAGCGGGAGTCCGGAACGCTCTGGCTCGACGATGTATGAAACCCCTGCGTCTTGTAGTCCCGCGTTCCCCAATCCACCGGCTCACTGGGAGCTTCCACGGCTGCAGGGGCCGTTGCCGTTTGGCTGACAGGAATGGTGGCGCTAAGGTCGGTCTCCAATGTGCGGATGCGAGTGCGGGCTTCCTCTAAATGGGGGTTTCCGCCGGGGTATGCCTCGACAAACCCGCGCCACTCGGCAAGCTGCGCCGTCAGCGTAGCGTCGACCTCCTTTAGCTGTTGCAGCATGGCGTAGCGGTTCTCGATTTCCTGGCTCCGCTTGAGTTCGTTCAGGCGGCTTGTGGCGATCTCCAGATAGGGATTGTTGGACGGGTATTTATTGACGAACGCCTGCCACTGGGAAATCTGTTGCCTCAGGTGAGTTGTGTTTTCCTCATGCCCCTGCGTGAGCCGGGAGAAGTTTTCCTCAATCTGCCGGACGCGGTGTTCTTCGAGTTTCTTTTCCATCACACTTTTTCTGAGGCCTGCCAGGCGGGTTTTGGCTTCGTCGAGGTGCGGGTTATTGGCGGAGTAGGTCTCTACAAATTTCTGCCATTCCTGCAAGCGGGTTTCAAGCGCCTCTTCTGAGGGTTCGAGGCTGCTGAGCTCGGTGAAACGGTTTTCCAGCGCGATGGCCTTTTCCAGGGAAGCCAGCTTGCTCGTGGCCTCATCAAGCCGCGGGTTGTTGGCCGGGTATTGGTCGATGAATTGCCGCCACAATAGCGCTCGGTCCACATCCGATGCGAAGAGGTTCTCTCGTTCCTCTGTCTCCCGGTATTTCTCTTCGATAGCCTGCCGGGCCTGGTATTGTTTGAGTTCCTGGATGCGTGTTTTTGCTTCATCGAGGTGCGTGTTGTTGTCCGGGTATGTATCGATGAACGCGGTCCAGGCGGAGATTTTGTTTTCGGCCGGGGTGTCCTGGCTGTGCAGCTTTTTTAGCTCGGCGAAGCTGCTCTCGATGCGGGCGCTGCGGTTGAGTTCCTGGATGCGGGCTTTTGCTTCATCGAGGTGCGGGTTGTTGTCCGGGTATGTATCGATGAACTTCTGCCAGGCGGCCAGGGTTTCGCCTAGCGCCGCGCCTTGTTTTTCTAGTT
>QJZQ01000031.1 GCA_003246675.1 Nitrospirota bacterium | reverse complement strand
AAAGGCCAAGGGCGCGCTATCCGGCGCGGGAGGGCAGCTGGATGGATTGCTGGACCTGAGCCAGATCCTCTCTGCCAAGGAATCGTCCTGGAAAGACCTGCTGGTGAAAGCGCAGGGAGGCCTCGGGCCGGCGAAGAAAAAACTTCCCGGCGGACTGGGCGACCTCAAACTTCCTTTTTGAGGGGTGAAGGATGAGCCGCGGCTTTGTTAAACGGACGCTTTTCCTGGCGGCGGCCGGGTTTATTTTTTCCGTGACGCTGGCCTCGGCCGGTTGGCTCGACGACCTGATTGGGAAAATCGAGCCCCTCACCTCGGGGCAGGGCAGTGACGACACCATCGCCGGCCTCAAGGAAGCGCTCAGCGTCGGCGCCGGGAAAGCGGTGGAGGCGGTGGGGCGGTCCGGTGGCTATTTCGGCAACGAGAGCATTCGCATCCTGATGCCGGAGAAAATTCAAACTGTGGCCGATACGCTGGGCAAGCTCGGCTACCAGAAGCCGGTGGACGATTTCGTCCTCAGCATGAACCGCGCCGCCGAGGAGGCGGCTCCCCAGGCCAAGGCCCACTTTCTTGACGCGGTGAAGAAAATGACCTTTGAGGACGCGAAATCGGTGCTCGAAGGCGGCGACACCGCCGCCACCGATTACCTGAGGGGAAAAACCTACGACAAGATCTTCGCTGCGTTCATGCCCATCGTTTCAAACAGCCTTGATCAGGTGGGCGGCACCCGCTATTATAAGGAAATGATTTCCAAATTCGAGGCGATTCCCCTCATGTCGGCCGAGAGCCTGGATCTCAACCGCTACGTGACCTCGCAGGCTCTTAACGGCCTGTTCTTCATGGTCGGCGAAGAGGAAAAAAAGATTCGCACCGATCCCGCCGCCCGCGTCACCGACCTGCTGCAAAAAGTTTTTGGTTCCTGATCTTTTCAACGCCGCCCGCCGCGGGCAACCGGCGGAGCCGGGCACGGCCAATTACAGTCCCTTGTTAAGGCGGCGCGAATTTGTTTTATAATGAACGCTCGACAGGGTTGGATGTCGGAGGCGCTAGTGACGGGGAAAAACAGAATGGTGCAGCATAGCCTGTTCTTTTGCCTGCTGTTTCTCGTGTCGTTTCTCGTCTTCGACGCCTCGACCCTGATGCTCGGCGTTTCGGTGGCCCTGTTCGCCCTCTATTATTTCAGCCGCAAATGGGCCGAGCGGCGGCTCCTGTGATTGCCGAATCGATGGTTTTTACCGTCCTGGGAGGGGTGTGAAGGTTTCCGGCCAGCTAAGAAAAATGACCCACGAGGCGATGACCCCGGTCGAGTATCGCCTGAGCCTGGACAGAGAGGAGATTCCGCTCAACCCCTGGCTCGGCGGCTCCCTCACGCTGCGGTTTCTCGGCACCATCATCTGCATCGCCTGCGGGCGCAAAACAAAAAAATCCTACAGCCAGGGCTACTGTTTTCCCTGCGCCCGGGACCTGCCCGAAAACGCCATGTGTGCGGTGCGGCCGGAGACGTGCGTGCACGACCAGGGCGGGCCCGCCGACCAGGAGTTCTATCGCACCCATTGCAACATCGAACACATTGTGTACTTGTCGCTCACTTCGGGGGCAAAGGTGGGGGTGACACGGCACTTTAATGTTCCCGGCCGCTGGATCGACCAGGGGGCGGTTCGAGCGCTTGTCATCGCGCGGGTGCCGAGGCGGATTCTTTCGGGGAAGATGGAGGTTGCGGTGGCCGGGCACATGGCGGACAAGACCAACTGGCGCAAGATGCTGAAGGGCGAGGTGGACCCGGTGGATTTAAAGGCGGTGAGGGGCCAGGTCGAGGCCTGGGTACCGGAGGACCTGCGTGAATATCTCACGCGGGACGAGGAGGTGCAGGCGTTCGACTATCCCGTTTTGTCGGTTCCAGAGAAGATCGTGAGCCACAACCTCGACAAGGTTCCCGAGTTCAGCGACCGGCTGACGGGTATCAAGGGCCAGTATCTTCTGTTCGACCATCGGGTGATCAACCTGAGGAAGTACGCTGGCTACCACGTTGAATTCAGCCTGGGCTGAGCCGCCCGCTGTCCCCCGCCCATTCCATGGTCTGTCCGGCCAGAGTCAGCAGGACCGCGCACGGGCGGCCTGCTTGAGTTTATTCATGTGGGACACCGGCCGGACTGAAAGGGACGGCCTGCTCAGGCCGCCTGCTTGACCATGTCGGCGCCGTAGGTGGGCGCCAGCTCCGGGTTCGGGCTGTCCACCCGCTTGATTTTGGCGACCTTGATGTTGGTGGCGAGGCCGAGGGCCTTGAGGACGCAGATGGCCATCCACGTCAGGTCGATTTCCCAGGGCCTCAGGCCATGGCGGGCCGACTTGGGGAATGCGTGGTGGTTGTTGTGCCAGCCTTCGCCATAGGCGATGAGGCCAACCCACCAGCAGTTGGTGGACAAATCGTTTTCCAGGGCGAATGTTTTGTAGCCCCAGGCGTGGGCGGCGCTGTTGACGAACCAGGTGGAATGATACACCAGGACCAGGCGCAGGAAAATACCCCAGATGACGAAGGGCCAGCCGCCGAAGGCGAAGAGAAGAAAGCCCAGGGCGAACTGGATCTTGATGAAGTGGTTGTCGAGGAACTGGTAGAAGGCGTCGCCCGCGATATCCTTCGAGTAATTGCGGATGTTCTCCTTGTTGTCGAACTCGGGGTGCTCGTAAAGCATCCAGCCGACGTGTGCCCACCAAAGGCTGTTCTTGGCGTTATGGGGGTCCGATTCGGTGTCGGAACCAGCGTGGTGCATGCGGTGCTGGGCGACCCATTTGATCGGCCCGTTTTCGCAGGCCAGGGCGCCGAAGAAAACCAGGGTGCGGGCCAGCCATTTCGGCAGGTCCATCCCGCGGTGGGTCAGGTAGCGGTGGTATCCCAGGCAGATGCCGAGGGACGCCGTCAGCCAGTGAAGGAAAAACATGAGCGCCACCGCGCTCCAGGAAAAAGCAAAGGGAAACAGCGCGAGGAGCGCGCCTGCGTGCAAGAAAATGAAGTAGCCGGTGGTGCCCGTGTTGAAATTCAGCTTGGGTTTGGCGGCGGCGGTTGAGCTCATGTTGTTCCCTCTCCATAGATTCGATAATTTTTAATTTCCTGATTTCATACTACAGGGTTCCTGCTGTCCTCCGTGTAAAAGTTATGTAATATTAGATGCAACCCTCCCGAACCATGGAGGTAACCAGGGCCTGAGCCATGAACAAGCTGAGAACTTTATTTCACCCCATTTTCGTTTTCGTCGGCGTCCAGGTGGCCTGGATCGGCCTGATGGTGATCTGGGTCTACTGGTACTTCAAGAACAACCTGAAGCTTGAGGAGTTCGCCGAAAAGCTCCGGCCGGAGATCTTCGACAGCGAGTTCACCTGGGTGATTTTGCTCGAAGGGTCGTTCCTCATGCTGATCATCCTCGCAGGGGTTTATGTGATTTTCGTTTACTGGAACAAGCAGGCCCGGCTCAACCGCCTGCAGAGTAATTTCGTTTCCAGCGTTTCGCACGAACTCAAGTCGCCCCTTGCCTCCATTCAGCTCTACCTGGAGACCATGAAATACCAGAAGGTCTCTTCCCGGGACGCGGGGGATTTTGTTGAAACCATGCTCACCGACACCGCGCGGCTGTCCGGCCTCATCGACAATATCCTGGAATCGAGCAAGGCGGACCCGAAGGCCATGCGGTTGCAGTTTCAACCCGTCGAGATCGGCGAATTTCTCAAGGAGGTGGTGGAGGCCTACAAGCGCCAGTTCGAGGAAAGAAACTGCCGGCTTCAGCTGGACCTCGACGGCGCCGGGGTGCTCAAGGTGGATAAGCGGGCGCTGCGTATGGTATTTAATAATCTGATCGGCAATGCGCTTAGGTATTCCCCCGCTGGCGCACCGCTCACCATCGAAGTGAGAAACCGGAAAAAATATTGCGATATTCACTTCATTGATCAGGGCATTGGGATCGAAAAGAAGGACCAGAAAAAGGTCTTCAAGAAATTTTACCGGGCGCAGAACGTCGACACACAGAACATCGAAGGCGCCGGGCTGGGTCTGTTCATCTCCCGGGAGATCCTCAAGAATCACAAGGGGAGGCTCACCGTGGAGAGCGGCGGCCGTGGCAAGGGTACCCGGTTCACGGTTTCGCTGCCCCGCTGACCCGGCGGGCCGCGGTGGGACGGTTGGAGAGGCTATGAGGAAAAAGAAAAAAATTCTAGTGGTCGAGGACGAGGCGCACCTAGCCAAGGGCCTCAAGTTCAATCTGGAGCGCGAAGGCTACGACATCGTCGTCGTCGATAACGGCCAGAGAGCCCTGGATGCCCTGGCCAAGGACAATTTCGACCTGGTGATCCTCGATCTGATGCTTCCCAAGCTCGGCGGCCTGGAGGTGGCCCGGCAGATCCGCGCCGGCGACATTCGTTTTCCTATCCTCATGC
>QJZQ01000159.1 GCA_003246675.1 Nitrospirota bacterium | reverse complement strand
CCAAAAAATCCAGTTTCGCCTGCCGTCCGGCAAGCGGTTTGAGTTCTTCGGGAAGCAGCGCCTGGATATTGCTCGTGAATTGTCCGTCAATACCGAAACGGCCCGGAATGTTTTCCTGCACATGCACCCAGCCTTCCACGCTCAGGTCCTCTCCGGCCTGAAGCCTGAGCTGCCCGCTCCAGTCCTCAAGCGGCCCTTCGCCCGCAAGCATGAAAAATATTTCGGGGTGGTCCGGCACGCCCAGCGTGCGCACGGCCAGGCCGCCCGCCGGTTCGTGAGCGTTGACATTCATCACCAGCACCCGGCGGGCGGGATGGTAGGCAACGAGAGCCTTGAGCGTTCCGGGTGTGGCGTCTATGCGGTTCACATCCAGTTTGAAATCCAGACGCTCGCCCAGCTTCTTGAGCTTCGCGCTCGCCTGGACGGAAAACTCTGCCTTGGCCCCCAGCAGATTTTCGCCGAGGCGCACGCGCTTCGCTCCTAAATGATCGATGGCGACGGCAAATGGCATGGGCGGCGCGCCGCCTGCCTTTACGCTCTGCTTGTCCGGGGCGGTGCTCAGCGGTTTTCTTTCCACATCCACCGTATCCGCCGAAAGGTCTTGCACCTTCACCTGGCCATCGAACAGCCGGGTGGGGTCCCACTTCAGACGGGCCCGGTCGATGCGCAGCCAGACGCCCTGTTTGTCGGCAACGGTGATCCCGACAAGCTCGATCCAGGACGGCAGGTGGCCTTCCACGGCGCCGATGTCGAGGCGCATTTCCTCACTGCCGAGGTTCTTTTCCAGAAGCCGTGCAATCTGCGCCCGGCCCGCATCGCTGTTGACCCACAGCGTGGCCAGGCCCACCCCGGCCATCACAAGGGCCAGGGCAGAGAGCAACGTCCAAAGGGAAATTTTTAACGCCCGTTTCATGAGTTGCAGGCCTTAGAAGGATTGACCGATGCTGATGTAGAACGCGAACGCATCGTCACCCTCTCGCCGGTTGAGGGGAACCGCGAAATCTGCGCGGATGGGCCCGAAGCCCGTGTGATAGCGCAGACCCAGGCCCGCGCCCCACTGGTAGTCCTCGTCGAACCGGGGCAACTCCGAATCGAACACGTTGCCACCGTCGATGAAGGGCACAATGCCAAAGTTTTTATAGCGGAAGCGGAGTTCCAGCCCCACCTCGACCAGGCTCCGCCCGCCGATGGGGTCGCGGTTCGCATCGCGCGGGCCGACGTTCTGGTAATCGTATCCCCGCACCGACCCGCCGCCTCCGGCGAAGAAACGCTTATTGGAGGGAATATGCGGGGTCTCGTCGCCGAAGAGGCTGCCCAGGGCGAGGCGGCCCGCGATGACGAACGCCCCGTCCTCCAGCACCTCGTAATACGCCCGGCTCACCCATTTGGCCGAGGTGAAGATATCGCTTTCGCCAATGAGCGGCAAGTAGGGAGTCAGCGTGATCTCGTTTCGCAGGCCACGGTGCGGGTCGAGAAGGTTGTCGGTGGTGTCGTGGCGCAGGTTGAGCGGCAGGCCCACCAGAAAGAATTCCTCTTGGTCGCCGGTGTTGTCGATGATCTCCGAATATTCCGAGCTGACGCCCGCACCCAGCGCAAGTGTCCGGCTCATTTTACGCTCCAGCCCAAGACCGGTGACCACCGCCTTGCGGTCGAACGCTTCCGGGTGTTCCTCGATCAGACCCGCCTCCACCAGCAGGGACAGGTCCTTCAGTAGAAAATGCGGCTTGCGAAAAGCAGCCTTGAGGGTGGTATCGACGCGGTCCAGGTCGTTTTCGATCAGGCGTCCCACCCGGGCCGAAATTTTCAGGCGCTCGGCCCGGCCGAACAGGTTGCGATGCCCCCAGAAAGCGTTCACCCCGGCGCCCTCGGTGGTGGAGTAGTCGGTCCCGAAACCAAAATAGCGGCGTTTCCTTTCCTTCACATCGAGGAGAACGTCGCGAGGCTCCCCGTCCTCAATAACTTCATCCTCCATCTTCTCCTCGATCCTCACTTTGACCGACGAAAACACCTCCAGGCTGGAGAGCTCCTTGCGTAATTTTTCAAGGACTCTCGGGTCGTAGGGCGCGCCGCTTTTCCAGGGCACGTGCAGGGCAATGAAGTCCGACTCGACGAACTCGTTGCCGTTGGCCTCCAGGCCGCCCAGCGACACCTTCGGGCCGGGGTCCACCGTCACCTCGACGTTCAGGACTTTTTTCCCGGAATCGAGGCGGAGGGTGCGGCCTTTCATTTCCGCATAGGGGTAACCCTTGAGATTGAGCTCGTCGAGGAGGTCGTGCTCGGCCCGGAGAACGCTTGCACCGGCCGCGGGCGCGCCCGCCTTGAGGGGCAGGAGCAAACCTTCCACGCCGGCCGCATCAAGCCCGTTAAGGCGCATCTCTCCAAACCGGAACAGGGGCCCCGGCTCCGGCAGGATGACGACTTCCACCTTTTCATTTTCCCGCAGGGCCTCGGCCGCCGCCTCATTCAAAGGCTGGCCGTTGAGGTGAATGTCGATGGCCCCTTCGAAATAACCGAACGATTTCAACACCTCCACCAGCCGCTCCCGGTCGGAGCGGGCCCGGCGGATGAGGCCGGCGGGGCTGGACGGCGGCTTGTCCTCGAGCTGGATCAAATTCGACGACGCCTTGAGCGTGTCGTAAATCTCCGGCCCGGCATCGGGAATCTTCACAAGCTCCACGGTATAAGGAAAACCGGCCGAGGCCTCTGAAACCGGAGTTCCCCAGGCGGCACCGGCGAGAACGAAACACAACAGCATTCTCACCCAGGCGGCCCCCAAGTGCGTATTGGCATGAATATTCATTCGATGAAACTCCCCGTTTTCCTATCGGTGCGCAGATAGGGCGAGGGTCAAACGGGGCCATGGCCCCTCGCTCCACCTGCCTGGCCTTAGTGGAAACGGCCGGTTTTTGCTTCTCTGATTTTACGTATGTCACAAATTTACAACAATTTACGACATATCCAAAGCTTTTTTTTACCTGCCTGCCTCAGGGTTTGCTTTGAACTCGAGCCGGCATCGGGTAACATCTGAATAGCCGCGTGGCTGAACAGGAAATATGCCTATAACCAACCGTGGGGGAATTAAGAATGTCGGATGACCTGCAATATGTCAGAAACGAAAAAGGCGAGGTGGCCGTTCCCTGCCAAGTGAAAATGGCAAGCAACTGCGCCGGGCAGGGGGAGTTTTGCGAAGACGAGGAGGATGCCCGCGACTGGGTCGAGGATGAGTGCTGGATAGATTCCGGGGTGGGGTTTATCTGCCTTCAGTGCAACGAGCTCATCATGCGCAACCTCAGAGAAGTCCGTCCCAAGACCGCCCGTTGATGAAGCCCCACCACAGGCTGGCGGCCTTTGTCTTTTTACTGTGTCTGCTGCTTCCCCTCGGGAAACCGTCTTATGGTGAGGAAACACCCGACTTCGAGACCTACCGCAACGCCTGCCTCCAGGGAACGACGATCTACTGCATCGCCATCGGCATGGAGGAGCAGAAGGCGGGGAACGACAAACAGGCTCTGGAATACTACCGGCTGGCCTGCCGGAACCACCCCGGACACCTGCGCGCCTGCACCCCTTTCCTCTCCCTGGCCAGGGAAATGGGCCGCCTCGAAAATGAAGCCGCCCCGCTTGAGGGACAGTGCCAGGCGGGGGACGATGTGCTCTGTTTTTACCTGGGCAAGGAGTACCTGAAAATCGCCGAATACCCGGCCGGGCGGCGCCATCTCGAGCGCCTGTGCCGGGAGGATTTCGTTCCGCCCGACGCCGACGATTACGGCCCCTGCTACCACCTGGCCAGCAGCCTGCAAAGCACGCGGGAATATGAACAGGCGCAAGACATCTTCCGGTTCGACTGCGAGCGCGACCGGCCGTCCGCAAAGCCCAGTTGCGACCGCTACCAAACGCTCACCCGACAGTTGACGGTGAACGGGAGCACCGCCCAGGAAAAACCCAAACCTCTTGAATGGCGGGAGGCGCCCCTTTTGCTGCTGGCGCTCCTGTCCGTTCCAAGCTTCTTCTTCTGGTTGTGGCCCGGCGCTTGGGGCCTGCGCTTTCTTCGCCTGCCCGCCCCGGCCATCGCTTTCACCGCCTGGCTGACCTGGGAGTTCACCCCTCCCGGCCCCCCGGCCCCGCGCACCGACCTGTTTTTTATTCTGCCCTCCCTGTTTCTCACGCTGTTACTCGCCGGCTGGGCTATCCGGCGTCTGCGCGCCAAACGTGTGAACGAATTTTAAAGACCCATCTCCCGCCGTTCCTTTTCAGCGGTCTTCCTCCTTTTGCCCCTCCATGGCCCCGGCCGATTCCTGCGGGTATTTATTCCCAAGCCGCCGAAGCTCGCGCAGCGCCCTCCGGCTTGCCGGGTGGTTGCGGCGAGCGGTGTACCAGTGAAGCGCCCTCCGGGTGTTGCGCAGGGCGCGCTCGCCATCGCCTAGGAG
>QJZQ01000070.1 GCA_003246675.1 Nitrospirota bacterium | reverse complement strand
GCTGGAAGCCGGGTCAAGCCCAGAGCCTGGATACCCTGGGCGGCAAGCTCGCCAGCATAGACGAGCGTCTCATTCACGCCGGTTGCGTGCATGAGGAAATCAAACCCCTTGCCGACCTGTATGTGAAAAGAAAAGAAAACCACCAGGGGGAGGACATCGCAGGGTTGGCCCAGGCCAACGAAGAGGACTACCGGCGCTTAAGAAGCGAAGCGCAAGCGCTGTATGCACTCATCGAAGAGGTGGTTCAGGAAATCGGTGATTCTTCCACCGCCGGGGAGCCGGTGGATTCGATGAGCACCTGGGTGCCTGTCAGATAGCAGGCCGCCTTGGACTGGCCGTTTTCCTTCAGGTAATTTTCCAGGAATTCAAGGGCCGCACCGCCGCCGGTGGAGACGAAAAAGTTCTTCGCGAGATAATTCCACAGCACGTAGCTGTCTTCTTCCAGAAAACCGATCGTCAGGAGATTGCTGCGAATGGTTTTCGGAATATAAGCCTCGATGTGGCTCTTGATTATGTTCTTGATCTCGTTGATGCTGACTTTGCTCAGGATCGCCGCGGAGTCACCGCCTCCAATAACCACCGAAAACTTACTGCTGCCGAGCGCCGCGGCGAATAGCAGCTTGGCGAGCTCCAGTGAGCCCTCGGCGAAATACGAGGCGGTGGGGTGGTCGTAGGCTCCAAGCGGCCCGTTCCAGAACACCGTCTCGATACCCTGCTGGAGGATGGTGTTGGAAAAATTTTCGATGGTTTTCGGGCCCAGGTCGAGTTGCAGTTCGCAATTAAAATCCGGTTGTTCCTTGACGGTGTAGGAGGGGTCCAGATAATTGCCGACAATCTTGTAATCGTCGGGAAATATCACATGAACCCCGTTTTGCTGAGCCAGGTCGAGAATTTCCTCGGCCATCTTGATCTCCGCCATCAGTTCGCGGTTTTGCTCTTCATCCTGGCTGACCAGCTTCAGGCAAATGTCTTTTAACGCCGCCGAACCGACACGATCCATATGCTTCCGGGCAATCAGGAAGGCATTGACCATTTTCCCGCCAATGAAAATCAGACGCACCTTGCTGCGCGCGAATTGCTTCAGGATGTGAATCTTATCGGCGATTTTCGACCCACCGGCGATAATGGCTGTTTTCTGCGGCTGTTCGATAACCCGCCGCCCGAAAGCGGCCAGATTCTGAATCTCTTCGTTAAGCAACACACCACCGACCACCAGTTTTCCCTGCTCACGCATGAGTTGAGGCAGCATTTTGATGCTTTTGGTGACGCGGTGGCTGCATCCGAAGGCGCAGTTGATATAGACGTCGGCGATGCCGGCGAGCTCCTCGATGAATTCCTTGCGATAAGTTTCAGGGTTGCGGGGCTCCAGGAGGTAGCGCAGGTTGGGCAAAAACTTGATGCCGCCGTAAGGAAGCCGGCAGTGAAGCAGAATTTCCAGCGAATGCTTCAAGTGGGAATCGATGATTTCCGGCGGAAATATCGTGTAAGTATCGCCGTAGCTCTTGCGGATCAGCGTGTCGAAATGCGAACTGACGAACTGGATGTTGAAAATCCCGTCCCAGCCGACGTGATCCTTTTCCTTGTGCGGACGGCCCAGGTGAGAGCCAATAATAATACGGCAATTGCCGTCGGTCAGCTCATGGATCTTCTTGAAGGTGAGGTCAAGGAAACGACGGATGCGGGTGTCGTCGGCAACCTGAAAGTAACCTTTATGCCCGGCGCGCAGCGGGACATTGAAGTCCGCCCGGATGAAGATGGTTTTACCCTGAAGATCGCTGGGTTTCAGGTCATTGAGCGAGGCAATTCCAGTATCAGATTTCATGGTGTGTGTCGGTCCTGGGTGAAAATCTGGGGTGCGGCCTCACGGAATTTAACCTTCCTTGTTTCAATAACTGTTTCAGGAGAGGAGGGTGCTCCGTGCGGGTATAATCCCTTAAGCGAACTCTCCCAGGCTTTCTATGAGCGCAATATGCGGGGCCGGGGGGGGCGTGGCCAGGGTGTTGTTTCTTTAGATAAACAATGAATTTCAATACTTTTTAGTTTATGATAATCAAGATATAGCTTATAAGGCTATCTGTCTAATTTAAAGTAGAAAGCGGACTTATGTCAAAAAAAATCATGCTGATCAATGCCGATCACCCGGAGGAATGCCGAGCCGTGCTTCTGGACAAAGGCCGGGTGGAGGAGTTGATCGTCGAGCATGCCTCACATGAACAAATTAAGGGAAATATTTACCTGGGCGTGATCAACCGCATAGAACCCGCGATCGAAGCGGCATTTGTGGATATCGGAGGAAAGAAGTTCGGGTTTTTGCCTTTTAAGGACGTGCAAAAAGAGAACTACATTCAAACCGGTGAAAGAAAAGCGCGAGTGAGAATTCAGGATGTCCTGGTTCGCGGCCAGAAGCTGCTCGTTCAGGTAGCCAAGGAAGGCCGTGGCAACAAGGGGCCGTCGCTGACCAATTCACTCAGCCTGCCAGGAAGGTTTCTCGTGCTGGTGGCGGGTCAGGAGGCCAGCGCCATCTCACGCAAGATCGAGGACGAAACCGAAAGAAAAAAACTCAAGGAAATCGTCGCCGAATTCAATCTTCCTGAAAATATGGGGCTCATTATCCGGACCGCCGGCGTGGGCCGTACCAAGGCCGAGCTTAACCGCGACCTCCAGATGCTGCTGAAGATCTGGGAGCAAATTCAAGTGGCCATCGCCGATAAGGATAAGAAGCCGCCTTTCATGGTTTATCAGGAACCCGGCCTCGTCGTGCGCACCGTGCGCGACCACTTCACCGCCGACACCACGGAAATCATCGTCGATAACGTCCAGTCCTACCGCAGCCTGAAGGAGTTCATGAAACTCCTTATGCCGAGAATGGGAAGCCGGATCACCCTGTATAAAGAAACCCGGCCGCTTTTTTCCGTCCACAAGGTCGAGGAGCAGATCGAATCCATATACAATCGCACGATTCCCCTGCCTTCCGGCGGCTCCATCGTTATTGACAGCGCGGAGGCGATGGTGTGCATCGATGTGAACTCCGGCAAAACCACAAGCGCCAGCCAGTTGGAGGAGACGGCCCTCAAGACCAATATGGAAGCGGCGGACGAGGTCGCCCGTCAGCTGAGGCTGCGCGACCTGGGTGGGCTGGTGGTGATCGACTTCATCGACATGATGCAGAAAAAGAACAAGGCCCTGGTGGAAAAGCAGCTCAAGGCGGCCTGCAAGGTCGACAAGGCACGCATCAACCTCTCGCGGATATCGAAATTCGGGCTGATCGAGATGTCCCGGCAGCGCCTTTCTCCGCCGGTGAGAACCGGAGTTTTTGAAACCTGTCCGCGCTGCGATGGCTCCGGCCATGTCAAGTCGGCCGGGGCGTTGACGCTTAATGTTCTCCGGCGCATTCAGGAAACCGTGGGTTCAGACAAAGTCCGTACCCTGCAGGTGACGGTGGCTTCGGAAGTGCTGGAGTACATGCTCAACTGGAAAATGAATTACCTGATGCAGTTTCAGGATACCCACAACATGAAAATCGAGTTCAAGGGTATTCCTGGGCTCGACTATGATTTGTACGCTTACCAGGTTCTCGAAAGGAAACCCGAGGAAGAGGCAGCAGCCGATAAGGGTGGCAAAGGGGTGGCACGGGAAGCCGGGCGCTCCGCAGTGGAAAGGAAGCCGGAGCCTGAGAGAAAGCTTGAACCAGATAGAAAGCCCGAATCAGATAGAAAGCCTGAACCTGATAGAAAGCTTGAACCAGACAGGAAAACAGAAACCGGCCGGCGGTCTTCGGGGCGTCGATCGGGTTCCCGCCGGGGTTCCAGAGGAAGAAGAGGCGGCAGGTCTTCCGCCGCGGTGGTAGCCGCAAGATCGGAGGCCGTGCCTGGAGAGCTGAGTGTCCGGGAGGCCGCTGAGAAACCTGTTGAAAAAACCGCTGAAATGGTCACCGCCAATCGGGTTGAAAAGCCCGTGGATAGGGCAATTCAACAGCCTGCCGTAGAGCGGGTCGAAAAGGCGGCTCAGCAGCCCGGTGCGGACAGGGCCGAAAAGCCCGTCGAAAAGGCGGCTCAACAGCCTGCCATAGAGCGGGTCGAAAAGGACGCAGTAGAGAAGGTCGAAAAGGACGTTGCAAAGGCCGTGGTAGAGAAGGTTGAAAAGGCCGTTGAAAAAGTGGCTGAAAAGTTGGGCGAAAAGCCGGTAGAACAGGCGGCTGAAGCGTCCGATAAAAAACCGGCGAAGAAGAAGGCCGCAACACGCAAACGGGTTTCCCGCAGCACCACTTCGACGCGGCGCGCCCCGTCTACCCGAACCAGGCGTAAGCCCCGTTCAGGCGAGGCCGCAAGCGCAGAGAAGGCCGAAGGCGCAATCAAGACCGGCGACGCGGTTGTCACCGTGGCCCAGGTCAGCGAAAGTCCAGCCAAGGCGGTTTCCCCGCAGCCCGTGGAT
>QJZQ01000035.1 GCA_003246675.1 Nitrospirota bacterium | reverse complement strand
AAACCGGCCCCGTATTCCGGGCTCTGGTGGGTGCTGCCCTGGTAGGGGGCATAATCGTCTTCCACCCATTCCCAGACGTTGCCGACGAGATCGTGAACCCCCTCCGGGGAGACGCCTTTGGGAAACGAGCCCACTGGCCCCGCGGTGTTCTTGCTGCCGGCTCTGCCCGACAGGTTGGCGGCGCCTTCGATGAATTCGTTGCCCCAGGGGTATTCGTTGCCCTGGGCGCCCCGGGCGGCGCGCTCCCATTGTTTTTCGGAGGGCAGTTTTTTGCCCGCCCACTGACAGAAATTCGCGGCGTCGAACCAGGTGACTCCCACCACGGGGTGTTCGCCAGTGCCTTCGGCGTAGGCCGAATTGTTCCAGGCCTCGGGAGCGATCGCCCCCACGTCATCGATGTAGATCTTATAGCGCTTGCGGGTGACCTCGAAGCGGTCAATATAAAAACCCTTGAGAAAGATTTTCTGTTCGGGGTTTTCGTCGGCGTACCAGGGTTTGGGGATTCCCAAGGAAAGCGCCTCGGCCGCCTCATCTTTGCGGTTGGTTCCGAAAATAAAGTGCCCGGCGGGGATCTTCACCATGTCCCCTTCCAAGGGGTTGTCCCGCGCCGGGGATTCTTCGGCGGCAAGCGGAAAGGGCAAGGCGAAAGCGCCCGCAACCAGTAAAAGTTGGAAAATGTTTTTGAGGTTCATGTATCTGCGGGCGCGCGCCGCCTGCGGGAGCCGCCGCGTGGAGCCCAGCTCAACTGTTTCTGAGTAGGTCTTCGAAATACGACAGGGTGTTGGGCCGGGTCCAGTCTTCCGCGCCGCGCAGGGCGCCGATGATGTTCCCCTCGGGGTCGATTAGGAAGGTGGTCGGCAGGGTGACCACGCCGTACTGGTGGCTCACCTTCAGCTGCTGATCGAGCAGGACGGTGAAAGAAAGATTATTGGCCTCGATATAGGGGCGGACGACTTTTTCGCCGAACATGTCGTTGGACACGGCGATCACGTCGAATTTCTCGGACCTAAAACGCTGGTAGAGTGCCTCCAGCGAAGGCATCTCGACCTTGCAGGGGCCGCACCAGGTGGCCCAGAAATTGAGCAGAACGTACTTGCCCCGGTAATGGTCGAGACTCACGTTTTCTCCCTTGAGGGACTTTAGCGTGAAGGTCGACGCGGGCATCTGGTCGCCCGCTCTCCCGGCGCCCTGGGCGAGCAACAGGAGGAGCAGGACGGCGAGGCCAATGGAACAGGATTTCGCAAGGAATTTCATGGGTCGATTCTGCGGGCAAAGGTTGGTCGATAACCCGGTCAAGCCGGGGTCATTCCACCGCTTCGATGCAGCGGACCATGGGGATAGCTTTTTTTAGCGCC
The DNA here is from genome assembly GCA_003246675.1 of Nitrospirota bacterium. GTDB lineage: Bacteria > Nitrospinota > Nitrospinia > Nitrospinales > VA-1 > SZUA-259. The sequence goes on along the minus strand of QJZQ01000035.1, from coordinate 3,102 downwards.
CGCTCGATGCCCATTTTCAGGGTCATGGTCGAGCTGGAGCAGGAACTGCAAGACCCGACGAGGCGCACCTTTACCACGCCGTCGTCAATATCCACCAGTTCGACGTTGCCGCCGTCGGCCATGAGCGCCGGGCGCAGGGTTTCCAGGACCGCTTCGACTTCGTCCCTCATGGAGTTTCCTCAAGTTGAATGAACGCCCCGGTCAATGTCCGTCTACCAGGGCGTCTTTTTTCGCCAGGAGTTGTTCCTGGGTTTCCTCGTGTTCCGGGTTCTTGGGAATGCAGTCGACGGGGCACACCTCCACGCATTGCGGCTCCTCGTACCAGCCGACGCATTCGGTGCAGCGTTCCCAGTCGATCACGAATACGTCGTCACCTTCGGAGATGGCCTCGTTGGGGCATTCGGGTTCGCAGACACCGCAGTTAACACAATCTTCCGTGATCATCAGTGCCATGGGGTCGCTCCTTCAAACAAAAATATTCAAGAATATGGGTTCAGTTGTCCTCGCGCAAGGCAAAGACTTTTTCGCTTTCATCCCAGGCGAACAACGCCTGCTTTTGGACCTTGCCGCCGACAACCGAAACCACCAGGTAACTGGCATCGGGGTAAACGGGTTCGCCGTCGAAAAGGGCCATGGTCTTGTCTTCCTCGGAAAAGTAAGCATCGTGGTCGGGATGGGAATGATAAAATAGCTTGATACCCATCCGCCGCCGCTCCGCTTCCCGCAGGATGCTCATGAGCTCCTTCGGGTCGATGTAGAAGGCCGTTCTCGCGTCCCTCGTGAACGTGGCGGGGTCCTTCTCGTGCAGCCGGTTCTGGATGTTGGTGCACCGGTAGAGGATATGCTCCCCATCCGGCCCCGGCTCGCCGATCACGATGCCGCAGCATTCATAAGGGTATTCCTCGATCGCGTGACGATGGATTTCCTCCAAGCGGTCTTTCACGAACGGGAACATTAATTTATTTTGGAATTTTAGAGGGTGATTGTCAATGAGTTTTGGTGTTTAATTCGCCGTGGTTTCAGGGCGGTGGGGAGGGCCGATATTTTGCCGCCGGAAGCCGGGCGGTGCCAAAACGACCGCGAAATGCCCCTATACGTGGGTGCGGACCACGAGGTTGTCCTCGACGGTCAACTGGCAGGCGAGGCGCAGGTTGGGATTTTTCTTCTTGGCCAGCTTTTCCTGCTCGATGTCGTTTCTAGGCGCCACCTTTCCCGAGAGGATCTCCACGGTGCAGGAAGAGCACAGGCCGCGCCCCCGGCAATTGAAAATCTTGAGCACGTGAGGGTATACGCTGAGTTTGTTCTTGATCGCCAGTTCACGCAGGTTTTCCCCCGGCTCCGCCTTCAGGGTACGGTTCTGTTTTTCGAATTTGATTTCTAGCATGCTTCGATCTGGATAAAGTTATGGAGTTTGCCCCGGCCCCAATAGCCGTGGAACGCACTGCCCACCGTCTGGCAGGCAGTACTCATGTGGACGAATTGGCGTTCGCCGCCCTCGTCCTTCAGGACCCCGACTTGCGAATACGGCGGGATGGCGCCGCCGCAATTTGCGCATACCGTGCTGAAACGCTCGCACAGCGACTTCAGGCACTTGGCGCAGACGACCGGATGGAACAGAAAGATCTCCTGGTCGCCGAATTCGATCACCGTGGGTTTATCGACCACAGGGGCCTTGCATTCGCTGCAGCGGCGTTCCTTCGGTTTTCCCGGCATGGGAGCCCTCCCGCCATCTGGCCTGGAGTTACGGATGATGGCCTATTCTACTCAAATGCGGCGCCGCTTTCAATTAATACAGACGTCCTTCATTTCCTCGAATTTGTCGAGAATGGTTCCGGCGCCCGTGACGATGCTGAGCAGCGGCGCTTCGGGAATGAAGACCTTGAGCGTGGTTTTTTCCTCCAGCAGCTTGTCGAGGCCGCGCAGGAGCGCGCCGCCGCCGGTCAGGTGGATGCCGTTGGAATGAATGTCGGCGGAGAGCTCGGGCGGGGTTTTTTCCAGTGCCCGGAATACGGCCGTGAGGATGTTGGCCACCGGCTCGCGCAGCGCCTCGCGGATTTCGCCGTCGCTCACCGTGACCGAGGTGGGAACGCCGGTTTTCACGTTGATGCCCCGGATCTCGGTGGACAGGGGATTTTTCAGTTCGCGGGCGCTGCCGACGGCGATTTTCGCGGCTTCTCCCTCGAAGACGCCGATGTTAAGGTGATGCTGAATGCGCATGTAGCGGACGATGGCTTCATCGAGCAGGTCGCCGGCCAGGCGAACCGATTCCCCGTAGGCGATGGTCGAAAGCGAGACGACGGCCACGTCCGAGGTGCCGCCGCCGATGTCGACCACCATGTTGCCCTCAGGCTTGTCCACTGGAATGCCCACGCCCACCGCCGCGGCCATTGGCTCTTCCACCAGATGCACCTCGCGCACCCCCGCCATCAGCGACGCGTCGATCACCGCTTTCTTCTCCACCTGCGTGATGCAGGTGGGCACCCCCACCACCATCATCGGTTTCATGAAGCGCTGCTTCTTGAGAACCTTTTTGATGAAGTAGTTGATCATCTTGTTGGTGACGTTGAAGTCGGCGATCACGCCGTCCTTGAGCGGGCGGATGGTGACGACCTTCGAGTGAGTGCGGCCGAACATCTGCTTGGCCTCCAGCCCCACCGCGAGCACCTCGCCGTTTTCCTTGTCGAGGGCGACGATGGACGGCTCGTCGAGAACGATGCCCTGGCCCTTGACGTACACCAGCGTATTGGCGGTGCCCAGGTCCATCGCCAGATCGGAGGAAAACAGGCCAAAGAATTTATTGAAAAGATTGGCCATCAGGTGCTCGAAAGCAGGGCTTCCCTTTGCCGGGCAAGCGCCATGTCCGCCAGCTCAAGAAGGTCCCGCCCGTCTTCCCCGTAGGCGGCCATGCCCCACTCCGCCTTGATGCGGATGGCATTGCCGTGAACGAAGATAGGCTTGTTTTCGAACAGGTTGCTGAGTTTGGTTTCCAGGGAGAGAACCTCCGCGCGCTCGCGGTTGAGGAGAATGATGAGGAAGGCGTCCTCTGCCACCTTGAAGAGATATTTGGGCGAAGGCATCACCTTGGAGAAACCCGCGGCCATT
>QJZQ01000213.1 GCA_003246675.1 Nitrospirota bacterium | reverse complement strand
AGAAATACCGGCGGGCAGATGGAGAGAACGGTCTGGTAGTCGGTGATGTCCAGGCCGCCCATCAGCCAGCGCACGATGCGGTACGACTGCGTGAAATCGGACAGGTAGTGAACGAGCATCACCAGGGCGGCGAAAAAGAAATTTACCGTCACGCCCGCAAGCAGCATGAACGCTGTCGGCATCTCGCCGTGCCTGGCCCGGGACAGCCCGAGGACCAGCGCCACCGCGCCCGCCGCGCCGATGAACGCGCCGAGGCTCACCGCCGAGAAACCGAGAATGCTGAACGTTCCCGCAAGCGCGATGGCGAGCACCGCGCCGAAAGCCGCACCGCTGGCCACCCCGAGGGTGATCGGTGCGGCGAGGTCGTTCCTCAGCAGGGCCTGAAACACGCAGCCCGCCACCGCCAGGGCCCCTCCGGTGAGAGCGGCGAGCAGCGCCCGGGGCAGGCGGGCGATGAACAGGATATTGGCGTCGATGTTGTCGGCGAACGGAAGGGTTCTCGACAGGGCCTTTCCCAGGTCGATGCGCGTCGGGCCGACCAGAGGCGCGAGCGCGAGGGTCAGCGCAAGGAAAACCAAGAACATGCCCAGGGTGGCTATATAGCGTTTGCGTGTCATCACGGGCAGGCTCACGAATTGCATGGAGCCTCCGGGGAAATATGGATTCCGCCCTCGCCGTCGGCGAGCAGACGCACCCGCACGCCGTACACCGGTTCGAGCGTCTCCCGGGTCAGGACGTCGGCCGGGGAGCCGTCTTTCACGATGCGGCCACGGTCGAGAAGAATCAGCCGGTGGCAATATCGGGAGGCGAGGTGCAGGTCGTGAAGGGCGACGACGAGGGTTTTGTTTTCGTCCTGATTCAGGTGCTTCAGAATTTCCAGAATTTCTATCTGGTATTTGATGTCCAGTGCGGCGGTCGGTTCATCGAGCAGCAGGGCATCGGTATTCTGGGCGATGGCCCCGGCCATCATGACGCGCTGCTTTTCACCGCCGCTGATTTCGTCGAAGCGGCGCGACGCGAGGGCGGCGATGCCCGTGACCGCCATGGCCTTTTCGGCGGCCCGGTGGTCCTCCCCGGTTTCGAAACGAAGTGGCGATGCGTAGGGGTGGCGGCCCATCATCACGAGTTCCATGACGCGGAAGGGGAAGGCCATGGGATGCTCCTGCGGCACCCAGGCGATGGCTCGGGCCAGGGCCTTTCTCGAACAGTTTTCGATGGGGTCGCCGCGGAACCGGACGCGGCCGCTGGCGGGCAGATAGCCTCCCAGGATTTTAAGGAGCGTCGATTTGCCGGAGCCGTTGGGGCCGATGATGCCGATGAATTCCCCCTCGCCGATGGTGAGGGAGATGTCCCGGAGCACCGCCTCCTTATCGTAAGCAAAGCCGGCGCGTACCGTTTCGAGCAGGGGCTTGTTCATGGTTCCGGTGCCCCGGACGGGAGGCCCGCCTCTGCGGGCCTCGGGGGCCGCTCTGGATGCAGCGCCTGGATGAAGCGGTCGAGGACGAGGATGAAGCGCGGGCCGGGCACGAGCAGTTCATCGCCTCCGAGAAAATGGATCGCTTCGTCTTTCACCGCTTGCAGCGTGGAATATTGCCGCCACTGGTTTTTTCGGCGGGTCAACTCTTCCTGGGGCAGTACGGCTGGCCCGACCTCGATGATGACTTCGGGCGACCGGGCGATGAGGAATTCCTTGTTGATTTTCGGATAGGGGGGCAGGGAAGGTGAAAGAATATTGTCGCCGCCCGCGAGCGCGAGCAGCTCGCCCAGGTAAGTATCCGGCCCCACGCCGTAGAGCGTCTGGGCGGGTTCATTGCCCACGCCAAGCAGAAGGAAAACCGACTTTCGGCCGAGAGGCGCGATTTCATCTTTACGGGATTTCAGTTCGGCGCGCAGCTTCGAGCTCAGTGCCGCCGCGGCCGCCTGACGGTCTAGAAGAGCGCCCAGGGTTTCGATGGTGTGGAAAATTTCCTTCAGCGTGAGCATGGAAACGGCAAGGTTTTTAAAACCCGCCTGGCGTGCGAAGTCGGCGATGGCTTTACTGTCCGCCTGATGGATGATGAGGTCGGGGCCGAGCGACAGCATCCGCTCGTAACTGGGGTTCAGAAACCCGCCGACTTTGGGCAGGCGGGTCGCTGCGGGAGGGAACTTGCAAAAATCGGTGACGCCCGCCAGACGGCCGCCCTCGCCCAGAGCGAAGAGAATTTCCGTCACCGCAGGGGACAGGGAAATGATGCGAGACGGCGCGGCCTTGGCCTGGGCGGCGCTCAGGAGTAGGGCAAGAAGCGCCCAGGCGGTTAAAAACGCCTGGAGGCGCAAGAACGAGTGCGGCGCGTTGATTTTGCCTTCTTCCTGCATGGCGGCCTCGCGCGGGAAGGAAGAAGGGCAAAAAAAATCCCATTCCAAAAGGAATGGGGTCTCAGGCGCAGCCTGCAACCCTCAATCCGCGAAGAGTTAGCGAAGACTGTCTGGACAGATATTCTGGCTCCCGGATCGTCCTGGCTCCCGCTCCTTCCCGTCGAGCATCGACAGTGGTTTTGCGGGACCTGTCCCCGGTTACAGCGGCGGGTCCGCGACGGATTTGCACCGTCTTCCCTGTTTCCAAACAGTATGAAATGAATTGTTCGCCCCGATCATAACAGAATCGGCGGGCCTGTCAACATCCGACTGGCTTCAGAAAATTCTTTTCATCCATTCAGGAAGTTGCGGATTTCCTCCAAGTTGGCGTCGTTAAGTTCGTGGCCTTGCGGGGTTTCGCGCGCCACAAGCCGGTGGCCGTGGTTCTTCATTTCGTCGAGGGCGTGGTCGGCGAGAAACGAAGGGACGACCTCGTCGTTCAATCCGTAAATGCCGAGAATCTCCGTTGCCGGCCGGCCGGGGCGTTCTCCTGCTTCCGGCATTTCGGGCAGGAACCCGCAGACCGAGGCGGCCCTGGTGATGGGGTGGGTGCCGAGCAGGGTGTACACCAGCGAGGCTGCCGCACCCTGGGAGAAACCCCAAAGGCAGATGCGCGGCGTGGCGCCGGGAAACCGGGATTCGAGGTGGCGGTGGGCTTTCTCGATGAGTTTGTCGGCGGCGGTGATGAAGTTCTCCACCGAGGCTTTCTGCCGCGGGCCGTCCTGCCACCAGCTCCACAGGCCCTCGCCGGCATCGACCGGGCCTTCGGGAAAGAACATCCATGTATTTTCAAGTTTCAGCCTGTTGCCGTGGACGAGCAAGTTCTCCGGCGTCGAATCGGCACCGTGAAAACCGATGAGCAGGTTGACGCGACCCGGGTCCGCCACCGGCGCTTCACCGATGATGATTTTTTTGTCGTCCCAGGCGGTATTTTGATAGCGAACGGTCATGGCATTCCTCTTAGGTTGAATGTTTTCAGCATATCACAGGCCGCTCGGCCCCGCCAAGCCCTGACGTGGCAGTAACGGAAGCGATAATTTTTGTGCCGAAGGGGCGAATAGGGTAGAATGCCGGCAGCGAACCCGGGGACGCCAATCATCCCCGGCTTTTTCGAGGGACTTCTCATGGCTCCAACATCCAAACGGCTGCGTTATGTTTTTCTCCGGCAAAATGGCCACGTGGAGGAAACCGTTTCCACCAAGACCCTGGTGCAACGTATCCAGACGGGTGAACTTTCACCCGACGATGAAATTTCCGCCGAGGGCAAACAGTGGGTGCGGCTGGTCCAGCACTCCCAACTGGCGCCCCTTTTCGAGAAAACCCCCACGCCATCGGAGGAGGCGGCAGAGGTTCCCGAAAATACTTTAGCGCCCGAAATCGCCGAATACAGCAACGAATTCGGGGCGGAAACCGCCGGGCCAGAGGAAGAAGCCGCCGCATTCGCCGAGGACTCCACCCCGGCAGAGCAGGAAACCGCCCTGGTGGGGGAAGCCGAACAGGGAGAAGCCGCATACGGGATGGAGGAGGCTTCGAAGGGGCAACGCGCGTTCCTGCTGGTGATGGTCGCGCTGCTTTTTCTCATCCTCGGGTACAATTTGCTGGTCGAGAAAAAGCCCGCGGACAACGCAAGCAAGGAAGCCGCTTCTCGGGCTACGCAACAACCGGCTTTGCCGGAGGAAACCGCTGCCGCGAACCCGGAGGTGGAGTCAATGCCTCAGGGGAGCCCCGAGGCCGGGCAGGATGTCGTGACGGAACTCGAAGAGACACCGCAGGCAGCGGCGTCCGAAACCCCGGCGGTGGCGGTGGAAGAGAAGTAGACTCCCTTTAACCGGAAGCTCCGCCTGCGTGGGCGGACGGTGAATTGCGCTTCGTCATGGACGCGTGCGGCGCATCAGTCCATGGCAAGATGGCGGCGCACGTAGGCCTCGGCCTCGGCGGCGGTTTTAAGCGAGCCGAGCACGCGCCCTTCCTCAATTTCTCCCAACAAGCTGCGGTACAGAGGCGAGGGCGCCAGCCCGAATTTTTTCCGCAGATCATTGCCGTTTAAGAGCGTCGGCTGGCCCTGGGCCGGCAGGTAGCGG
>QJZQ01000090.1 GCA_003246675.1 Nitrospirota bacterium | reverse complement strand
CGGCCTCACAGGTCGAAAAACTGGTTCAGCTTTTCATCGCTTCGCGGGGTTTTCCCCGTCACCCCTTCCCAGATTTCCTTCGTTTCCATGCACAGGTAGACGCTGAGCGCCTCCGACTCCTGTTTGAGCATGCGGCGCACGGTTTCGTAGGCCCGGTTGCGCAGGGGGCGGAAGTAGCGGTATTTGCCGTCCCGGCCGGGCACATGCTCGGCGGTGAACAGGCCGGTGTCCCGATGCCGCTCGCGAATCACCTTTTTCAGGTTGGAGCGGTAGCGAAAACTCCCCAGGCTGATCCACTCGATTTTTTCCGGAGACAACGCGGCGAACACCTGACGGACCAGGCTCTGGTAGGCCTCTTCCCAGCCGGGAAACAAAACGATGGGGTCGAGGTGAAGGCCGATGCGGTAGCCCTTGTCCTGACACTTGCGGGCGGCGGCGAGGCGCTCGGCCAGGCCCGGTGTGCCTTTTTCCTCGCGGTCGATCACCGCCTGCGGGTTGAGCGACCAGGAGACGATGACGTTTTTGCAGCTTCCCTGGCCGAGCAGGCGGTCGACCCGGTCGGATTTGGTCTTGAGTTCCAGCACGGCGTTGTCCCGTTCGTTGAAGAAGGGGATCAGCGCGTCGGAATAGGGCAACAGGTCGTCGAGCGCCAGGCTGTCGGCGAGTTCTCCCGTGCCCACTCGAAAGGTTCTATCCGGGTGAGCGTGGAACGCGGCATCGAGCTCGCCGAGAAAATCCTCCACGTTCACGTAGGCCACCAGGAGGGGGTTGTTCTCCAGGAAACCCTGCAAAAAACAATAGGAACAATCGTAGATGCAATTCTTCATCAGGTTGACGATGTAGTAATTGCAGCACACCATGCCCGGGCTGATTCCCGGGCATTTTTTGAGCAAAGTTCCCTTGAAACGCGACAGCACCAATTGCTGCTTGCCTGCGCCGAACACGTCGTCCCGGGTTCTCTTGATCTCTTCGACCACCGAGGCGCTATCCGCGATGAGGCGTACGGGCGTGTCCGGCAGTTTTTCAAGCACCTTGTCGGTGAACGGGTACCCCTCGGCGCCTTTTTCGATGTAAACCACTTCGGGTTTATAATTCATGCACACGACCGCGATAAAAGATGGAAGAGCTGTTGAGAAATGATTCCGCTTTTGAGATAATTGAAGTGCTTGAATTTTAATACGAAAACCGCTGCCGAACAAGAGCCGCCGCAAGGCCGAGTGGTTTTCCCGTCCTGTTTATACTCCGGTCCCGCAGGCCCTTAGCCGAGCGGCCTGTAAAACCACCATTCACAACCTCACCCGGTCACCGCATGGAACCGCATTCTGTCTTGAATTCTCAGAAGATCCCGAGCCGCAGCAGGGCTGCCTGGTCCCGTAAAATATTCACGCTGATCTTTATGGTTTCCATCGGGCTCAATATCTATTTTATTTTACACAACAATCCTGATGCCCCGGCCCCCCTCGAAACCGCCACCGAAGTAGCAGCGAAGAGCGAGCCGGTGCCCGTAGCGCCATTGCCGGCGGTTCCCGTGCCTGCTGCCGTGGACGAAGCCGCGGTGGAGAAAAAGACGCCCGCGCCTGCCCTGCCGGTGGCGCCGAGGAAGAAAACCAAACTGGAGCGGGTGGAAGTGAAGCGGGCATCGTTTTCTTCCCAGGACTTCGGCGAGGGTAAGGAAATCCATGCCCTTCACTTCAAGGTGCGCAATTCACTCAGTTTCTCGACCTGCCGGATCATGCAGGAAGGGTGCGAGCAAATGTCCGCCTATATCAGCCGCCTGCTCGTGTGGTTCTTCGATGTGGAGAGCAACATGCGCAACGGCGACAGCGTCCACCTGGTCTACGAAAAGCTGGATTCGGAGGAACGTTTCAAGATTCTCAAGCTGGTGTACAAAAGCGAGTTTGCCGGGAAAACGTTTCAGGCGAATTTCTACCGCACCGGTGAGCTGGACTACGGCGTCTACTACGATCAGGAAGGCAAGGAGATTGCGCGGCGCATCGCCGGCGAAGCCGCGCCCATTCAGGATTACCAGGAGATCACCTCCCTGCCGGGAGATTTTCGCGGCGATCGGGGAGGCCACGCCGGAACCGATTTCAAGGCCGAGGTGGGAACGCCGATTTTCTCAAGCTTCGAAGGAAAGGTCACCCGCACGAACTGGAACATTCGGTCCAACGGCTACTGTGTCGAGATCGACCATCCACGCGAAGGCGTCAAAACCCTGTACCTGCACCTCAGCCGGGTGCTGGTGAAGCCGGGGCTTTACGTGAAAAAAGGCCAGAAAATCGCCGAGTCGGGAAACACCGGCAGGACGTTCGCGCCGCATCTGCACTACGAAATCAAAGGCCGCGGCAAGCGCAAACGGATATACAACCCCTTCGAGTTCAAACATCTGACCACGTTCAACCGCGAAATCCCGACGCAGCATTGGGAAGATTTTGTCCACACCGTCCGGCTTTACGATCAGGCTCTCAATGAAAGCTGAGCCGCGTCCGCTCGCCATGAAACAGCATCATCCGGTGGAGAGGGCGGCAGTTGCCTGCCCGGAGCCCGCATGCCCAAGCCTGTGAGCAAGAAGAATCGGGGACCAAAGAAAAAACGCACCATCCGCATCCGGCCAGGCAAAATTCTGTTCGACCTCCTGCTCTGCTTCCTCGCCCTGACGGTGGTTCCCGTCCTCATTTACAGCACGGCCAACCCTTCCACGACCATGCTCATGTGGATTCGCTGGGTCGAAAGCGACTACAACGACAAGATGCCCCTGGCGTTCATGCACTGGAAACGCATCGACGAGATATCGCCGTACCTCATCAAGGCGGTCGTTGCCGCGGAGGATCAGAAATATTTCAAGCACAAGGGGTTCGACTGGCAGGCGATCGAATCGGCTATCAAGGTCAACCTCACCACCGACCGGAAAATAGGCGCCAGCACCATTTCCATGCAAACCTCGCGAAACGTCTTTCTGTGGCAGGAGCGAACCTGGCTGAGAAAGGCCCTGGAGACCTATTTCACCTTTCTTATCGAAACGTTCTGGGATAAAGGCCGCATCATGGAGGTTTACCTGAACGTCATCGAATGGGGGGATGGCATTTACGGCTGCGAGGCCGCTGCGCGGGAGTATTTCAACCATTCCTGCGCGACCCTGTCGCCGGTGGAGGCGGCGGGGCTGGCCGCCATCCTGCCGAACCCGAGGCGATGGTCCCTTCACCGGCCGGGAAAGTATGTCAACCACCGGCGGGCGAAAATTCTTAATACTCTGGATCACATCCGCCTTCCGCGGCTGGATTGAGGCCGCCGGTTTCCGCTGAGCGCGGAGGCCCACGTTTCCCCTATGATAAAAATCCGTATTTCAAAAACCCTGCAGGGAAAAATCCGTGCGGGATGGCCCTGGGTCTTCAAGTACCAGGTGGAGAGCCAAAGTGGCCCCGGCGCACCTGGAGAAATGGGGGTCGTGTATGACGCGAAGAACAAATTTCTTGCGCTCGGCCTTTACGATCCTTTCTCGGACATCTGCCTCAGGGTGCTTACCGTCAACCGCTCGAGGGAGATCGATGCCGCATTTTTCAAGGAGCGTCTGGAGCAGGCTCTTGCGCTCCGGAAAGGCCTGGAGGCCGGGGCAACGACAGGTTACCGGATTCTGCATGGCGAGAACGACGGCTTCCCCGGGCTGGTGCTCGACCGCTATGGCGACACGGGAGTGCTTAAGCTCTATACCGCATCCTGGCTGCCTTTTCTCGAAACGCTGATGGCTCTGTTTGAAGCGGAGTTGCCGATCCGGCGGCTGGTGCTCCGGGTGAGCCGAAACGCTTCGCGGCCTTTGGAAGAGCAGAGTTCCCTGAAAGAAGGGGCCCTTCTTTTCGGCCCCGCACTCAACGGACCGGTGGCCTTTTTAGAAAATGGTCTTCAGTTCGAGGCCGATGTATTGAAGGGCTCCAAGACCGGTTTCTTTCTCGATCAGCGGGAAAACCGCGAGCGGGTAAAAAATTTATCACAGGGCAAGCGCGTCCTGAATGTCTTCAGTTATTCGGGCGCCTTCACCGCGTACGCGTTTGCCGGCGGCGCACGAGAAGTGACGGAGATCGATTCCAACCGGCACGCGCTTAAACTCTCCGGCGAAACGCTGAAACGTAATTTCCCCGGAGAGCGTTTCGAGCCTCCCCGGTTTCGGCAAATCGCGGGAGATGCCTTTGAAAAATTGGCCGAGCTCAAGGCGCGTGGTGAAGAGTTCGATCTGGTGATTCTTGACCCGCCGGCATTTGCCAATAAAAAGAAACAACGGGATCAGGCGGTGAATGCCTACGTGCGGCTGGCAAAACTCGGGGCGGAATTGACCGCTTCGGGCAAGCTCTTGATGGCGGCCTCCTGTTCGGCACAGGTTCCCAAACAGGCGTTTTTTGAGGCGGTGATTTCTGGCGTGAAGGCTGCGGGAAAGTCGATGAAGGAGCTATCGAGAACGGGGCACGCGAAGGACCACCCGATCACCTTTGAGGGGGG